>DCHH01000045.1 GCA_002315625.1 Bacteroidales bacterium UBA1757
TGATATTCAGGGTATCCCAGTTTGAGAGCAGGATCTCCTATAAGGGCGAAACTCAGTTTGTTACGGTCTGATTGCAGGGCTGATGAACGCTTGGTCTGGCGCATCACCTCTCCCAGTGTGAGACGTTTGTTGCCGCTGCGGTTGAAAATATTTGAGATGACTGCTTTGTTCAGGGTGAAGTTCGGCCCCGAATAGACAATGCGGGAAGTTGTAATAAGGGCGATGGCTCCGCCGTTTGGGTTGCGGAAAACGGTTTCACCGCCGCTATCCTCGCTATCGTCGTAGCGGCAGAAATCACAGGTGGCTGTCACCCAGAGGGGTAGGCGTGTGTTACGCATCTGCTGTATGTCCTGATATGTGAGAAGCCCTTCGGCTGTCCATGCGGTGGTCGAGCCGTGACCGCTGTAATTGAGCATCAGCAGCCCGGAAGTGAGCAGGCTCATGAAGCGCTTGTTGGCATCCGGCGTGGTGCTTCCCGAGACTGTTGAGACCCTGTTGAAGGCATCAACGTAAATCTTGTTGACTATGAATTCCGGGTGCTGGGACGTTACCTGGTCTGCCAGTGTATTGGCATGAGAAACGTGAGTGTTGTTATCTCCGTCGTCAGCCATGAAGCAGAGGGTGTTCTTCCATGTCCCCTTGTCGCCGTTCTTCAGATAGTACAGCGCTTTGTCAACGGCCATGGATGCCTGTTCGGCGGTTGCGACCGGAAATCTTCCAACTCCAATGTCGAGTTTGTCAGTGGCCAGATTGACACCCTCAGTGTCGTCCAGAAAGCCGAAATAGTCGTCACTGACAAAGGAGGTGGTCCCCTCTAATGATTCTTCAGATTCGTAAGTGAGCAACTTGTTCGGTTTGTTGCTGATATACTTGAATGTGTTTGTCACCAAGCGGTTGTCATATACTCCGTCTCCGAATAGCAGCAGTGACTGTGGCATCTCGATGTCATTCTTTGCACGGTCATAGAACATTTTCATGAAGCGCCGGTAGGCAGTTGCATCCGGGGTGCCAGACGAAAATTCGTTGTAGATCTGTTCATCGGTCACGACTGCGACCTTCAGACCGTCGTAGCTATTGTGGGCTTCGGCTAACCGATGTGCTTGCCCTATGAATTCATTGGGAGTAATTATTACCATCTGAGGCTGAGGCAGGCCGTGTAGGTCCTGAGATTCCACGTTCCCTTCAATCGTCGCTTCCGAAAGCTTGGAGCCAAGTTTTATGGCGGCGTATTCGTGCAGGATGGAACAGTCGGCCTGGAAGATGAACTGATTGTTGCTGTAGTTCCCCTTCACCTGCCTGACTGACTGAGGGTCGGTTACATCCAAAACAATAGTCGATGCATCAGCCCCCGACAGTGTGTATTTGCAGGTGGCACCCGCTTTAACGGATGACGGGTCGCGGAAGAGTAATACCTTATCGGTCATGTACAATTCCTTACGGATATTCGCAATGATGTAGTTAAGATGGGCCGCCTTGACTGTACCTCCGTTGGACTGATAGGCCAGGGTGATATTGAGCTCGGAATTATCAGGGGAAGCGTTGAAAGTGCGCAGGGATTGCACGGCATTGGCGTAGGTGTAGTTGTTGTCGGCAGATATGGAGGAAATGGTTACCGTGGCAAAGTTCTCGTCATTAAGATAGACCCGAAGAGAGGAGGATGATGTACTGCGGGCTGCAAAGTCAATCAACACCCTTGACTGCTCTCCTTTCATGGCGTGGTCAGTATTGAAAGTGAATTTCTGGGTGGCGGAGGTCACGAAGTCTTCTCCGTAGCACTCCCGGCCGGTCTTGCCAAGATTGTACAGGTCCTTCTCATGAAGCTGAAGGTCAGTGTAGGCGGAACTTTCGACAGTGGGGGTCGCCGTAGAAGAGATGGTCTCGACAGTCAATGTCCCTTCGGCCCTCTCGCCGATGAAGTAATATCCTTTTGTGCTGTATGGATTGTTCTCCCGGACAAAAACAGACTTATTCGACGAGTATGTCCAGTTGCAGGGCCCCACACCGTAAAAGACAAGACGGCTGTTGTCGTCATCTCGGTAGGATGGAACTTCCGGGAGGTCGTCGGTATAAGCCTTGCTGAAATCCTCCTTCAGCATACGGCCGCCGTAACCATAGATTTGTGCCTTTCCGGGGTCTATTCCTTTTTTCTCAAGGTCTTTGTAGGAAATTGTGTAGATGCCAGTTGATGAAACGCTGATTTTTAGCCAGTTACCTTGGGCTAGCAAGGAATGTGCAGCATAGCGTGACGGGTCGTTAACGGCCTTGGTTGTATTTGAATAGGAGGGCACATCCAAACTTTTGGTTACAGCCTTCAGCTCTTCCTGGAATCCCCATTCAAATGAGACAAGTCTGAAGAAGCGGCCGCCCCTTTTCACGTAAGGGCAGAAAGAGACATCCCAACATTCTTTCTTGCGCTCCATACCAACTCGGACATCAAGTACCGGGTATTGGGGCAGGTCGGCCTTTTTCAGCCATCCAAGCTCACCTTGGGCTTTTACCGGTTCATAGACAGGGAAACGGAGGCAGAGTGTCTTCTGCCCGGATGAAATGTCCGGTAATTCGTCTTCGGAAATAGTCGTATTGTATATGGAAAGACACTCATCCGGGTCGCTGCTGTAGTTGATGGTAACAGCCTGCAGTGGTAGTGCTCCGATAAGCAGTGAAAAAATGACAATAATCTTGCGTATGCTCATCTTGCTTGTCATTTGATGCGGACATGAAACATGGGTCTATCCTCAAGATACCCGTCGAGAGTGTCTCCGATATGGACAGGACCCACACCGGAAGGTGTCCCGGAAAAGAGCAGGTCGCCGGTCTTAAGGGTGAAATAGCGGCTTGCCTCGGCAATGAGGGCATCAATGCTGAAAATCATCTCGCTGGTATTGGCCTGCTGGACGGTCTGTCCGTTCAGCGTCATTCGAAAATTCAGATTCAGGGGGTCTATTCCTTCGACGGGGATGAAAGTGCCGACGATGGCAGACTGGTCGAAGCCCTTGCTCACTGCCCATGGAAGTCCATTGCTTTTTGCAGAGCGCTGGAGGTCGCGTGCTGTCATGTCTAATCCAAGCGTGACGGCATCGTAGTAACGGTGGGCAAACTTCTCGGCTATGTTTTTCCCGAGTTTGGAAATTCGCACAACCAGCTCACATTCATAGTCGAACTGTTGGGCGAAATCGGGCAGGAAAAATGGCGTGCTATCGCTAGCCAGAGCGGAGTCGGGCTTCAGGAAGAACACAGGTTTTTCAGGCTGCTCGAAATGGAGTGCCATACCATCCAACTCGCTGATATGCGGTTGGTAATTCATTCCTACAGCCAATATTTTCATAGCGGTGCTAAGGTAGTGCAAGTTGTAAGAAAAAACAAGCAGGCAGCAACTTTTGTTACTGCCTGCCTATTATGGCCCTCATTAGGGGCAAATGATTTCTGATTACTCGTCCTGATTCAGGTTCAGACGCTTGAAGGCGATGGGGGCGAGATCCTTGTCAGCCTGCTTGAGGTAGGTGGTGATATTGATCTTGCCATCCTTGATGAACTCCTGTTCCATAAGAGTGCTCTCCTGATAGAACTTGTTCAGACGACCCTGGGCGATGCGATCCAGCAGGTTATCGGGCTTGCCTTCTTCGCGGGCCTTCTCGCGGCCGATTTCAAGTTCCTTTGCCACGATATCGGCGGGAACTGAACTGCGGTCCAGAGCAACGGGGTTCATGGCTGCAACCTGCATGGCGATGTCGCGTGCTACCTGATAGTCGGCAACCTTGTTGAAGGCGACTACCACGGCCAGCTTGTTGCCCGGATGGATATAGTCCATAGCAAAAGCTCCCTTGACGAAGTCATACATATCAAGTTCCATCTTCTCTCCGGTGACACCGCTGCGCTCGGTGATGCGCTCGGCAACGGTAAGACCGTTCATGTCGAGGGCAAGGAGTTCGTCCTTCGTAGCGGGCTGCTTTGCCATAGCCAAATCAAGGATAGACTGGGTCAGGGCAACGAAGTCGGCATTCTTGGCGACGAAGTCGGTTTCGCACTTCAGGGCCAGAACGGCTGCGAATCCATCCTTCGTAGCGGCCAGAGCACATCCTTCGGAAGCCTCGCGGTCGCTGCGCTTTGCGGCGATGGCCTGACCACGCTTACGGATGATTTCGATAGCCTTTTCCATATCATTTGCGGCTTCTTCCAAAGCCTTCTTGCAATCCATCATACCGGCACCCGTCATCTTGCGGAGGTGCTGGATGTCTGCCATTGTAACTGCCATAATTCTTAATCTGTTTTAAGTGGTTGGATTACTCTTCGTCTTCCTTGGAGGCGAACTTGCCGGCGACGCGGGCCTTCATAGCCTCTTCGTCTTCCTTCTGGATGCGCTCGCGGCGAGGACGGCTATTGCGGCGTTCGCGGCGGGGAGCCTCTTCCTCAACGGCTTCTTCTTCCTGCTCGGCGGCTGCATCAGCATCGGCCTTTTCAACCTTGCGCTCTTCCAAACCTTCGTTGATGGCGGCACAGACAGCATTCAGGACGACTTCAATGCTCTTGGTTGCATCGTCGTTTGCGGGAATGACGAAATCGATGTTGTTGGGGTTGGAATTGGTATCGACCATGGCGAACACGGGGATACCCAGACGGTTGGCCTCATGAACGGCAATCTGCTCCTTGAGGACATCGACTACGAACAGGGCGGAGGGAAGACGGCTCAGGTCAGCGATGCTGCCGAGGTTCTTCTCCAACTTGGCGCGCTGACGTGAAATCTGCAGACGCTCTCTCTTGGAAAGGTTGCTGAAGGTGCCGTCGGCTTCCATCTTATCAATTGAAGCCATCTTCTTGACGGCCTTGCGGATGGTCGGGAAGTTTGTCAGCATGCCACCGGGCCAGCGCTCGATGACGTATGGCATTCCGACTGAAGTGGCCTTCTCGGCGATGACATCCTTGGCCTGCTTCTTGGTGGCGACGAAAAGGATGCGCTTGCCTTGACGGGCGATGTTCTTCATGGCCTCGGCGGCTTCATCGATGGCGATGACAGTCTTGTTCAGGTCAATGATATGAATACCATTGCGTTCCATGAAGATATAAGGAGCCATGGCGGGGTTCCATTTTCTTTTGAGGTGTCCGAAATGTACGCCGGCTTCCAGTAACTGATCAAAATTTGTTCTTGACATAGTTGTAATTGTTTTCGTTTACATTCTTTTGGGGCTCATTCAACCCTCGGGTAGCCCTGCGCCAAGCAGAAGTCCTGAGGATTTAGATACTAAACGTATTTTATGAGCAGTGTTGTAAATAAAGTATTTCAGCTTTATTCCTGATAAAATAAGGAATAGACGCCAGTAAAAAACTAACGTTTGCTGAACTGGAAACGCTTGCGGGCCTTTGGACGACCGGCTTTCTTACGCTCGACGATACGTGAGTCGCGAGTCATGAAACCTTCTGATCTGAGGGCCGACTTGTCTTCGGGATTGATCTTGACCAGGGCGCGGGCAATACCCAGACGGGCTGCTTCAGCCTGTCCGTTGTAACCGCCACCGACAAGATTGATGCGGATGTCGTATTTTTCAGCGACTTCAAGCTTATTGAGAGGCTGCAGTACAACATACTGCAAAAGGGGCGAAGGAAAATAGGTGTTCAGGTCTCTCTTGTTGATGACAATCTTACCGGTTCCTTCCGAGATGAAAACGCGGGCAACGGCGGCTTTTCTCCTGCCAACTGCATTGAAAACTTCCATAATTACTTAAGCGTGTTTAAATCAATAACTTTCGGATTCTGAGCCTCTTGATTGTGCTCTGAGCCAACATAGACATACATGTTGTTGATGATGGCTTCGCCCAAACGGTTCTTAGGAAGCATACCCTTGATGACTTTTCTGTAAAGTTCTTCGGGGTTCTTTGCCAGCATTCTGGCCGGGGTGGTTTCGCGCTGGCCACCGGGATAACCTGTGTGGCGTAAATACACGCGGTCGTTCCATTTTGAACCGGTAAGTATGGCTTTCTCTGCATTGATGATGATGACATTGTCACCACAGTCAACGTTCGGAGTAAAGCTCGGTTTGTACTTACCTCTCAGCAACTTGGCCACCTTAGTCCCCAAACGGCCAAGCACCTGGTCTGTAGCATCGACTACAACCCATTCTTTTTGTGCTGTTGCTTTGTTCACAGAAATGGTTTTGTAACTCAAACTGTCCACTGCTTTAGTTGTTTAAAAAGTTAATAAATAAAAGGTTGGACTCTCCGACGGAAATAGTCCTCGGAAAATCGGCCCGCAAAAGTACTTCAATCATCCGAAATATCCAAAAAATCCCGATGTTTTTCACGACTATTGCTATGGTGTTGTTTTTTGAAGTAAAAAAACTATCTTTGTCCGCCTCTAATTCCAAAGATATGAATAGGTTCTACATTCCTGTTTTGATGCTGCTGGCTGTTGCGGCATCTTCGTGCACTGCAAAAGTGCAGACAACCGATTGTGTCAATCCATTGACTTATACGGATATTCCGGACAACGATCTGATAAGGGTCGGAGAAGATTACTACATGGTAAGTACCACGATGTACTTCTGCCCTGGTGCCCCGATTATGCACTCGAAGGACCTGGTTCACTGGAGGATTGTAAATTATGTGTATGACTGTCTGGCCGATGACGATGTCTATAACTTGCGAGAAGGAAACAATGCGTACGGAAAGGGACAGTGGGCTGCATCGTTGAGGTATCACGAAGGGACCTACTACACCTTATTTATTGCAAACGATCAGCGCAAGACCTTTATCTATAAAACTGACGACATCGAGAACGGCAAGTGGGAGCAGACCGTCATTGACAGGCCGTTCCACGATGCAAGCCTCCTGTTTGAGGATGGTCGGGTCTTCCTGGTCTGGGGAAACGGCGACCTTCGCATTACTGAACTGAAACCCGATTTGTCGGGAGTGCTTGAAGGAGGTGTGGACCAGCTTCTGATTTCTTCGCCGCGAGAAGGCATCATGCTGCGTGCAGAAGGCGCACATTTCTACCATATTGGTGACTATTATTATGTGCTGGAAATCGACTGGCCGATGGGAGGTGTCCGTACCGAGACCTGCTGGCGCAGCAAATCGCTCCTGGGCGAGTATGAAAGCAAGACAGTGTTGCAAGGTGCATTTGACGGCCGTGGCGACGGAGTGGCCCAGGGAGGTATCATTGAGACACAGAACGGAGACTGGTATGCGATTATGTTCCAGGACCATGGGGCGGTAGGTCGCATCCCGACACTTCAGCCGGTAACATGGGTCGATGGATGGCCCATACTTGGCGACAACACCGTCCCTGTAAAGCAGTTCTCTGTCAACCTGCCTCCTTGCGGGGATGACTATGTGTGGGATAACGATGAGTTTGACAGCGGAAAGAATGAGCTGGCCCTGGTTTGGCAGTGGAACCATAAACCTGATAATGATTTTTGGTCGCTTACCGAGTGCCCCGGAAGCCTTCGCCTGACATGCGGTCATCTGGCTGCCGGTGTGATGGATGCACGCAATACCCTCACCCAGCGTACAGTCGGCCCTGCCTGCTGCTCAGAGGTTCTTTTAGATGCTTCCGGACTCCAGAAGGGCGACCATGCCGGCCTGTGCGCCTTCCAGAGTAATTATTGCAGGATTGGCGTTACCGTGGCCGATGATGGCAGCAAGCATCTTGAGGCTGTCTCACGTGTGCCTAAGAGGGGACGGATAAATGACATTCGCCTTCTTTGCCAGGACGAGCAGGTGGCTCTGGATTTGCCGTTGGAGCAAGATAAGGTATGGCTGAGGCTCAGTTATGTCTTCACACCTGAGAATCCTGAGCAGGAGGCCGATGTGGTATGTATGAGCTACTCGCTTAACGGCGGTGACTGGACGGATGTGCCTCTTCTGTACAAGATGCGCTACACACTTGATTTCTTTACGGGATACAGAAGTGCGCTTTATTGCTATCCGACTCAGCAGACCGGCGGGCACGCCGATTTCGACTATTTTCACAATATTCTCATGTAAGTAAATATAATCGGATTTTTCAAACTTATGAGACATTCTATCCTGACTGCGTTCCTTTGTCTGACGACAATTGTGGCTTCGGCTTCTACCATTGACCTTGGAGGCAAGTGGCGGTTCCGTATGGACCGCGATGATATTGGCTTGAAGGAGGCATGGTTCAATACCGCCGACTGGGACGAAACCGTAATGTTGCCCGGTTCGATGCCGGAAAACCTGAAAGGGGACATCCCGTCGCTTAAGACGGAGTGGACGGGCAGTATCTACGACAGTTCGTTCTACTTCAATCCGGCTATGGAAAAGTACCGTCAGGAGGGAAATGTAAAATTCCCGTTCTTCCTAACCCCTGACCGTCACTATGTTGGCGTGGCTTGGTATCAGCGCGAAGTGGTAGTGCCGAAATCGTGGCGGGGTGAACACATTATCCTTTTCCTGGAACGCCCCCATATTGAAAGCAGGGTCTGGATAGATGATGTGGAGGTGGGAAAGGACACTTCGCTGTGCGTTCCCCATGAGTTTGTCCTGCCATCTGCACTGACTCCCGGCCGCCATCTGTTGACCGTTCGGGTTGATAACCGTATAGGAGAGGTGAATGTAGGCCCCGATTCCCACAGCGTTACAGACCAAACGCAGGGAAACTGGAATGGAGTCGTCGGCAAAATGGAACTGCAGTGCCGGCCAAAAGTGTATATTGATGACATTCAGGTTTTTCCTGATATAGAAAATCGTCAGGCCAAAGTTCAGCTGACACTCGTCAACGCAGGAAAGACAAAAGCAGATGCTTCAGTAAGTATTTCAGCTGAAAGTTTCAATTCGGACAAAAGCGATGCCACAGAGACTGTGACTTCAAATGTGCAGTTGCCGGCGGGTTCCACCGAAAGAGTCGAACTGATGCTCAAGTTCGGTGAAGGAATGCTCCTTTGGGACGAGTTCAATCCGGCACTTTACCGGTTGACAGCGGATGCTATATATAATAAGGTGTGTGATACGAAGCATGTCCAGTTTGGAATGCGCGAGATTTCAATTGACGGACGGTGGATATGCATTAACGGACGCAAGACCCTGATGCGGGGAACGGTCGAAAACTGCTGCTTTCCTGCAACGGGCTATGCCCCTATGGATGTGGCATCATGGGAGCGGATTTTCCGTATCTGCAAGGACTACGGGCTTAACCACATGCGATTCCATTCTTTCTGCCCGCCGGAGGCCGCTTTCATTGCGGCAGACCTAGTGGGAATGTATCTTCAGCCTGAGGGACCAAGCTGGCCGAATCACGGCAGCGCATTGGGATACGGCTGGCCTATTGATAAATACCTGCTGGACGAAACAATACGTATGACAAAGCAGTACGGCAACTATGCCTCCTTCTGCATGTTAGCATGCGGCAATGAGCCCCGGGGACGCTGGGTGAAATGGGTGAGTGATTTTGTTGACTATTGGAAGGCTACGGATTCACGTCGCATTTACACGGGAGCCTCGGTTGGCGGCGGATGGGACTGGCAGCCAAAGAACCAGTACCATGTCAAGGCAGGTGCCCGCGGGCTGAACTGGAGCAAAACCCGTCCGGAGTCGTTCTCCGATTTCAGGATGGAGTCGGGGTTCTATAAGGGACAGCCGGTATTAGAGCCGTTTATTTCTCACGAGACAGGACAATGGTGTGCATTCCCAGACCTGAACAGTATTAAGAAATACACGGGGGTGAACAAGGCGCTGAATTTCGAGCTCTTCAAGGAGGACCTTGCAGACCATGATATGGCAGACCTTGGGCACGACTTCATGATGGCCTCAGGAAAACTCCAGCTGCTTTGCTACAAACATGAAATAGAAAAGACTCTCCGTACTCCAGACTATGCCGGTTTCCAATTGCTTTCCCTGAACGATTATTCAGGCCAGGGGTCGGCATTAGTAGGAGTGTTGGATGTGTTCTGGGATGAAAAGGGCTATGCCACGGCTGAGGACTTCCGTCAGTTCTGTGCCCCTACCGTCCCGCTTGTCAGGATGGAGAAGTTCGTTTTTGAGAACAATGAGACGCTGAAAGCACAGGCGGAAGTGGCTCATTTCAGCTCCGGTCCCCTTTCCGACGTGCAACCTGTCTGGCGATTGCGGGATGCGAACGGTCATGTCTGCCTTTCCGGACGGCTGCCAAAGACGAACCTGGAGATAGGAAATAACCAGCGAATAGGAGACATCGACATAGACCTGTCGTTTGTCCAGGAGGCCTCGGCCTATACCCTGGAGGTCCTGTTGGAGGGAACGGAGGCTTGTAACAGCTGGGATATCTATGTCTATCCGTCACAGAAGCAACTTCCGTCATTAGATGGTATATATGTTTCCCATACATGGAATGATACTGTTAAGGAAGTTCTTGAAAACGGTGGGGATGTACTCTTGCTTGCTGCCGGGAAGATTACATACGGTGCTGACATTGTGCAGCAATACCAGCCGGTCTTCTGGAATACATCCTGGTTTAAGATGCGCCCGCCTCATACTACGGGTATCCTGGTCAATCCAAGACATCCTCTTTTCAATGATTTCCCGACGGATTTCTACTCTTCGCTACAGTGGTGGGAGATTGTGAACCGTTCTCAGGTGATGCTTCTTTCGGATTTCCCTGAGGGCTTCCAGCCTGTCATCCAGAGTATAGACACCTGGTTCCTGAACAGGAAAATCGGTATGCTTTTTGAGGCAAAGGTTGGCGAGGGACGCATAATTGTGACTACGGCAGACCTGGAAAGCGGGTTGGATGAACGTCCGGTCGCACGCCAATTGTATAAATCTGTTGTCAATTATATGCATTCAATCCAGTTCCGTCCCGCCTTTGAGGTGTCATACAAACAGGTAATGACCCTCTTTTCTGAGCATTCTGCAGGGCATCAGACATTTTCCAAGGCCAATCCTGACGAGTTGAAACCAAAGCCTGGAGGGGAGTGATTTGGCACGAGTAAAAAAAAATATAAAAAAATAGTTGAAAACGATGTGAATATGAAAAAATGCATTACCTTTGCCTGCTGATAGTGCATAAAGCTGAAATAGCAAAAAATAGAAATATCATTTTATTACTTAAACATTTAATAATTTACTCAAAATGAAGAGATTAATCTATGGTGTAAGTGTGGTGGCACTGATGCTTACCGCATCTTTTTCATTCGTCTCGTGCGATGATTATGTACAGGATCAGTTCACCGAGATCAAGAAGGACCTGGCCGACAAGGGTACTACGATTGAAAGTTTGCAGAACAACTTGGACCGTGTCGAATCAGA
>DCHH01000094.1 GCA_002315625.1 Bacteroidales bacterium UBA1757
AGCCTTAAGGATGCCGTGGTGACTGCCCAGCGAATGACCAACAACGGTTCCGGTCTGCAAGTGCCGGAAAGAGAGGTGGGTATGGCTATGCAGACAATCAGTACCGCAGAATTCGAGGGTCTTCAGGTGGGAACCCTTGACGAGGCTCTGCAGGGACGTGTGGCCGGTCTGGACATCGTGTCGGTCTCCGGCAACCCCGGTAGCGGTTCGTCGATGCGTATCCGAGGTACATCTTCCATAACCGGCAACCATGAGCCCCTGATTGTCATGAACGGAGTGCCCTACGAGACTAACATTGAAGACTTCGACTTTGCAAACTCCAATGAGGAGGACTACGCAAACATGCTGAGCATCAACCCGGATGACATTCTTGAAATCACCGTTCTGAAAGATGCCGCCTCGACCGCCATCTGGGGGTCAAAGGGCGCCAACGGCGTATTGATGGTGACGACAAAAAAGGGTAAGGCCGGACCGACCAACGTGCAGTATTCCTACCGTTTCACCCGGGCTGTCCAGCCGCAGTCTCTCAACATGCTTTCAGGCGATGATTATACCATGATGATTAAACAGGCATATTTCAATCCCCGCCAGGATGAAAATGCCTCCAATGTTGACGAGTACAACTACGACCAGTCATTTACCGAGTATGAGAATTTCAACAACAATACCGACTGGGTGTCGGCCGTGAGCCAGGTGGGTTACACGCACGACAACTATCTTAGCCTTTCTGGCGGCGGCGACAGGGCATCGTTCCGTGTCACAGCAGGTTACTACGACCAGACAGGAACGGTCATCAACCAGCACCTGAGGCGCTTCTCGACGAGGGCCTATCTGGAGTACAGGATATCCGACCGCCTGAGGGCCATTTCGGATTTCTCATACACCTATTCCGATAACCAGCGCAATTACGAGGACCTGCTTTCTATTGCATACCGAAAGATGCCTAACGTCTCCATCTATGAGCAGAACATTGACGGCTCCACGATTGAGGGAAAATACTACAACATTCCCAACACCTCCCGGCTCGACGCCTCACAGCGCGACATGCACAATCCGGTGGCCATTGCCAACTTGGGTGTAAACAATTTGAAGAATTTCCGCATACTCCCCACATTCCGTCTGCAGTATGACTTTACAGGCGACCATTCGAACAAGTTGAAGTACGAAGGATATGTCTCTTTCGACATCAACAACAACAAGAACTCGGGATTCCTGCCATGGAATGCGACAAATGTCAGGTGGGATAGCAGCAGCGCCAATTCTGCCAAGGGCTACGACTCGGAGTCGCTCACCATCTATACCGACCAGAACATCACCTATTCGCCGAGGTTCTCAAATACGGACCATGCCTTGTCGCTCTACGGCTCCTTCCAGGCGAACATGGGAAACTCCGGTTCCCAGTCCATCGGCACGTATGGTCTGACCTCAACGACCGCTCAGGACGCATCAAATGAAGGATATCTTTCAGAACTCTCTTCCGGCCGTTCCTCGTGGCGGAGTGTCGCATTCCTGGCACAGGCGCACTATGCCTACCAGTCCAAGTACGTCCTTTCCCTGGTGATGCGGACTGACGGCAGCACCCAGTTCGGCAGTGGCAACAGATTCGGCAATTTCCCCGGAGTTTCGGCCCGTTGGAACATTTCCGACGAACCCTGGATGGACTGGTCTGACGGCTGGCTTGACATGCTGTCCCTGCGTCCGTCATGGGGTATCAGCGGACAGCAGCCCGGTCGGGAGTATCTCCATTACAGCCGGTATGCTGCATACGACAGTTATTTGGGAGAGGCTGCCACCCGCCCGTCAAGCCTGAAGCTGAACGATTTGAGATGGGCAAAGACCTCATCGTGGAATATAGGTACCGATATTGAGCTGTTCGGCAGCAAACTGGTCTTTGACATCAACTTTTATCACAAGCGCACCGAAGACATGCTCTTCAGCGACATAGCACTTCCTTCCACATCGGGATACGGTTCGCTGCCGCAGATGAATGCCGGTACTATGGACAACGACGGATGGGAATTCAATGTCTTTACTAATAAGGTAGTCTCCTCCGGCAAGTTCAGTCTCGATTTCAATTTCAACATATCCAATTATGTGAATACCATTGTTGAACTTGACCAGCGTATCCTGGATGTCTATAACACCAATTACGATTATACAAACGGCACATACCTGACCCGCCTGCAGGAGGGGCACTCGTTCGGCTCCATCTATGGTTTCCGCTACCTTGGCACTTATATGTACGACTATGACGACAACAATCTCCATGCGGAGGCCCCCGTGGCGTATGATGCCAGCGGCAACATAATTGTCGATGAGAAAGGCAAGCCGCTTCCCATGGTCTTTGCTGCCGGCACGACAAAAGAATATCAGTTCCGCGGAGGTGATGCCAAGTATGAGGATGTCAATCACGACGGAAGCATCGATGAACTCGACATAGTGTATCTCGGCAACTGTAACCCGCTGTTCAACGGCGGTTTCGGGGTGACGCTCCGCTATGGCAAACTGTCGCTGAATGCCTTCTTCAATTACCGTTACGGCAACAAGGTCATCAACGCGGCCCGCATGAATGCCGAGAATATGTATTACGACAATAATCAGAGCATTGCCGTGAACTGGCGCTGGCGTAAGGATGGTGACGATACGGCCATGCCTCGTGCCCTTCACTACTATGGCTATAACTGGCTGGGCAGCGACCGTTTTGTGGAAGATGCCTCTTTCCTGCGATTGAAATACCTCACCATTCGTTACAGTTTCCCCAAGGAGTGGTTCAAGGCTATCGGCATCAAGTCGCTTGACACCTATCTGACGCTCAACAACCTCTTCTGTCTCACCAAATATACCGGCGTCGATCCGGAGGTTGGCTACGGCAGTTTCGGTCTGAGTACGGACAATGCTCAGACGCCACGTTCAAAATCCTTCACGGCAAGTGTGACTGTAACCTTCTAATGAGACCCGACTATGAAAACAATCCTACATAATAAGGCGTTGGCGATTGCCTGTGTTTCTATGGTGTTGCTCACGATGAGTTCGTGCGACAAATGGCTGGAGCTTCATCCCGACAACGAAATCATTCTTGAAGAGTACTGGACTTCTGAGTCGGAGGTGGAGTCTGTGTTGATGGCCTGCTACCGGGCACTCATCACCGATGACTGTGTCAGTAGGATGATTGCCTGGGGCGAATTGCGGAGCGACGATTTTTCGGAAGGAAACGTCATTTCCGATGCCGACAGACGTGTCCTTCAGCAGGAAATCACCGAGACGACTCCATATACCTCCTGGGGCAGTTTCTACACAGTTATCAATTACTGTAACACACTTATCCACTTTGCCCCGGGCGTGCTTGAAAAGGATGCCAACTTTACGGAAGGGAAATTAAGGTCACTCCTGGCAGAGGCATATACGATTCGTTCGTTGTCCTATTTCTATCTGGTGAGGGCTTTCCAGAATGTGCCGTGGATTACGCAGCCCAGTCTGGACGACTCGCAGGATTATCAGGTGGCACAGTCAAAGGAAGCTGCCATTCTCGACTCCATTGTCTATGACCTGGAGCACCTTGCGCTTCCATACGCCCGTGAAGAGTTTGAAACCAATACCAAAACGAAAGGACGCGTCACAAAGAATGCCGTCCGGGCACTGCTTGCCGATATCTTCCTCTGGAGGGAAGATTATGCGATGTGTGCCAATTACTGTGATGCCATCCTCTCCGACAAGGATCTGAAGCTGGCATCGTATGACAACATGTTCTATCAGGTTTTCTACAAAGGCTTCTCGACTGAAAGCATTTTCGAACTTGGTTTTGATGATGATATCCAGAAGAACAATCCCGTCAGGAGATGGTATGGCTACAACGATGTGAAATACGGCACATTAGCGTTTCCTTCCGCTCTGACAAAAGGTCAGTACAGTCCGTTCCAGCACACGGTCGGCTCTTTCGTTGAAAGCAAGATGAGCGCCGATATACGTTACCGCGATTTTATTGTAACTCACGGTGCCGGTTCCAGCAACAACACCCGAATCTTCAAGTATGCCGGCATACAACGCTCCGAAAATTCCACCGGGACGGCCAGCACCTATTCCTACCGTTCGAACACCCCAAACTGGATTGTCTATCGTCTGCCCGACATTATCCTTATGAAGGCCGAGGCGCTATGCTACTGGAAGAAGAACGATGCCGTTGAGGAGTGTATCTCCCTGGTCAATCGGGTCTATACACGCTCCAATCCAACGGCCGACTCGCTGTCTGTTTCCAGGTATCCGACCTACAGCAACGTCGGAGAACTGATTCTCCGTGAAAGGCAGCGCGAACTTATGTTTGAGGGAAAGCGGTGGTTCGACCTCATGAGGCTGGCACGTCGTGCCGGCAGTCCGGTTCCGCTGATTTCGTATATATCACATGTCATTACCGGGTCAGAAGCCATAGGCAAGATGTCGGAGATGAACGCTCTTTACTGGCCCGTGAACAAGTGGGAGCTTGAGGCTAACAAATCATTGGAACAGAACCCGTTTTACAAGTCCAAGCTTTCATCGTCAATTGAAAATTAACCATTGGAACGAGGTATGAAGAAATATTTCCTGATTATTCTGGTTTCCTGTATAGGGATGGGATGCTTCAATTCATGCTATACAGAAGATATCGTCGATAACTACTTCACCTTCACCGGTGAACTCATAGGAGACTACATAAGCAACCGGCCGGAACTCTTTTCTGAGTTTGGGGCTATCCTGGACACCACCAGGGTGATGGGGCTTCTCAAGGCGCACGGACTTTACACCTGCTTCCTGCCCACTAACGATGCAATGAAGGCATACTATAAGAATCAGGGGCGGACCAGACGCTCCGACTTCTCGGTGGCAGAACTGAAGAAAATATGTTACAATCACATTATCAAGGGAGATACGATTGAAACACTGGCTTTCTCCGAAGGGGCACTTTCTACCATGAACATGAATGCCCGCTATATTAGTGTGAGCTACCGCGATACCACCTCTACCATTTTCATGAATGGTACCGCCCCAATCATCGAAAAGGATGTACGGTTGCACAACGGCATCGTCCATGTGTTGGGACAGGCATTGGAACCGACCGAGGACCGCGTCTCAATGGCAATAGCAGCCGATTCAAAGTTCACGCTTTTCACGGAGGCAATGATGCTGACGGGCTACAAGTCAATGATTGACGAGGCTGAGGTTGAGGATGAGGACTATGATCCGGACGACTATACTCCTACGGGCTTCACCCATACGGTAGTGGAAGAACTGCCCCTGTACCGGAAGTTCGGCTACACCATTCTGGCGGAAAGTGATGAAACACTCTCCAAGAACGGCATTAACAACATTGAGCAGTTGTACGAATATGCAAAAGGTCAGTATGAATGGATGGACAACAATCCTACCTGGTCCAAATATTACAAAGGTTCCTCCTCATACAGCGACAAATACACCGACAAACGGAACTATCTGAACCGCTATATCGCTTATCATCTGATTGACAGGACTCTTTTGTCAAGCCGTTTTATCAAGGACTTTGATACTCCCCACATGTTCGAGACATACGACCTGTACGAGTATATTCCCACCCTATTGGACAACACTCTGATAGAGGTGAAACTTGACCGTGGCTTCAAGGATGGGCAGGCAGCGTTCGGCCTTTTCAACTGTCTGAGCATGACCGATTCCGAAACCGGTCTGGATACCGAAGACCCCAACACCGGCATACGGCTGACCGATTACATCGACAAGCCCGACGGAGGCTCCATCAACGGGTACTATCATGAGATTACTGCTCCGCTTGTCTATTCTCAGGATTTCGAGCGGTTCCTTTCAAGCAAACGTCTGCGCATCGAGGCCAGTGCCAACTTCAAGGAGGTGGCCACCAACAACATGCGAGGGAACAATCCCGAAGCCACTCCTAGCGTGCCGGGTAAGACCCATGCCTATCAGATACCCAAGGGATACTTCGACAATATGACGTGTACTGACGGAACCCGCTTCACCTACATTGGCGCAGCTACCTGTTACGAGGATTTTGAAGGGGATGAAATCTATTGCCGTCAGCAATACGACTTCACCATTAAGACCATGCCGATTCCAGCCGGCAAATATGAGGTTCGGATGGGTTACCAGCCGACGGCGTGGCGAGGCATTGCCCAGCTCTATTGGGACAGTATTCCCACCGGAATTCCTGTCAATTTCTCACTTCTGGCCGATGATCCTGCCATCGGTCATGAGGTTCCGGGTACAAATCCCGACGACCCGTACGGGTATGAAAATGACAAGATGATGCGCAACCGTGGCTATATGAAAGGGCCGGATACATGGTATGCTCCCAACAAGATGTACAGCTACAATGCCGCCAATGCCCGTGACAGCAAATTCAACCTGAGATACATCATGGGCACATACGAGTTCAAGGAGGCCAAGCCTCATTATGTAACGGTCGTTTTCCTCGGCATCGGCAATGATATGTCCGGTGGCGATTCGCAGTTTATGCTGGACTACCTTGAATTCTGCCCGATAGAATTGATTTTGACTGAAAATATACATTAATGATTGAGGATATGAGAAACTCAAGAATTTGTCTGTCTGCGTTAACCGCCTTTGCGATAATTTTTGCAGGGTGTGAGAACAGGACCTATCACGAGTACTACAACAATGAGGGAGGGGCAGAGATTCCTACCCAGTCGTGCTGGGAGTATCTTTCTTCGCAAAGCGACCTTTCAACGTTCTGCAGCATGCTTAAACAGACCGGTTATGACAAGGTTCTGTCGCAAAACACCTCATTTACAGTATGGGCACCTGTCAACAGTGCCCTGACCGACATCGACCTGAATGACCTGCAGCAGGTGATGGAACTCGTCCTCACCCATATATCCCTCTTTGCCTATTCAACCTCAAATGAGCGAGATCCAAAAGAAAAAGTTACACTGCTCAGTGGAAAAGTAGCCTCATTCGTGGGGATGGACTTTGGAGGGATAGCACTCAAACAGGCAAATATCAATGTGAAGAATGGTCTGGTGCACACTTTGAGCGGTCATGCCGTGTATAAGCCAAACATCCTGGAGATGACCATGCGCCTTGCGGAATCTGATTCCATTGCGAGCTATATCGCATCCCTTACCAAGAAGGAGTTCTCTCCACTACTTAGCACCGAAATCGGAACCAATGCATACGGACAGCCCATCTACGATTCCGTGTTTGTAGAAGCCAACTATTTTCTGGATGAAGTGGCTGACATTGACTATGAAGACACCGTCTTCACAGTTCTTTTCCCCGACAATGAAGTCTGGACCGAATACTATGACATGGTCCGGAAATACCATGTTACACGAAGTGCCGAAGGAGGGGCGGCTGCCCAACGGGAAAACAGCTGTAACACCATGGTCAGGGACTTGGTGTTCAGCGGCTATGTGGATTTGGACAATTTGCCCGATTCTCTGGTGACAACCACCGGCTCCATCCTGTATAACGTGGAGGATCTGTTCAGGGATGTCGTTTTGTACGAGTGCAGCAACGGATATATGTACTTGAACCGTTCCATGTCATATCATCCGGCTGAGACCTGGCTGAAACCCATCATGATAGAGGCTGAATCGCCCTTATGGGGCAGGTCGGCCGAAAAGACCAATATCTATTCCCGCTCAAGCATCGGAAAGCGCTTCGCCGCATCAAACAACACATATATTGAGGCTGAAGTAACCTCTGACGCCACCTCTCTGGATAAGATTTATGTGGAGTTTCCTATTCCCAACATCCTTTCTGCGACATACAACATTTACTGTGTGTTTATACCAGAAAGCATTACGGAAGCGACAGAACGGCCCTGCAAGGTGAGTTTCGAACTTTCATACCGTGATGCCGGTGACAATTTAGTGGTGGCAAAATCGATACTTGGGGCTACGCAGACGGATGGGACGAAAACAGATACGATAGCGGTTGGTCAGCATACTTTTTCCTTCTGTAACCTCTATGACGAAGATGCCTCAGCCAAGTCGGATATTTCGACGCGGCTCAGGATCAGCAACAAACAACGCCGTGCTTCTACCAGACTGACCAATGTGCTTCGTCCGGACGTTATAATCTTTGAACCTGTCATCGACACAAACGATATGAAATGATTATGAAAAGTAATACTATCCATATAGTGGCCTGCGTGCTGGCTTTGTCGCTGTTTGCACTCCTCCCCGTTGCGGCACGTGAGGCCCGGCCAAATGACTCAGGCATAGAGGTGACAGGATCCGTCATCGACGAGGCATCCGGTGCCCCGGCATTCGGTCTGTCAGTACAGTCGTCGCTTCAGAAGGTTTTCACAGATGAGCAGGGTCATTTCACTTTGAAGGTGGCACATTTGCAGGAAGTAATCACCGTGTCGGGAGAGGATTATGCCCGCCGTGAAATTCCTCTGAAGGGAAAAAGCCAGATAGAAATCAAAGTCTTCTCCAATTCTTTCAACGGCTATTCCAAGGATGTGGAGAGCCCTACAGGGAGTGTCTCTACCACTTTCCAGGTTGAGGCGGCAAAGAATGTCGGAACGGATGTCCCGTATGCCATGACACCGGACGAACTATATCAGGTACAACTTGGAGGTGATGTGCGAGCCATAAGTCGCTCAGGCGCAAACGGTGCTGGTGCCGCTACCTTTATCCGGGGCCTTAACTCATTGAATGCCAATGCGCAGCCGCTCTACATCGTCGATGGTGTAATCTGGGATTCACAAACCGACCTGACCTCCATTTTTGAAGGGTTCCAGCCGAATGTGCTGGGAAGTATCGATGTGCATGATATCAAGTCCATTACTGTTCTAAAGGACGGAACGTCGCTGTACGGCACCAAGGCCGCCAACGGAGTTGTGATGATTAACACCAACCGTGGTGAGAGTGCCGTCACGAAAATCGACCTGAACGCTGCAGGAGGATTTACGGAGGCCCCGTCAAATCTTCCCATGATGAACGGAGACGATTTCCGCGTGTATGCCACCGAAATGCTGCACAGCAACGGTTACACTGCCAAGGATATTAGCAATCTGGATTTTTTGAACGAAGACGAACTCGTGGCAATCTATAACCGTTACCACAATGTCACAGACTGGGGAAAAGAGGCATATCAGGGTGCCTGGAACCAGACCTATTCAATCGGTGTGAACGGCGGTGATGAGAAGGCCCTTTATTATTTCTCGGTAGGATACACAAACCGCAAGGGGGTTATCAGGACCACCTCGACAGACCGCATTAACACGCGCTTCAATGCCGACATCAACATGGCAAAGAAACTCACCATGGCACTGAATGTAGGATTCACCTATCAGAACAGATATCTGTATGATGACGGCATGAACAAATACACATCTCCATCGTACATGAGTATGGTCAAGGCCCCGTTCATGAGTCCTTATTCATTTACGGCAACAGGGGGCAAGTCAAAGGATTACGATGATGCCGATATTTTTGGCATCGGAAATCCTGCTGCATTCTTTGAGAACGCAGCAGACCGCAACAAGATCCGCCAGTACCGTTTTGATATCGGCATCAAACCCGTGTGGAAAATCACTAAAGGGCTGACTCTCAGCGATATGTTTTCCTACAATCTGGACAAGCACATGGAGAGCTATTACAGCCCGATGATGGGTACTACGCCGCAATACCTTGAGCAGTACGACGACTATTCCGAGAATACCCAGAAGAGCCAGACCATGAGGAACATTTCTCTCTTTAATGACTTGCGTATCGCCTACAGCTTCGATTTTGAGAAGGAGATGAAGCTGACTGCCATGCTGGGCTGGCGCTATATCACAAACGACTACGAGATGGACTTTGTCGAATCGCACAACTCCGGAACAGACAATAACATATCGGTGAGCAGCTCCTACGACTTCACAAAGTCGGACGGCATCAACAACACCACCCATACCGTCTCGACTTATCTGAATGTTTCGTATAGTTATCTGGACCGCTACTTTTTGAATGCGGCGGTCTCGCTGGACGGTTCGTCCCGTTTCGGAAAGGAGACAAAGGAGGGGCTTCATATTTTCGGTCACAGCTTCGGGCTGTTCCCCGCCGTCAATGCAGCCTGGCTTATTTCCTCGGAACCCTTCATGAGAGATGCCGCGGCGGTTGACCTGCTGAAGTTGCGCGTGGGCTATGATGTGACAGGCAATGATGACATTGAGGACTATGCCTCATACGCCTATTTCAAGACAAAGCGTTACATTGAAAAGGCCAACGGCATGGTACTGGCCAATCTGGAGAATCCCACCCTTCAGTGGGAAACCACGGGGCGCGTCCATGCCGGCATCGACCTTGGTCTGTTCAATGAAAGACTGAACCTGACAGCCGACATCTATTCTTCGAGAACGAAGAACCTGCTCACCCTCAAGCAGGTGAACAACGTTGCCGGCGTTGACTACTATTGGAGCAATGACGGTGAACTCTCCAACAAGGGTGTCGAAGCCACTGCCGATGTGCGTCTGATGAGCCGCAGGAATTTCCGTTGGAACCTGGGTATCAGTATGGGAACCTACAAAAACCGTATTGAATCGCTGCCTGAGAAGAGTTATGTTACCGAAGCCTATGGGGCTGAAATCCTCACTATGGTGGGCCAGCCTGCAGGTGTGTTCTACGGCTACAAGACCGACGGCGTTCTCTCTACTGAGGCAGCCGCCAAGCAGCACAACCTCGCCCTGATTGACGAACGCGGCAAATATACCTACTTCAAGGCTGGTGACATGAAGTTCATTGATGTGGACAAGGACGGAGTTCTCAATGATGCTGACAAGCAGATAATCGGTGACCCCAATCCTGACATCTATGGCAGCTTCTTCACGAAATTCGCCCTTTTTCGGTTGTCACTGAATGTGCTCTTCACCTATTCATTAGGAAACGATGTCTATAACCACACGAGGTCACAGCTGGAGAGTGCATCCGACTATGCCAACCAAACGACCGCAGCCCTTTCCCGCTGGAAAGCCGAGGGTCAGGTAACCTCTTTCCCGAAGGCGACGTATGGCGACCCGATGGGTAACAGCCGCTTCTCTGACCGCTGGATAGAGGACGGTTCATACCTGCGTCTGAAGACCTTGACATTGTCGTATCATATTCCAATCGAGAGTATGTTCATCAAGGGACTGGATGTCTGGGCAGCGGCAAACAATCTGCTGACATTCACAAAGTATCTTGGAATGGATCCGGAGAGTTCCGTGAATAATGGCGTACTCTATCAGGGTATCGATGCCGGAATGATTCCTCAGACTCGCAGCTACCACATTGGTATAAAGATCAATCTGTAAACTACAAAAAGCAATGGATATGAAACGGATAAGTATTGTTTTACTTGTTTCACTGCTGTCATTGACCCCGCTTCTTCACAGCTGCAGCAGTATGCTGGATGTGGATTCTGACCGCTATACACTTGAAGAGGATGCCCGTCTGAAATCCTTGACAGACACCTTATATACAATGGTTGGTGTCTTCACAAAGATGGAAGCACTGGCAGAGCAGTATGTCCTGCTTGGCGAGCTTAGGGGCGACCTGATGGTGGCAACCGAGAACGCCCCTACAGATTTGCAGAAGCTGAGCTATTTTGATATTGACAAGGACAATGCATACGCATCCATGAATGCATTCTATGCGGTCATCAACCAGTGCAACTATATCATCGCATACGCCGATACGGCCTACTCGGAAAAGAGTGACCATCCATACATGAGGATATATGTCGCGGCGAAGGCCATCCGGGCATGGACCTATATGCAGATGGTTCAGAATTTCGGTACAGTACCTTACAGCACTGAGCCTGTTCTTAGCGTGGCCCAGACAGACAAAGTATTTCCAGAATACGGCATTGAGGACTTGTGTCGGCTGCTGATAGCCGACCTGCTCCCTCTGGCCGATAAACAGACTCTGAATCTGGGCAGTTTCGGCGGTTATAATTCCTCACTTGGCATTTTCCCGGTAAGGCTGGTGCTTGGAGACTTGTATCTTCTGTTAAATGAATGGACCGAGGCGGCTACGATGTACACCCGCTACCTGTATGACCGGAACAAGACCATAAATCCTTCATACATCAATACCTGGAGCATAGAGAACGACATGATTGATGAAAGTAGTGTCTATTCGTCATGGTACAATTCACTGACCCCCACCGGAGGTGAGATGGTCAATGCTTTCGCCACCTACCCGTCGTACGGCAATATTTTCAAACTTATCCAATGGTGCGACTATGACCAGCTGGAAGCAAGTCCCGCAGCAATTGACAACTGGATGTCAGCCACTTTCTATCATGACGCATCCTCTGTCAAGAAGGGAGACCTTCGGATCTTGAACTCCGTATCGTCTCTGTACTGGGGTCCGCTTCTTTCCAGCAAGTTGAAGAATTCCAAGTACGATGAAGCGTTGTCTGCAGCCCGTCCCTTGATTGAAAAGTACAGTTTCGTGAACATCCTGCTGACAGACAAAGAGGACGAGCAGGTGCTGCCAATCTATCGCAATTCACTTGTGTATCTCCGTTTGGCTGAAGCCATCAACCGTTCGGGCTACCCTCAGCTGGCATTCGGTGTAATGAAGTACGGTATAAGCGCTTCCACCTTGCAGCGTGCCGAGATAGCCGCAGAAATCGCCCGCCGCGACTCCGTGCCGCCGGCTTATTTCTCCTACCTTGCGAGTGTCCGATTCTCGAACAACGTCGGAACGCGAAGCCGTGGCTGCGGAAGCAACATTACAGCCGACACTACATATTTCATTATTCCGTCTGCTGACTCATTGGCACAAATGGGTTACAAGTCAGGAACATATATGGATTCCGTCCTTTTTGTGGAGGACGAGCTGATGCGCGAGACGGCAATGGAGGCTGCCTTTGAAGGAAACCGCTACCTTGACCTGCTACGGGTAGCCCGTCGCCGAAATGACCCTTCGTATGTTGCCCAACGGGTGGCTTCCAAATATACCGATGAGACAAAAAAAGCTTCCGTGCTTCTCAAGCTGATGGATCCGACAAACTGGTATTTGCCAAAGTAATTAGAAACGTCATTGGTTATGTTGCTGGAACACAACTGGATAATTGTTTTGTTGCTGACGCAGTCGGTTATCTGCTGTTGTCTGCTTGTGCTGCTGATTGTCTTGTATGTACGACAGCGCAGCCGGTTTTCGGAATTGTGTGAACGGTATGACCGGCTGGTTGCATCGGTCAATGGAATAGAAGATACTCTGACAAATTTCATAAGGGAGTACGAGGAAGAGGAGAACTCTACGACAGAAGTGAGCGAAAATGTCACAGGAGAGGAGAAAATCAATACGCCTGATGAGCGGTTCCGCGACAAGGTAATGTTGCTCATTGCAGCAAACTATACAAATCCATCTTACACGCCCGCCCAGTTGATTCAGGATATGTGCATGTCACGCAGTCTTTTCCACCGGAAATCTACCTTGCTGCTCGGACAGTCGGCTGGTCGCCTCATCAATGCCTACCGAATGGAAAAGGCCAAATCGCTGATTCTTTCCTTCAAGGAGATGAACATATCAGATGTCGCATACGCTGTGGGTTTCTCTGACCCTAAATACTTTACCCGTTCTTTCACCAAATATTTCGGCTGCAGTCCGACAAAGATGACCGACAATTCACAATAGACCAGATGAAAATGCTACGAACCTTCATTGTTTTCATTCTTCTGCTTCCTGCAATATTTGTCGGGAAGGCAAGTGCCGAGTCCTTGGCAGTTAACGAAATAATGCCTCTGAACATCGACACGCACATAGACCCATCCTGGAACTATGGCGGCTTTGTCGAACTGTACAATCCTGGCGAAACACCTGTCGATTTGGGAAACTGTTATGTCAGCGACGACCCCGACAGACTTAAGATGCACCCTCTGCCATCCGACATAGGCAGCGTGCCCGCCAAAGGGTTTTACACCTTGTGGTTTGACCACTATGACAGCAAATACAGCCGCAAACAGGTGAATTTACAGCTCGACCGCGACGGCGGTGTCATCTGTCTGTCAAACAGCCTTGGGGAATTGATAGTCAAGGAACAATACCCCGCTGTTCCTGAGCGGGTATCGTATGCACGCACAACGGATGGGGGCAATACCTGGGGACTCATGTCAGAGGGAACTCCCAATGCAACCAATGCATCTGGGGTTTTCGCGACGGAACAGCTTGCCAAGCCACAAGTTGATAAGGATACTCAGATGTTTTCCTCTTCGCTGGACATTCAGGTAACCGTTCCCGATGGCTGTACGCTCCGTTACACTACAGACGGCTCAGTTCCGACCATGACACGTGGAGTAACCTCCGAATCGGGAAGTCTGACCATATATTCGACGAAGGTCCTCCGCTTCCGTCTGTTCAAGGAAGGGATGCTGCCAAGTGGCATAGTGACGCGCACATATATTCTAAACAACAAGAGCTACACGCTCCCGATACTCTCCGTTGCAACGAACAGCAACAATCTCTACGGTCAGTCTTATGGTATTCTTGTGCAAGGTTCAGGCAATGGCCGCACCGGGAACGGACAATCGGTAAAATGCAACTGGAACATGGACTGGGATCGCCCTGTCAATGTGGAGTACCTCACTGAGGAAGGTGAAATGGTCATCAACCAGGAGGTCAACATGGAACCATGCGGAGGCTGGAGCCGGGCCTGGGATCCGAAGTCTTTCAAACTCAAAGCTAATAAGATATATGAGGGTCAGAACTATTATCCTTACCCGCTGTTCGACAACAAGCCCTTCATCAAGAATCGGACTCTCCAAATCCGCAATGGGGGCAACGACAACCATTGCCGCATAAAGGACCCCGCCCTGCAGACCATCATTGCCAGTTCGGGACTCAACATCGACTACCAGTCATACAAGCCGGTGATGCATTTCATAAACGGAGTCTGCAAAGGGGTCATCAATATGCGCGAACCCAACAACAAGCATTTTGTGGAAGCGAACTACGGCTATGATGACGATGAAATAGACATGTTTGAGATGTCGCCTGACTCGGGCTATTGTCAGATGACAGGCACCCGTGATGCGTTCCTTCAGTGGTATAAGCTTTCTTCAACAGCCAGTACCAAAACATCCTACGAGAAAATCGGGCAGATTGTCGATTTGGACGAGTTCATCAACTACATGGCCATAGAATTCTATCTGGGTGGTAGCGACTGGCCTCAGAATAACGTGAAGGCATACTATCCGTTTGATGATAACGGGCGCTTCCGTTTCGTTCTGTATGATCTGGACGCGGCTTTTTCGACAAGAGACCCATTCAATATCTTTGCCGGGAAAAAAACCCACACTTTCGACTACATATTCGATACAGGTAAACGCATAACCAAAGAAATCGAACTGGTCACAATCTGGCTGAACATGCTCAAGAATGAGACATTCCGCAAGCAGTTCATCGATACCTACTGTATGATTGCCGGTTCGGTTTTCTCCCCCGCACGATGCAAGGAAATCGTAACCGAACTGGCCGGGCGGGTTGAAGCACCGATGGCTTTGAACAACGAATCTCCTTGGGCTACAGCTAATACCCTTATCTCAACATTGTCTTCAGAATACCAGAAATCCATGGTAAATGCTTTGAAACAGTACCAGCCCATGGGACTTTCCTCTAAGTCGTCCATTTCTGCTACCATTTCCTCGGATGTTGAACCGGGACATATTCTGCTCAACGGTATGCCTATTCCAACAGGCAAATTCAGTGGAGTGCTTTTTGCCCCCATAAAACTCACGGCTCAAGTGCCGGCAGGCTACCGTTTCATCGGGTGGAAAGAACAGCTTTCCGGTCAGAAACAGACCCTTCTGAGCGCAGGAGGCTCATGGCGCTATTATGACCAGGGTTCTCTGGACGGGAAGGACTGGAAGACAAGCTCATATAATACTGGTACATGGAAGACAGGCTCAGCTCCACTAGGTTATTACACATCAGATGCCTCCAACCAGCGTGGATATAAGACTACACTTAACTACGGCAGCGATGCCAACAACAAGAGACCGACCTACTATTTCCGCCAGACGGTTTATGTTGAGGCCGAGCCCACCGCTTCCGATGTCTTCACCTTGGATTATACATGTGATGACGGTTTTGTCATCTATGTAAACGGTAAAGAGGCCGGCCGGTATCTTATGCCCTCCGGCACCATCTCATATTCAACCTACGCCAGCACACACGCCCAGGGCAATCCTGACAAGGGCTCCATGGAGTTGTCTCCGAGCCTTTTCAAGAAAGGCTACAACCTAATTGCAGTCGAGCTTCACAACAACAGTGGTAACTCTACCGATGTCTATTGGGATGCCGCACTTACGGAGACGGTGAATAAGTCTGAGGATATGCAGCTGGTTTCCACGGAATTGACATACGATTTACCATCGAATGGAACGGTTAAGATACAGGCTTGTTATGAACCCGTCGGGGAGGTTGCCGGTCAGGCGCCAGTCCGCATCAACGAAGTGAGTGCCGACAACGCTTCCTTTGTAAACGACTACTGGAAGAAAAACGACTGGATTGAACTCTACAACCCCACCTCAAAGGATGTCGATGTGGCTGGGATGTACCTCAGCGACAATTTGGAAAAGCCAAAGAAGTATAAGATTGCAGCCCCATCGGGGAAGTTTTTCCATCAGGTCCAGCAACCGACCGTTGTGCCTGCCCATGGTTTCCTGGTGGTGTGGTGCGACAAGCTTGACCCGCTTTGGCAGCTTCACACCTCTTTCAAATTGGCTGCTGACGGGGGATACCTACTCCTGACGGCCGACGATGGCAGCTGGAGCGACACGCTGCATTACAGTGCCCACGACTCCAAAATGACTGTCGGCCTCTATCCCGATGGAGGGAAGACGACATACGCCATGTACAGGCCCACTATCGGCGCACCCAATACCCTGACAACGGTTGACACTGTTCATGTGCAGGAGCGTCCCTATAAGCCGACTGCCATTGAAACAACCGATACCGAATGCATGGAGATAGTTTATTCTGAATACTTTAATCTACAGGGTATCAAGGTATTACATCCGGTATGCGGCGGCATCTACATCCGGCGCGACCTTCTCAAGGATGGTACAACCCGTTCTGTCAAGATAATCTATTGAAACCTCCTGTGAAAACATTTGATGTTCTGCTCATTGCTGTTTTATTCCTGCTTTTCTGCAGTTCTTCTGTAGTGGGGGCAGAAAGCGATTCCATCCTGCTGACACCTGAAGATATGCGTGGCGCATATTCTGTAGTGAGCAGACAGGGGACGTCCGTTCATGACCCGTCCATTGTTCTCCGACCTGGGGCATCCACCTACTACTATGTGTTCGGTTCGCACAATGCCGTCTCCTACTCAAAAGACTTGTGGAAATGGAATACGGTCTATAATGAATCGGAAACCAATGCCCTGTTCGGTTCCTCATATACACAAAAGTGTTCCTACAACAAAGCTTTTAAGACGAATAAGGTGACAAAAGTCATGCGTCTTAATGAGGCCGGCGATACCGTAGAGGTGGATTTCGGCAATTATGATGCTTCGGCCTGGAGCACGGCCCTGAAGAACTCGGACGGGACGGCACACACCATTGCCGGCAACATGTGGGCCCCCGATGTCATATATAATCCGGTGATGAAGAAATGGTGTATGTACTTGAGTCTGAACGGCCCCACCTGGAATTCGGTGATTATTCTGCTGACAGCGGGTATGGTCCAGGGACCGTATGTATATCAGGGTCCGGTTGTCTATTCTGGCTTTAATGTTACATCAGCAGAGGCGACATCCTACAAGCATACCGACTTGGAAATCGCTATCGGGAACCAACCGTCCCTGCCATCACGCTATCAGACAGGCAACAAATGGGGCGACAACTGGCCACACTGCATCGACCCCTGCGTCTATTACGACAAGGACAGTTGCCTTTGGTTGTGCTACGGCTCCTGGTCGGGAGGTATTTACACCATCGAGTTGGATGAGAGCACAGGCCTGAGGGATTACTGTCGGACCTATAAAACGACCGGTTCGGGCAAGACGGTCAAAGAAGACCCATATTTCGGCATCAAGATTGCCGGCGGGTGCTATGTTTCAGGGGAGGGGCCATACATCTATCGTGATGGGGACTATTATTATCTGTTCGTCACATACGGAGGTCTCAATCCTGACGCTGGTTATGAAATGCGTCTTTTCCGCTCCAAGTCTCCTTCCGGTCCGTTCAAAGACATCATGGGCAATGATGCCATTTTCACCTCGTGGGTAAAGAACTATGGCACAGCATCCAACAAGCACGGAAACAAAGTGTTGGGTAATTACCGCTGGGACATGATGACAAACGCAGAAGTAGCGCAAGGACACAATTCAGCAGTCATTGACCCATCCACAGGTAATGCTTATCTGGTCTATCATACCAAGTTCAACAACGGCACGTCTGCTCATCAGGTGCGAGTCCACCAGTTGCTGAAGAATGCACAAGGATGGCCTCTTGCTACCCCGTACGAGTATCATTCTGAAATAGTCAATGACGATTCCATTGCTTCCTCGCTGCGCTTTGATTCTACGCAGCTTGTCGGCGAGTATCAGGTGATGAGCCATCCATACGCCATCGACTATGAGCATCTGGCCTATTCATCTCCAAAGAATATCTGTCTGAACGCAGATGGCACCATCACCGGACAGCAGTCTGGGACATGGAAACTGGTTGATGGAACTTCGTACGTTACCATCAATCTGGCTGGAACCACCTATTACGGCTGTTTTGTGGAGCAGACAATTGATTTGACCAACATCAAGGCTGTATGCTTCACTGCTTTGAGCGGTTCGGGAGTGACATTGTGGGGCTCCAAAGCCGACAGTAAAGCGGTGGTCGCCCTCAACTGTAACAAACTGACACCCTCTTTCAAATCCGGTGCGATTGTCTCAGAAGATTTGACATTACCTGTCTCTACCCTGCTGGGTGGAAAGACCACCTGGAAATCATCAGACGAGGGAGTGATATCTACAGCCGGAAAGGTCACGCCGGCGGCTCAGGATGAGACGGTCACCATGACGGCTATGATTTCCCACGGTATTTACTATGCAGAGAAATCATACAACCTGACAGTCAAAGGCAATCCTTCAGGATTGCAAATAATCACTGCCAGTCCCGAGACTGAAATAATTTATAACATTCTCGGACAGCGCGTCGAGCGGCCGTTGTTTCCGGGCATCTATCTCATAAACGGGGACAAGGTGCTTGTGAAATAACCTTCCATTGCGGGCTACCTCTTCACATATTTCTTATTGCCGATGATGTATATTCCCGGACTGAGACCTTCCATGGCGGTTGAAGCGGGTGCTTTATCTCTTATTTTCCTTCCAAGGAGGTCGTATACATCCACAATGTCCGCATGTACTTCCACTTCATCTAAGCTTGAAGGGTTGCCCAGATAATAAAGTTCGAAGTTGTCGAAGATTGTCCAGTCATTTGTCAACAACTTGGTCTTCTTTACCCCGATAGTCACTTTGCCTGTGGAACAGGTAAATGTCAGTGAGTTTTCGTATGCTCCTTTGGAAAAATAGGCTGAAGCTGTTGACATGGTGTTGGGAACATGACCGTAGTTGGTATTTTCCCCCAGACTGCCGGCTTTGCCTGCGCCGTTGATGATGGAGACCAGAGGAGTGTTGGATGTGCCGGCATACAGGTAAGCATTCAGTGCTTCCGTCCCTTTGCCGTGGTTGGCAGCAGCCAGGGCGGCCGAGTTGTTTCCGCCGCCCATGCGGTAGAATCCTTGGGCCTTGAGAATGTATTTCCCCTTGGGCATACCGGTAATCTGCTGACTGACATCCAGGTTTGTGTTCCACTTCTCGGCACAGTAATTGCTCTGTTCTCCACCTATGACCGGTTCTCCCTGCCAGGCACTCAAGCGTGTGTCGTTACGGCTGAAGTCGGGACACCGGATGAGAAATGTGGCATCGGCAGGATTCTCCTCATCTGCTTTGGCCAGTTCTGCCATGAGTTCCTCCTTAGTGATAAATTGCCATTGTGCATGTGGGTCTGTGGCTGGTAGTATCTGATACGAAACCACTGTGGTACCATCTTTGGAAGCCAGTCGCTTGCCTGTCTTTGACAATATGGAAAATATCCCTTCTTGCACCTCTTTTATCAACAGGTCAGCGGCAGAAGCATCCACATACACTGTGGCATCGACGTTAAGATAGTGCTTTCCGGTCTCCGACTGAATTTTCGAGTCGAGGTTGAAATACTGCTCATTAACCCGTGTAACCGTCCAGTCGATGCCGTGTTTGCCGAGGGATGCCTGTGTGCCGTAATTATTGCCACCTGTCAGGAACAGTCCGGTGGCTACATTGCGGATGTAGCGTTCCCCAAGGAGAGACTTTCCTCCTGGATTCAGCTCTGCAATGGTTGATTTCCGCTGTTTTCCGTCGGCATCGTAATTGAGAATACGAAATGAGCGGACTGAATTGTTCTCGGCAGAGGGGTCTTTTATTGTCAGTGACTGCTGGACTCTGTCGCTCATCGGCACCGTGTCAAGCGCTGTCCAAACCCCATCAATGTACTCTTCCAGAACAGAAAAATCGGTGCAGTCGGTGTTCTCATTATTCCAGGTGAAACTCAGCTGTCCATCCTCCAGCTTGCTTACGGTGAGGTCGGACGGGGCATAGTAGTTCCATTTCATAAAACTTTCATTTTCATCACTGTAGGCCATGGCACTCTGGTAGTCGGCATAGAGTTTGCCGCCCGCCGTCAGAGAACCGTTCTCCACAACATAGCGTTTGCTCTCGACCGCATTATACACGGCAAAGCGTTCTATCCAATGCTCCTTGTCGGCCCGCTTGAGGACATCGGTCAACCAGTAGCCGTTGTAGAGCTGGTCGTTGCCGCTGCCCCATGAATACCAGCCTTTTGAATCGGTGGAAAAGCCGCTCTCCGATGTCCAGTTAGCGCCGTTATTCCACTCCGTCACCCAGACTGGGAGACCTGACACATCATGAAGCGATTTCAGGGAATTGATGACCGATGCCGGAGACTGTCCGCCTATGTAGTAGTGTGTTACCACAAAATCGACTCGCATGTTGCGCTCTTTGCAGAGTTTGAGATAGCGGTTTATCCAGTCGGTATTCGGATTGGTGCACGCAAATGTCCCGATTCGCATACCGCTGAAAAGGTAATATTTGTGCTGTTCAATCAATTTTTCGGGTTCGATGTAGTTCTCGTTGACGCTTCCTGTATTGTTAGGCTCGTTGTTCCCTAGGATATGGGTACAAGTGGCATCCCGACCGTTGATTTCGGTCCACGAAGGCCATGCTTCATGATAGGTTGTCTTTGTGTAGTCGTAGCCGCTTTCGTGGTGGCGCTGAGGCACAAATTCGGCATCGGTACGGGTGTTTTCGCCCGCCCCCCAAGTGTAAAACCAGCTGCTCCGGGTCAATGCAATATTGGCATCTGAATTGAGGTCGCTCACCCCTTTCTTTGCAGGCCATTGCCAACGGAAGATTCTCAAGAAACTTACACGGCCTGCCATTTCCGGGGGCAGTTGAACCTCAATATCCCCTTTGTTTGCAATGAAGCAGTGGCTGTAGCCGGTTCCATCCTTATGGTTGGCCATCGTCACCATAAAGCCCCGCTTTAGGGTAAATGAACGGATGGCGTTGTCCCATGTCGCGAGGGACGACATCCGAAGCCCGCCGTTGAATGATTTGCCGCTTCCCGTGCAACTGTCGCCGAGGTATACGGTAAGTGGATAGAATGGTGTCCTGTCGCCAAGATATGTGTCGCTGTGAGGCAGGACGATGCATCCGTGACGATATACACTGACTGTGCAGTTGGCATCTTTCTTCAGGGCTTTCCCTTTGTAGGTAATCTTGCCAAGATAGCTCTTGATGACATCAGATGGCCTGATATTCTGAAAGATAACAGCCGCATCGGTATTCTGTATGTCAATAGTGCCGGACAGCGGGTTGGCCGTTGCGGTAAGGACCAGGTCGATGCTCTCCTGAATTGTGTAAGCCGTATCAATATTTGTCGCAACTATCTGTCTGTTGACGGCTGCAGACAAATCAAAAACGCGGCACAAGACCATCACACACAGGATAGCAATCCATTTTTTCATAACTCACAATTTTTACGCAAGGTAGGAATTATTAATCGGATAAAAAATAGGAATGGTTGCATCAGATGAGAAGTGAGAAAAAATCGGCCATATACACAATTTTTCGGCCAGTTTTCGGTTTTGCCAAAATCAGGATGTATTTTTGTGACGGAAAATGAGCAGTGTCAAACATATACGGTTATGGCTCCTGTCGGCACTTATTGTGCTGGCAGTGAAGGCCTATGCCCAGTATGACGGGCAATGGACCCAGTATATGCTCAACCCCGGGGTGTATAACCCTTCCGTGGCAGGCCGCAACAGCGACCTTGACGTGCACATAGCATTCCGTCAGCAGTGGACCGGTGTTACCAATGCCCCGAGCACAATAGCATTGCAGGTGGGCTATCCCTTGCGTATCGGCAAACGGATGTTCGGAATCGGACTGATGATGCAAAACGAATCGATAGGCCTTTTCAAGACACAACTGTTTCAGGCCCAGATGTCGCATGAATGGAAACTCTGGGGAGGGTCGCTCCGAGGTGGTCTGCAGGCGGGCATCATCCAGCAGAACTTCTCCTCAGGAGATATCTACATTCCCACGTCAGATTATCACAGCAGTAGTGACGAGGCTATCCCAAAGGGCGATTTGGAGGGTATTGTCCCCGATTTGTCGCTTGGCGTATGGTATGACCGGCCAAAATGGTTTGCCGGCATTTCGTGCTCGCACGTAATCGGCGGATCCTTCAAACTCAAGCAGAAAGAGAGTGAGTCCGATGCCGATGAGACGACCATGAAAGTGTCCCGTACACTTTATTTTACGGGTGGATACAATATTTCATTCAAGAATCCGTTATTCGCCTTACAACCCTCCCTCATGCTCAAGAGTGACTTTGTCACGGTGCAGGCGGATGTGTCGGCTCTGCTACGGATAGCAAAGAGGTACTGGGGAGGTTTGAGCTGGCGTCCCGGCGACGGACTGGGAGTGATTGCGGGAATACAGTTCGATTTCGGACTCACCGTCGGTTACTCTTACGACATACCGCTGTACGGGCCGACGGACGGAAGCCACGAAATAATGATTGGCTACCGTAAGGCTATTGATACGAGTAAGATAAACAAGAAACAGAAAAGTGTAAGAATACTATGAAGCAGAAGAGAAGAATTCTGGAAAGTGCAGCCTTAGTGCTCTGTCTTTTGATGACGGCCTGCGGAACTTACGATACCGGTGAGCTGCAAAGCGTACAGGCAGCCTCCTGGCAGGAGCCTAACCCGTACGGCATGGTGCTCATCAAGCAGGGGTCATACAATCTCGGGCAATCATATCCTGACAGTGTATGGGGTACGGAAATCCCGTACAAGACTGTTTCTGTCGGCTCCTTCTGGATGGATGAGACCGAAATCACAAACGGACAGTACAAGCAGTTCATCGCATGGGTGTGCGACTCGATTATCCGTGAGAAGATGGCTGATCCGGCATACGGCGGTAATGAGGAATACAAAATCACCGAAGATGAAAACGGCGACCCCATTACACCTTATTTAAATAGGAAACTCTCGCTGCCCGAACGTCGCCGTGCCACAGAGGAGGAACTGACGGCTTTGGATTATTTCAAGGAAAAAGATCCCATCCGGGGAGGCTGGCGCACTGCTGTTGACCGTATTGTCTATAAGTATGAGTGGTTCGACTACGAAAGTTTTGTCAAGCGTTCCAACCAGCTGAAGGCTGCCCGCCGTAATCGCAATACGGACGTTAATCCTTCCCAGTTACCTGTGGTCATGATTACAAAGGACACGGCCTTCTATGCAGAGGACGGCCATATCGTCCGTCAGACTCTGACCCGTCCGCTTTCCTCAGAGTTCGATTTCCTGAATACCTATATTGTCGAAATCTATCCAGACACAACCGTCTGGGCCAACGACTTTGAGAACAGCTATTCATTGCCCTACATCAAGAACTATTTCTCCCATCCGGCATACAATGCACATCCGGTTGTCGGTGTGTCGTGGGAACAGGCAAAGGCATTCTGTGCATGGCGCACGGATTATCTGAACAGCAGCCTGCGCAAGAGTGGGCAGGAAGTTCTTGAATACCGTTTGCCGACCGAGGCAGAGTGGGAGTATGCAGCACGCGGCGGCAACAAGGATGCCCGCTTCCCGTGGAAAGGTGCCTACGTTGATACTGAAAAGGGGTGCTATTATGCCAACTTCAAGCCTCAGGAGGGTAACTACACAAAGGACGGAAGCCTTATTACGCAGAAAGTCGCTTCCTATCCTGCAAACGATTACGGCCTGTATGATATGGCAGGTAATGTGGCAGAGTGGACTTCTACCACTTGGAGCGCCTCATCGTACAATGAAATGAACGACCTGAACCCGCAGTATAAGGTAAATACCCATGAGGAAGACCCGTATATCTCCAAGCGGATGGTTGTGAGAGGCGGTTCGTGGAAGGATGCGGCACCTTTCATTCAGGTGAATGCCCGGACATACGAATATATCAACGAAACGCGCTCATATATCGGCTTCCGTTGTGTCCGCAGTCAGATTGGAGGGGGAAGTTCCAAGTAATCAATGAAATAAAAACGTACAGAATATGTCATTACAGAAGATGAGTAAATTCAGGACTTACCTCGAAAGCTACGAGGGAAAGACCTTGTTCAACTATTTCTATGGCTTCGGTGCTTCGATTGCCATTTTGGGTACACTTTTCAAGATACTTCACCTCGATGGTGCCAACGTGATGCTGGCCGTCGGTCTGGGTACCGAGGTGTTCATGTTTGCCCTGTCGGCCTTTGAACCCCCGTTCAGGGCTTACCATTGGGAAGAGGTGTTCCCGATTCTGAAAAGTCATGATGAGGCAGACCGTCCTTCTTTCCAGGGCGGTGTGGGCGGAGGCGTGGTCCTCAACGGCCCGATGCCTCAGGGAGCCGTCGGAGAAGTGCTTGTCGGAGAGCCTGTTGCAGAGGGTGAGACCCATGTCGGAGGAGGTGGTGGCGGAACGGTCATCATCGGTGGCGGTCAGCCTTCGGGCGGAACGGTTGTAATAGGAGGCGGTCAGCCGTTTGTTGGTGGTGTTCAGCCGGTTATGGCTGGTGGTCAGCCCGTTTCAGGCCAGCCGTTTGAGGGTGGAATGCCTGCCGGTGACATTGATACCGCTGTTATTGCTGCTCAGGCAGCTCAGGCCGCTGCTGCAGCAGCCGCTGCCGCAAACGCCGCTGCAATGAACAGCAATGGAGGAGGCGAGGCCCCTGCTGGCGGCTATCCCGCATCGGGTGCTCCCGTCACACCGTTTGCAGGTGCACCCGCTTCGTTCCCGAGCTTCTCGGCCGTGCCTCAGGATTATGGATTCCCGCCGCAAGTCCATCTTACGGAAGAGGAGACCGCTTCACTTGAGAAGAGCCTGAAGGGTTATGTCGAGCAGATGGACAACCTCAACCTGAATCTTCGTGGCTTGAATACAATTTATGAGATACAGCTCAAGAGCATCAGCTCTCAGATTGATACCATTGATCGTGTCAACAAGGGCCTGATACACATAAAGGATATGTACGAAGGATCGGCTACTGACAGCGAGAGCTTCAAGAATGAGACCGAACTGATGGCCAGCAATCTTGCAAGCCTCAACCAGATTTACAGCCGTATGATTCAGGCTATGATGATGCCTACGCCGTTTATGGCCATGAGCCAGGCGGCCCAGAATATGCAGGCTGCACAGCCGCAGGAAACCCCGGCAACCAATGCTCCGGCTGCCGAACCCATGTCACAAACTTCTAACGCCCAGTAATATGGCAGCTTCAAACGCTCCGGAGACCCCAAGACAGAAGATGATAAATCTGATGTACATCATGCTGTTATGCATGCTGGCATTGAATGTGTCGTCTGACGTGCTCGGCGGTTTCGAGCTGGTGGGCGACAGCCTGTCACGAAGCACGGAGAATGCTACCCACCAGAATGAATCCCTGTATAGCGACTTGCAGGATTTTTACGACCAGAATCCGGAAAAGGCGGGTGAGTGGTATGCCCGCGCACAGGAGGTGAAGGCCGTATGTGATTCAATCTATCGTTTTATTGACGGTCTGAAACTTGAGATTGCCATCAAGGCGGACGGAGAGGATGCCGACCTCAACGATATTCAGAGGAAGGAGGATGTCAATGCCCCGGCCTTTGTCATGCTGCCCCCGACAGGCGACAAAGGAGAACAACTGGAAATGGTGATGACTTCGTTCAGAAACCACATGACGGCTATGATTTCCGACAGCCTCAAGCAGAAAATCATCCTGGACAATTTCTCCACTGAACCTTCGGAAAAGGCAAAGACTCAGGGACTTGACTGGCAGACTTCGATGTTTGACAATATGCCGGTCAGTGCCGTCCTGACATATTTCTCCAAGTTGCAGAACGATGTGCGCTATGCTGAGGGAGAGGTGCTGCATACCCTTACCGCCAATATCGACGAGGGAGACTTCCGTGTGAACCAGATTAAGGCGTATGTGATTCCCAACTCGCAGAACATCGTCCGCGGCAACAGCTACCGGGCCAATATCGTCCTGAGTGCTGAAGACTCAACGATGCGTCCCCGCATATTCGTGAACGGGGCCGAACTTGACCACGAGAAGAACGGCTTGTATGAGGTTCCGACCGGCAGCACCGGTGTCTTCCCGGTCAAGGGCTATATCGAAATGCAGCATAGCGACGGAACTGTTCGTACCTACAACTTTGACGAGTCATACACCGTTGTTGAGCCTACCGCCACTGTGTCAAACACAATGATGAACGTCCTCTACGCCGGTATCGACAACCAGCTGAGCATCTCTGTACCGGGTGTTCCAAACCAGATGGTACAGGCATCGGTCAACAATGGTACACTGACCAGAAGCGGTAACGGCTGGGTGGCAAAGCCCGTGAATATCAATGAGGAGTGCATTGTTACTGTGAGTGCCAACATGGACGGACGGATGCAGAACGTTGCCCGTATGCCTTTCCGTGTCAAGGCTCTGCCCGAACCTCGTGCATTCATTATGTATACCGATACCAAGGGGGTTGAACGCCGTTATCGTGGAGGTACCGGACTGATGAAGAAATATCTTCTTGATGCGCCGGGTATTATCGCAGCCCTTGATGACGACCTGCTCGATGTTCCGTTTACGGTTCTCTCGTTTGAGACCCTGATTTACGACTCTATGGGAAATACGAACGTGGAAGTGTCGAACGGTACGAATTTCTCGCAGCGTCAGAAGTCGCAGATAAGGGCATTGCAGCGCGGTTCGCGATTCTTTATTTCGAGAATCAAGGCTGTGGGTCCCGACAAGATAGAACAGAACCTTTCACCCATGGAAATCATTATCAACTAAGTAATTGAAACCGAATAGTATATGAAACGCCTAATTCTCATAACTGCTTTGGCCGTGGCCGGCCTTATGCTCGGAACAGCTGCCTTTGCACAGTCAGCCAACCGTCAGCAAGGCACGAAAGCCGACAAAAACGCACCCGTTGACAAGCATCAGGTTGAATCTTCGCTTCCGGCACTCAACCTTGAGGGTAACAATACACTTCCGGCAACCCAGACAACAGCCGACAATGTGCTATGGCAGCGCGATGTGTATCGTATGGTTGATCTGACAATTGACCAGAATGCTCCGCTCTACTTCCCGCCACAGCCGGACGGCATCCGTATGAACCTTTTCTCCACCATATTTGATAGAGTGTCGAAGGGTGAAATGTCGGTCTATGACTATATCGACGGCAAGGAGATTTTCAATGATGATACCAAAGTGAAGTTTACGGAACTGCTGGACCGCTTCTGGATTCCCTACGAGGTGCAACATGATAAGAAGAACCCGAAAGATTCCACTGTCGTGGTTGAAACTGCCGACGTTCCGAGCAATGAGGTGACTCTTTACTATGTGAAAGAGTGCTATTTCCTTGACCAGACCAATTCATCGGTCAGGACAAAAGTGCTGGCATTCTGTCCGGTACTGGTTCGTGAGGACGAGACTGGCGAGATGCGCAAGTACCCCTTATTCTGGGTGCCGTTTGAGAGTGCACGCAATCTGCTTTCACAGACCGCCATCAGCATCAACAACAATGCCGCATCGCGTATGAGCGTGGCTGACTATTTGACCCGCCGACTTTACAAGGGTGATATCTATAAGGTCTATAATCTTCTGAACCAGAATATTATGGACTACTGCAAGACTCCGGAAGAGATCCAGGCAGAGCAGGAGAGGCTCGAAAAGGAACTCTCCGAAATTGGCAATTCCCTGTGGCCTGTTTCAAGGCGTGACGAACTGGCAGCTGAAGAGGCTGTAAAGGAAGCTGCTAAGTCAGCCAAGGTCGCGGGAAAAAAGAATAAGGAAAAGAAAACTAAGGAGTCAGGGAAATGATCAGTCCTCCTCGCGGCGGAGCCGGTTGCCGGAAGCGTCGCGTTCGACTGCGCGTTTGCGAGAAAGTTCGAAATTGACTCCGAGATAGTTGCGGCGGACGATATCGTTGGCTGCGAGCTCCTCAGGAGTGCCCTGGAAACGGATTTTTCCTTCAAACAACATGTAGGCCCTGTCGGTAATCGACAGGGTTTCGCGTACATTGTGGTCTGTAATCAGAATACCGATGTTCTTTGTGACCAGACTTGCTACGATTGATTGGATATCATCGACGGCAATGGGGTCAACACCGGCGAACGGCTCGTCGAGCATGATGAATTTCGGGCTTATGGCCAGGCAGCGGGCGATTTCCGTACGACGACGTTCACCGCCGGAGAGACGGTCGCCGTAGTTCTTACGGACCTTGTTGAGGTGAAATTCGGCAATCAGTTCCTCGAGCATGTCTTTCTGTTCGGCCACCGAGAGTTTGGTCATCTGCAGCACCGACAGGATATTGTCCTCGACCGTCATTTTGCGGAATACGGAGGCTTCTTGGGCGAGATAGCCTATTCCTGCCTGTGCCCGCTTATAGACCGGGTATTTCGTGATATCGGTATTGCCCAGATAAATATGTCCTTCGTTGGGGACAACCAAACCGGTTGTCATATAGAAGGTTGTGGTCTTTCCGGCGCCGTTCGGCCCGAGAAGTCCGACTATTTCACCCTGGTGAAGTTCAATGGAAACATGATCTACTACGGTACGCTTGCGGTAGCGCTTGACCAGTCCTTCTGTACGCAGTATCAGTTCACCATTTTCTTGATTGTCCATCATGCTTGAAGTTTGTCGTTTTGCGACGCGAAGATACGAAATCTTTCGCTATCTTTGCATATTTTTCAGCCGAGTTGTATCAATGGCTGTAATTCAACGGGAAAGCATGCAGACCTGGAAAGAAAATTTAGACGAGACCAAGCGGCGCTATATTGATTGGTGGAATCATAAAGGATTGATTCTCAATATGTGGGAGCATTTCCAGCAAGGGGTTGTCCCCCATGCGGAGGTGAAGGCTCCGAAAAAGGCCGTCAGCCTTGACCAGCAATGGTTCGACCCTGAGTGGCGGTCGCAGTATCTCGACTGGTATGTCGCACATAGCAGTCTCAAGGCGGATATCCTTCCGGTGGCCAATACTCAGTTGGGTCCTGGCTCGCTGGCTGCTATTCTCGGTGGCGTGTTTGAAGGAGGAGAGGATACGATATGGATTCATCCCGACCCAAACTTCAAGGACGATATTAATTTTGATTCTTCTCATCCCAACTGGCTGTTGCACAAGAATCTGCTGAAGGCTTGCAAGCAGCGCTCACAAGGCCACTACTATGTGGGTATGCCGGACCTTATGGAGGGACTCGATGTCCTTGCCGCCTTGAAGGGCACTGACAAGGTGCTGCTCGACCTGGCCACCCAGCCCGAGGTTGTTGAACGTCAGATGCAGCAAATCAACGACATCTATTTCAAGGTGTTCGATGAATTATACGACATAATCCGCGAAGGTGATGAAATGGCCTTCTGCTACTTCTCTTCATGGGCGCCAGGCAAGATGACAAAGCTTCAGAGCGACATCTCGACAATGATAAGCGAGGATGACTACCGTCGTTTCGTGCAGCCGTTTATCCGCCAACAGTGCCAGAGGATACCATATACCCTCTATCATCTCGACGGGGTCGGGGCTATGCGCCATCTGCCCGCCCTGCTGGAAATCAGCGAGCTGAAGGCAATCCAGTGGACCCCGGGCGTAGGACAGCCCCAGGGTGGTTCGCCAAAATGGTACGACCTTTACCGCCGCATCCTTGAGGGTGGCAAGAGCGTGATGGCCTGCTGGGTAACACTCGACGAACTTGCCCCGCTTCTCAATGCCGTAGGAACAGATGGTATCCATCTCGAGATGGACTTCCACAATGAACAGGAAATCAATCAAGCTATAAATATTATGAATCAGTTCACCCCCAAAATGCCCCTGCATAGCTGTCAGGAGGCCGGCAATGCCCAGTGTTTAATCTCTCCGTCCCGTCCGGACCTGGAAAAGTGTATGAAAGAGCGTATTCTCGTCCTCGATGGTGGACAGGGAACGACGATTCAGCAGTATAAACTCTCTGAGGACCAGTTCCGTGGGCCTCAGTATGCCGGCTGCTCCATCCAGTTGAAGGGATGCAACGACTTGCTGAACATTACGAATCCCGGTATCAATGCCGATGTTATCCGCCGCTTCATCGAGGCTGGTGCTGACATTGTCACTACCCACACTTTTAATGCCCAGCGTATCTCCATGCAGGGATTCCATGTCAAGAACCGTGTACGTGAGATTAACCTTGCGGCATGCAGCATTGCCCGTGGTATGGCCCAACTGTACTCAACTCCTGAAAAGCCAATCTTCGTGGCTGGTGGCGTAGGCCCGACCTCAAAGTGCGTCACCCTTGGTGCCATTTCGAAGGAGGAACTCTTCGATGCATACTACGAGCAGATTCAGGCATTGGTCGATGGTGGCGTCGATTGTATGCTTATCGAGACAATCTTTGACACTGAAAATGCTCTTGTGGCTTTGGATGCCTTCAAGAAGACCGGCAGCAAGATGCCAGTCATTATGAGTTTTACCATCAAGGACCCGAAAGGTTTCAATATGTTGGGACAGGACCTTCTCAAGTTCATGATTTCACTCAAGGACGAACCGGTCATGTGCGTGGGTCTGAACTGTTCGCTTGGAGCCGAGATGATGCTTCCGTTCCTGCGTAAGATTGCTGCCAATGTGCCACAATATGTCATTGCCTTCCCGAATGCCGGCCTGCCCGATAAGGATGGCAAGTACAGTGAGACTCCTAAGCTGATGCAGAAGGCTGTATGGCCTCTTGTTGAAGACCATATCGTGAATATTATCGGCGGTTGCTGCGGCACTGACGATACCCATATCCGTGAAATTGCCAAGCTGGTGCAGGTGGACGAGGGTGTTTTCGTTACTCCGCATCAGAAGGGTGTAGCTCCTGCTACCGCTGAGGCTGCAGCTGAATCACCTAAGGCTGCTGAGGCCCCCAAAACCGTTGAAGCCCCCAAGGCTGCTGAGGCTCCTAAGGCCGCTCCTGCTGGGGATGATGCTCTGTACAATGCCGTGCTGAAAGGCAAGCTGCCCGAAGCCGTGGCCGCCACCAAGGCTGCCGTCGAAAAGGGTATTGCTCCTCAGGATATCATCAACGGCGATATGATTCGTGCCATGAGCCAGATTGGACAGGATTTCCAGGACGGTAAGGCGTACGTTCCACAACTGCTGATGGCGGCCCGTGCCATGAAGGGTGCCATGGAGGTTCTCAAGCCTCTCATGGTCGGCCAGAAGGTCGAAACTCTCGGCAAGGTTGTCATTGGAACCGTCAAGGGTGACCTGCACGACATCGGTAAAAACCTTGTAGCCTCCATGCTGGAGGGTTGCGGATTTGAGGTTGTGAATATCGGTGTAGATGTTTCGAAGGAAAAATTCATCTCGGCCATTCAGGAAAACAAGGCGGACATTCTCTGTATGAGCGCCCTGCTGACCACCACCATGCCGCAGATGAAGGAGGTAATCGAAGCCCTTGTGGCAGCCGGTGTCCGCGGACAGGTCAAGATTATGGTAGGCGGTGCCCCGCTGAGCCAGGAATATGCCGAACAGATAGGTGCCGACGGTTACAGTGACAATGCCAACAGTGCCGTGGCTCTGGCAAAGCGTCTTCTCAATAAATAATACTTTACCACAGTCATGAAAAAACGTTCACTGCTGACTTTGATGCTGTTCCTGGCAACCTCTATGGTATCCTGCGCTCAGAAAGCCCCGCAGTACAGTTATGCCGACTATCTTCTACCGCGCCAGACTGAGACCATCGGGCGGGGACTGATTGGAACAGCCGTGTCGGAAAACGAGGCTTATCTCTCGTGGAGGCTCCTATCGACTGATGATTCAAAAGTCGCTTTCGATGTTTATCGCCAGAGCGAGGACGGCTCTTTCCAAAAGGTGAACCGAAAGCCTCTCAAGAAGGGGACCAACTTTACTGACGCTGAGTACGACGCCTCACGTGCAGTCACATATAAAGTGGTGTGTCACGGAGATGATGTTGCAAGTGACGGTATGGCCTGTGCTGCAGGAAGCCGCTACACCATTCCGGCAAACAGTGTCGGTAAAAATTACATTTCAATACCTCTGCAGACCCTTGAACGCCATACCCCGGGCGACTGCTCGGTGGGCGACCTGGACGGTGATGGTGAATATGAAATCATTGTCAAGCAGGAGATGATGCCTCGCGACAATTCCGGTAGCGGCATGACGGGAGAGACTAAGTTAGAAGCCTACCGTCTGGATGGTACGTTTCTATGGCGTATCAACCTTGGCAAGAATATCCGCGAGGGGGCGCACTATACCCAGTTCATGGTGTTCGACTTTGACGGCGACGGCAAGTCGGAAATAATCTGCAAGACTGCCGATGGAACGGTTGACGGAATGGGGAACGTCGTTGGTGATGCAGAGGCCGACTGGCGCCAGCAGCCCGCCAAGGGAGATTCCGAAAGAGTTCCAAGAATGCAGCCGCGTCCCAATGCCGGAGAAGAGACAATCGCCCGAGAGAGGATGAGTTACTGGTGGCGAAAGATGGAGGCTTACAACCTGAGCGGCCAGACCACTCCTCAGGCTGTTATCGATTCTTTCGTGGCTGAATCCGCAAAGTACAATTTCGCAGCATACATGATGCCTCCGGGCGGAAATGAGGCTGAACGGGCCAGACGTAGCGGAGGCCATATTCTCAGCGGACCTGAGTACCTGACCGTTTTCAAGGGTGCCACTGGAGAAGAGCTTCAGACTATTGATTATGTGCCTTCCCGCTATCCGGGAAAACTTCAGCCAACAACCGAGGAACTCGCCTCTGTCTGGGGCGACGGTCATGGAAACCGCTCAGACCGGTATCTGGCATGTGTCGCCTACCTTGACGGACAGCATCCCAGTGTGGTCATGTGCCGCGGCTACTATACCCGCTCCACCCTTGCCGCCTTCGACTGGGACGGCAAGGAATTGAAACTCCGCTGGTTTTTCGACAGCGACGACCCCGAACACCCTGAGAACCGTGTCTATCGTGGACAGGGAAACCACAACATCAGTGTGGCCGATGCCGACGGGGACGGTTTTGATGAAATTATTTATGGAAATATGGTGGTCGATCACGACGGAACGGGTCTCTATTCAACACGAATCGGACATGCCGATGCCATGCATGTCGGCGACCTCGACCCGGAGCGTCCCGGACTGGAAGTGTTCAATACACAGGAACCAGTCGGTGACTACGGTATGAACTTCCGAAACGCTGGAACAGGTGAAATCTACTGGAACTATCCTACCGACAGTGCTGCAGTAGCCCATGAACGTAAGCGTCAGGGTCCCGGACGGGCTGTTGCATTTGACATTGACCCCCGCTATCCAGGCAGTGAATGCTGGGTCTATGGAGGCGGAATCAGCGGCCTGTATTCATGCAAGGGGAAAAAGATTTCCGACCGTACGCCGAATAGCTGCAACTTTGCCGTGTGGTGGGATGCCGACCCGCAGCGAGAACTGCTTGACAAGAATACTGTCAGCAAATACAACTGGGAGAAGGACTCCGTTGAGGTTCTTTTCCAAGCAAATGAGTGTGTCTCGAACAACGGGACGAAGGCAACTCCGGCTCTCAGTGCCGACCTTTTCGGTGACTGGCGAGAGGAGGTGGTACTCCGTACCCGTGACAACAAGGAGCTGCGCATTTACTTCACGACGATTCCATGTGAGACGCGCCGTGTCACCCTTATGCACGACCCCGTCTATCGTTTGGGCATTGCATGGCAGAACGTTGCCTACAATATTCCGCCGCACGTAAGCTATTATATGGAGTAATATGGATAAGGAACAACTGAAAAATGAAATCGGGCGGCTGCGCAGGGAAAAGCATGCGGTGATTATGGCCCATTATTACCAGGAGGATGACATCCAGGAAATAGCCGATGTGATTGGCGATAGCCTGGCTCTGGCTCAGCAGGCTGCAAAAACTGATGCCGACATCATAGTGCTCTGCGGTGTCCACTTCATGGGCGAAACGGCCAAAATCATCTGCCCGTCCAAGAAAGTACTCATCCCTGATATTACGGCTGGATGTTCACTTGCAGACAGCTGTGAAGCAGCAGCCCTCAAGTCTTTCATCGAGGAGAATCCGGGGCATACGGTCATCAGTTACGTCAATACTTCTGCCGCTGTCAAGGCTTTGACCGACATCGTTGTCACCTCCACAAATGCAGTGAAGATAGTCAACAGCCTGCCGCAGGACGAAAAAATCATTTTCGGTCCCGACCGCAATCTCGGAAACTACATCAATAGCCTGACTGGACGGAATATGCTTCTGTGGAACGGAGCGTGCAGTGTCCATGAACAGTTCTCACTGCAGCGAATAATGCAAATTCGTCAGGATAATCCCGGGGCAAAGCTGATTGCACATCCTGAATGCAAGAAGGAAATCTCTGGAATGGCGGACTTTGTGGGTTCTACAGCAGCTCTGATTTCGTTTGTTGAGCGAGATTCGGCCACTTCGTTTATCGTGGCCACCGAGTCGGGAGTCCTTTTTGAGATGCAGCGCCGATGTCCCACCAAACAATTTATTCCCGCTCCCCCTGAAGATGAATCATGCAGCCGTAATGTCTGCAAGGATATGCGACTGAATACGCTGGAAAAATTGTATGCATGTCTTCGCGACGAAACGCCCGAAATTACGGTTAATCCGGAGATTGCCAGCAAGGCAATTATTCCAATCAACAGAATGTTAGAACTCTCAAAATGAAACTGGTATTCGCATCACACAACGCTCACAAACTTGAGGAAGTCTCCTTCATGCTCAATGATGGAGGAAAGGCTGTCTCTCCCTTTGAACTGGTCGGTTGTAAGGAACTCGGAATAGTGGATGACATCCCTGAAACCTCCGAAACCCTTGAAGGCAATGCCTTGCAGAAGGCCCGCTATGTCTATGACCGACTCCATTGCAACTGCTTTGCTGACGATACGGGTCTGGA
>DCHH01000059.1:0-131 GCA_002315625.1 Bacteroidales bacterium UBA1757
GGGAAAATGGTTTTATTTGAAAAGTTTTTTTCGGAATTATTATGGAAGTACTCCTGCCTGCATTGGGGCACCGTCACGGACGGGCTCAAGTTCATCCCCGGCAGGCAGTACCTGTATGCGTCGCTGGAGGA
>DCHH01000059.1:160-290 GCA_002315625.1 Bacteroidales bacterium UBA1757
AGGGCGAAGCTCATCTTCCCTGACGGCTGGGATCTGAGCGAGATTGACAAGCTGCAAAGCAGCCGCAAGCAGGGTCGTCCGGCCTATGATGGGACGGATGTGAACCGCTTCTACGGCGATGTATGGCCGC
>DCHH01000059.1:390-796 GCA_002315625.1 Bacteroidales bacterium UBA1757
GAGGTCGTGGTCTATTCGCTTGACAGTAACATGCCTGTGTACTACAGGACTTTCCCGGGTAACATACTTTCGGCAGCTCCTGCGATATAGTCCCTGATGGATTTCGGTATATTCCCTGTCAAGATGACATGGATGCTCTGCTATGGATTGAAAAGTGTCTGTCAGCGATTTGTAGTACTCATCGGCCATCTTTTCAGACCAACCCACAGCCGTGTATTCCCAGATGGAATCAAGGTCTTCTACAGCTTTATTTGTGAGTTGGTATTTATTCATGCTTTCTGGTTGTTTTCAGTTGGCTGAGATGTTCCAGAGGGTCGAAATCCTCGTATCTCCCGCTATCCTCTACTTCCTTGATTGCCATATAAAGTTCCAGAACACGCTTTTCATTTTCCTCAAGCATACGTAA
>DCHH01000059.1:811-13774 GCA_002315625.1 Bacteroidales bacterium UBA1757
CTGGCATTGTTGTATCTGCCTGTTTTGATGGTTGTAGAGATAAACTCCTCGAAATAAGCTCCGAGTGCAACAGATGTGGTTTTCATAAACGATGTCAATTACAGCGCAAAGTTACCATGGTAAAAAAGCAAGTAAACTCTCAGAAACGGCAGAATATCCCCTAAGAAATAATTGGTTTTAGGGGAGATACCGGACCGAGAGGCGGTGGAGCATGGTGGCGCTGCTGCCACCACGGACTGTGCCGGTGTGTTGGAGGCCGTAGCCGGTGTGTGGAGTGGGGGAGACGGGCGCTGAGAGATGAACCTCGTGCGGAAGGGAGGCGCGCTCTGTCGTGGCCGGACGGTCAGTGGAAGTCCGCGGAGTGGTTGTGGTGACATCGGCTGTCAATGTGCCTTTTTCGGCGCGGAGATGAATGGTGCAGCCGGTCAGGAAACAGGTCGCCGAAACGGATTCCGAAATGGGAGTCACTACCCCGTTGACATACTGTACCAGGGTGAAATCAACAGCGTTGGCATACTTCGGCGTCCGCTCGATTCGCAGCGCGTAACCCGAAAGGGAACGGGTGTCGAACTTGATGTACAGGTCCATATACTGGCCTGTGGCCGACCCGAAACCCTGAGAAGCAGTTTTGCAGGGATCGACAGACCATACGATATCCATATCGGTGTCGCGACCCTCCGTACCGCCGTCGGAAACCGGCAGTGGCGTGTAGAGAAGCCGTGCCCCTTGGGTGAGTTGCAGAAGACCGGTCCCGACGGCACCGTCCTGCGCAGAGCCGTACCTCCAGCCCTGGTCGGGTTGTGCCGCCCAAGGGTATGCTTTGGTGTCGAGAGGCTTGTAAGCATCAACTGTCCAGAAACCGGGGATGATCTCCAGTTGCGGCGTGGTCGGGAACGACTGGAAATCAGTTTCATAGTCATTTCCCCGCTCTTTGACATCAGCAAGGACAATGGGCTTGGCTGTTATCACTGAAATGCCGTCGCCAGTCAGACTGCGGCTGTTGCGGGGTTCGACCACTGCCTTGAGAAAGAAACCGACATCGGCACGGGTAAGACGGTAATCGTATTCGGGCCGGTCAAGTCGTGACACGGCAACGGGAATATCGCGCGTGCCGGCACCATCCACGCAACGGTACCAGGTAATGACCGAGCAGTCAGTGCGTTCCCTTCCTTCCTGTTTCTCAAGCGTGTAGGAGAGGTGGGCCGTCCCCTTGCGCAGTTTCAGGGAAAGTGACTTGGAACATCCAGCCGAACCACCGGCCAAGGAGGGCGCTGGGAGTGTCCGTGGAAGAACAGTTACAACGGCCGCCCCTTCGATTCCGTCAGGGTGACGCAGCTGAAGCAGACCCTTCACCGGTTCTTCCCCTTCGTTTTGAGCGGAAAGGGTACAGGAATTGTCGTTTCCTTCAAGCTTGAGTTCATGGCCAAGGGTGGTTGTCCATTGATTTGACAAGGCCCCATGTGAGCCGGCCCCGCGTGAGTCAGCCACAGGAATGTTTCCAAATCGCAAAAGTGTACCGGTAAAGACAGTTTTAGAAGAGCGGGCCGTTCCGGGTTTAGCCCCCTGAAGCTCATGAGCAGTCTCCAGCACCACCTCATTAGGCTGGATGCGAAGCATAGTAGGAACAGCCGTATAGTCAGAATGATTGGCCGCACTGGCCATTTCAGTCAGTGATTTCAGCCCCAGCGGGTCCCAATCGTCGCCACCCCGGGTCAGACCATAGACATTGTAGTAGTCAATCCCCTGAAAAGCAAACTTATAGGCGGCCAAAGCAGGCTTCCCTTCCAGTTGCACAGTAACCTCAGCCAAAGCATCATTCGTACCGTTGAAGCGGACCGGACGCCCGTTCAGTGTGATATTGTACTGATAACAGCGGAGTGAAGGGTGCGGATATCGGGTCCATTCCAGACGGAGGTTGTCGTCGGGCGTTCCGTCGGGATGACTATGGAGGAAACGGCAGTCAATCAGGGTGACGGGATTGCCTACTTTGGTCATGTACTGCACCTTGGATGTGTAAATCCGGAAATCACAGTCGAGGAAGACCGCCCCTGTGCCGTAGGTGCTGTAGAATGGTTTTGAACTGTAGAAATCCATCGTGCACCCCAAAAATATGGCCGAACCGGGGAGGGCATCGTCGCCGCAGGCTATGTGGCAGCGAGAGAACAGGGCACGCCGGCTTCCCGAAAACGGACAGGCGTTCAGGCGGCTGATAAATGCACAGTTTTCGCAATATACCCGGTCGCTGTTGCAGACAATCAGCTGCGACTGGGTAATGGACGAAGTGCGCATCGGACGGTTCTGGAGAGTGTCGTAGGGAAATATCAGATCTACATTGCAGTAATTTCCGAAGGTGATGTTGCGGCAGGTAATGTCATTGCCTGTCAGATGCATCATTGTGAAATTCCCTTCCGCACCGGCCATTTGACCACGGTTTACGGCCACTACCACATTGTCCTTGTTTTCATCCAAGCCGATGAGATTCAAGTGGTTGCATGAAACCTCCACGCCGTATGGCATTGTTCCGTTGTCAGAACGGCGGATTTGCGGGTCGTCGGGGTCATCAAGCCAGTGTACACCGGGCATCAGATAAACCGTCATAGGCTCTTCGGCGGTTCCGTCCTCCACCTTGGACAGGGCTTCCTTCAAACTGGAAAATATATAAGGAGAGTCGCTTTCCCCCTCCAGATATGGATTTACGAGGAATGTCCGTGGGCCGGACTGCAAGTCTTTCACCGGCGTCTGAGCAGCAGCGGCTCCTCCAAAAAGCAGCAATGCCACTACACAGACCGCTTTTGCCCCCTTAAAGGATGGCTTTTCATAGCGGTGGCAGAAGATGGAGTAGGCGGCGACACCGATAAGGGCGGCAGCAGCACCGATAAGCGGCGGATAATGGAACGTCGTAGGAACGGACTCGTCGATGGGAAGGCCTCCCAGCCAGGCGCCGAGGGCATTGCCCAGACTGAACGCAATCTGGACGAAAGCGCCGCCAAAGAGTTCGCCACCCTTGCTGAAGCGGAACAGCAGATTCTGCTGGGGCGGTGAAACGGCAAACAGCGAGGCGCATGTAAGGAATAAAAGAGGTATCTGGCACCATTTCCATTGGGCCGTCAGGGCAATCAGCAGCAGGAACAGGCACATGGCCAGGTCGATGCCGCGACCCGTATGTCCGGGGCCGAAACGGTCGGCCAGTTTGCCGCCGAGAAGGTTGCCGGCGAACATTCCCGCGCCGCAGAGCACCATCATCACCGACAGCCATGAAAGTGGAACCCCCGAGAGGAGGGTCAGCGTCGGGGAAACGTAACTGTACCAGGCAAAAATAGCGCAGTTGCCCATGATGGTGGCCACGAGAATAAGCCATGGGGCGGGATGTCTGGCAAATTCCAGAGTATTGCGCAGACCGTGGTCGGGGAGAGGCTCAAGATAGGGCATCCATTTGAGAATGGCCCCCATGGCCAGCAGGTCGCAAAGGCAGGCAGTCCCGAAAACGAGCCGCCAACTGTACAGATTCGAAAGGAATGTCCCCACCGGTATCCCCACCAGGTTGGCAATGGTCATGCCGGAGATTATCATCGAAATGGCGAAGGTCGATTTGCCGGCCGGGGCGAGGCGGTTTGCAATGATGGTCGCCAGGCTGAAATATGCGCCGTGGGGAAGTCCGCCGATAAAGCGGATGAACATCATCAGGTAGTATCCCTTAAGACTGGCAGGACATATCGTCATAGAAAGTGTCGAAAAAATCATAATCGACACCAGAATGTAGAGAATCGATTTCAGCGGTTTCTTGCGCAGAAGAAGGGCAACGAGCGGTGCCCCGGTACATACTCCCAGCGCGTATGCCGAGATGAAATGCCCCGCCTGTGTTACCGTGATTCCAAAATCGTCTGCCAGAAAGGGGAGAAGCCCCATCATGGAATATTCGGTCATCCCGATGCCGAATGTCCCCAGTGCCAATGCCAGAAATGCCTTATTCATTTTCAATTGTTCAAGTCGTCTGGAAATATGTCGAATGAAATATTGCCGTGCGAAATTACTAAAAATACGGCAAGAGCGTGTTCCTTTCCAAATATTGATTATCTCTACGGCAAAATAACTGCGGATTTTTCAAAGCCGTCTGCTGTACCTTAATTCGGAAATCATGAGCGCTATCGAAAAGAAATCACAGAAAATTCTGGTTCCGCTGGCATTTGTCGGCCTTATGTTCTTCTCTTTGGGCTTTGCCCTGGGAATCAACTCGTTCCTTATGCCGGTGCTGCGCAACTCGCTGAGTGCCACTGGTGCACAGTCCAATCTGCTGCTTGCAGCCACATTCCTGCCGTTCATCATCTTCGGCATCCCCTGCTTCCTCTTCATCCTCTGGAACGGCTTCTGGGGCTACAAAATCCGCAAGCGCTGACTGAGGCTAAAGATGAAGCGCTCGCTGCAGGTGGCGGATTGTCCGGTACTCTGCGCGTTGGGGGTCGATGGTACCCTGTTCGTATGCACGGATAAGGCGGATGGGGACGCCTGACTTTTCAGAGAGTTCCGCCTGAGTCATCCCGTTCAGCTTTCGGGACTTTTTTAACCAGGATGTGGCAGACCATTGTTGGTATTGCCTGTCTGCAATCTCTACGAATACGGAAATGTCAGCTTCGTGAAGGGGAAAATACATTGCCGTAACCTGTTCAAGGTTGAGGCCGGCATCCGACATCTCCTGAAAGGAATAACCTCTCGCCCACTGATAATAGGCCAAAGTCCATCCGGCCCAGTATTGTGGGGAAGAAATGGAGACCATTCCGTCACAGCTCCCGACATCATTCCCTGATTTCTGCATGACCATACATGCCAGCTCTATACCTGAATGCCCTGCCACTATGTCTGGAGCACCGGCTCCGAAGCGGTCGGCTGCCCCGCTTGAAAGGAATCTGGACCATAATTCCGGCTCGGATAATCCAAGTCTGTTCACGCCATAGTCTGCCATGGCTCCGAGATTTTCCATGGCATCTTCCAGATAAGTCTTATCGTAAGCGTTCATCGTCGTTTCCCCATTGTTGTCTGAGAATATCAATCATATAGATGTCATCGGCGGCCCGGCTTTGTGCGGAGAGCAGTTTTATGTAATCCTCTCTTGCCCGTAAATCACGGGCACTGCGCCGGATGAAAAATTCCTGTCCGTTTGCCGGAATTGCCTGCTCAAATGTGAGAGAATCAAACCCCTTCTGGCTTTTGATACAATACTGCTGGCCGAGTTTGCCCAGACGCATCGCTTCCGAAAGGGAGCGCAGTGAAATGGTTCCATTGAGAAAGGCTTTGGCGAAGGAAAAGTACGAATCGTCGGCACGGTATCCCACAATTATGTCCTTGTCTTTATATGATGGGAGAAAAGTCGAAATCATGTACTCGCGTGCTTCCTGGGCAAGAGGACTGCTGATTTCAAATATCCTGTTTTCCAGAAGAATCGCCAGCCAGTTGAGAATGTGCCACTTGCTTTCGGTCAAATCCAGCACGGAAAGACCTTCGGACACTATTGAATACTGGTTTGCAAAACCATTTGCCGGCATCCTGCATGCCCATTCCTTTGCCAAATCGAGGTTTTCGGTGCAATAAAACCCCAACCCATAGTCATTGTGCGGATTGCCGGTCCCGAATTTCGGTTTCCCCACTACGACGGTCGAACCATGAAACAACTGCATAATAGTAACATTATAATGTCACTGCAAAGGTATATAGTTTTGACCCAAAATACCAAATTTATCCTTCAAAATAATGTTCGCGGGTCAACCTAGCATCTCCAATTACGATATGAAAGTGCCGAAAAGCGTTATCTGACTACCAATGCAATATTTGAATACCAATACGAACTAGGCTAAAGGAGCGAACGGGAAAAGAACGAACGAAAATAAAAGAATCCCGGTTGAGGTCATTGCCGAATGTACTGGAATGCCTGTTGAGGAAATTCAGAAGCTGTAAGAAATAAGTCTTGATACCGGTGTTGCGGTTTTGCTGTAGTCGGGGCCAACGGTATAAGTGAAAAGAATGAAAAAGAGACGTTTACCAAGGTTTGTCTTTCAGCCAGCGGGGCAGGACGGAACGGTAGAGGGGGTGGGGGTCGCCGCCTTCACGGTCCACTATTGCGCGAAGTAGGGTACCGGCCTGGACGGTGAAGGGAGCTTCGTACAGGGGAGACTCCAGGGTTGGTTCGCTGCCGTCCGTCGTGTAGTGGATGGGGGCATCGTTCAGAGTGAAGAGCTTCACCTCCACACTATCGTTCTCAAGGAGCTTGAAGGCGGTGTTCGCCTCGAAAATGTTGCGGGCAAAATTGTAGCCGGCAGCCTCGTACTGGTCAAGCATCTTTGGCAAACGGTGCAGGAAGCAGTCGAAATCCTTCTTCGACTGGTCAGACCACTGGATTTCCGACACGGCTGCCCAGCGAGGAAGCACCATGTACTGGCACTGGCTGAATGTGGAGATATACTCGGTCCAAAGGTTGGCCTGCACGCCGATGATGTGCTTCTGTTCTTCCGGTGTGAGACTAACAGGCATGGGGCTGTAACTATAGACCCATCCAAGGGGCAGGTAGCCGCCGATGGCATCGGGTTCATATTGCTTGTCATATCCCTGATAGTAGTCAAGATAAAAATAGGTGTTCGGTGCCATGATTACATCGTGGTCGAGCCGGGCAGCGGCAATGCCACCCTTCTCTCCACGCCACGACATGATGGTAGCGTTTGGGGTGACTTCACCCTCCAGAATCTCGTCCCAGCCGATAATCTTTCTTCCTCTCTCGGCGAGGAACTTCTCGATATGGTTGACCACATAGCCCTGGAACTTCTCCTCCTTAGAAGAGTGCTCGTCGTCCTTCAGTCCAAGTTCCTTGATTTTCCGCTGACAGTCGGGGCAGTTTTTCCAGCGCACCTTAGGCGCTTCGTCACCGCCGATATGGATATATTCCGACGGGAAAATCTGGGTGATTTCATCCAGAACATCCTCCAGGAACTTCATGGTCTTGTCCTTGCCGATGCAAAGGATGTCCTTTGAAACGCCCCAGTAGCCCCAAACGGCATACGGGCCGCCTGTGCAGCCGTACTCGGGATAGGCGGTAAGTGCTGCCACCATGTGTCCGGGAAGGTCAATTTCGGGGATGACTGTGATATAGCGGTCAGCTGCATACCGGACAATTTCGCGGGCCTCTTCCTGAGTGTAGAACCCGGAAACGGGAATGCCGTCGTAGGGGCTGTCATCCTTGATGTTGGCATCGGAATAATGCCCGACAACCGTTCCGGGACGATAGGCTCCCACCTCTGTCAGCTTGGGGTATTTCTTGATTTCAATGCGCCATCCCTGGTCCTCGCTGATGTGCCAGTGAAGACGGTTCATGTTGTGCATTGCCATCATGTCCAGATAGGTCTTGGTCTCTTCAATGGTGAAGAAATGGCGGCACGGGTCAAAATGGGCGCCGCGGTAGGAAAAGCGCGGAGCGTCCTTTACAGTTGCAGAGGGAATGGCCACAGAACCCTCCCACGTGGCGGGAACGGCCTTGCGCAATGTCTGTATGCCATAGAAGACACCGGCTGCGGTGGCTCCCTTGATGAGAATCTGTTTTTTGCTGACTGTCAGGAGATACGCTTCTGGATTTTCTGCTTCCAGACCGAGTTCCAGAACGATTTGCCTCTTGGTATTGCTCTGGTCACAAGCTGGTTCCAGATGGAGATACTCCTTCAAAAAAGCGGCGTTGCGCAGCATGTCTTCGTCATCGGACTCGCAGATGACCGGGGTATTGGTTGTAAGAATGAAAGCGCCACCATTATCCAAAGTGACTTCTTCAGGGGCTGGAATGATATCGAAAGAGGCCGTGAACGCCGGCTTTTCCACACAGGAAAACAAGCCGGCCAATGCTGCAAGGCAGAAAAGGAAGGAATGTCGGATTGTCATATAAAATTGATTTTGAAATTATTACATAGCATAATGGAATCCCTGCACCCGGTTCCAGTTTCCACGGGTGAAATCGGGAACCTCCACGGGAGCGAAACCGTTTTCAATCGAAAGGGCTGAAAGTGGAATAAGCGAGCACCATTCGGCAAGGTCATAAACGTCCATGTCGAGGGGAAGTCCGTTGCGGAGGCAATAGACCAGCCGGTAGTCCATAATGTAGTCCATACCGCCGTGTCCGCCGACCTCCTTGGCATGCTCTTCCAGGTCGTCAGTCAGAATCGGGCTCCGGTACTTCTTCATAAGGGCAGCCTTCGTCTCGGCATCGACAAACCTGTGTCCGTTCAGGTTCTGATAGTTTGGAACGTCGTCCGGACTGACCGTCCCCTTGCTTAGGGCAAACCCCTCAACCGGATATTTCTGGGCATAGCCCTTTGTGCCAGTGCATTCATAGAGGCGGCTGTAGGGGCGCGGGGTAGCGGTGTTGTGCTGAATCTGGATGGTCTTGCCGTTGACGGTACGAATCATTGTCATGGTATGGTCGCCGTTGGCCACCTCCGACGAATCGCCTTTGGCGCGGAGCATAGCCGGGATGGAAACCGCCTTGGTGTCCATCGAAACAAGGTATTGGAGACGGTCGCCGCGGTGGATGTTGAGCAGCTGGCTGACGGGACCCATGCCATGTGTGGGATAGACATCGCCGCGGTGAGCCTTGTTGAAGGTCATCCGCCAGTTGCCTTCGTATTCGTCCCAGAACTGGTCAAGGCAGTGCAGATAGGCCCCTTCCACATGCATCACCTCGCCAAAGAGCCCTTGCTGAGCCATGTTCAAAGTGGTCATCTCAAAGAAATCATAGCAGCAGTTTTCGAGCATCATACAGTGAAGCTGTGTCCGCTCAGCCGTATTGACGACATTCCAGATTTCCTCCAGATTCATGGCAGCCGGCACCTCGCAGGCGACGTTCTTTCCGTGCTCCATAGCATAGACCATCATCTCGGCATGGTCAATCCAGTCGGTGCATATATAAATAAGGTTGATGTCGTCTCGCTCGCACATGGCTTTCCATGCGTCGGGCGAACCGGCATAGCTGTCCGCATCAGGCATACCGGCTTCGCGCAGGAAGCGCTGGCAATTCTCCACCCTGTCGGCATGGAGGTCGCACATCGCCTTAATCTGAACGCCGGGAATGTGTGCATAACGATAGACGGCACTCTCGCCTCTCATCCCCACACCAATGAAACCGACCCTTACCGTGTCAATCGGCGGCAGAGCAAGTTCCAACACATCTTTCTGTCCGTCAGGACGTTCTGGCGTCTGCGTACGGATAATGCCGTCGGTTTTGCATGTGCAACTGGAGAAAACTGCCAGCAGAAGGCTGGAGAGGAGAAATAAAGTGTTTTTTGCAAGCCGTTTCATATACGTTTGATTTTATGACAAAGAAACGGATTCTATTTTGATTTTTTGCAACGGCGATGTCTGTTTTGTGGAAAAAAATACATACGTTTGAGCAGTAAAAATGTCCAACCCTTTCGATGAAATCATGGTCAAATGAAAAAGTCTCTGATATTCCTGTTTTTTCTGTGGGCAATCGCTCTGCAGGCCGTTTCTTCCCGTGATAAGAGCGTCAAGGTGGCGTGTATTGGAAACAGCATTACGTATGGCTATGGGCTTCCTGACCGTGGAACACAGGCCTATCCGGTCTTGCTGCAGGAAATGCTCGGGAGCTCCTACGAGGTGCGCAATTTCGGCAAAAGCGGCGCCACGCTGCTTCGTCACGGCCATCGTCCATACGTCTGTCAGCAGGAATGGCGGGAGGCCAAGGCGTTTGCGGCCGACATTGTGGTCATCCATTTGGGTATCAACGACACCGACCCGCGCAACTGGCCAAACTATCGGGATGAATTTATCGGCGACTACCGGGCCCTGATAGATACCTGCCGCCAGTTGAATCCGCAGTGCCGCATTCTTATAGCCCGCCTCACACCGCTTACTTTCCGTCACAAACGTTTTGAGAGCGGAACCCGTGACTGGCGAAGCGAAATCAACGCCTGCATAGAGCGGGTGGCGACCGGAGCCGGGGTGGAACTGATTGATTTGGAGGAGCCTCTATATCATCGTCCTGACCTTTTCCCCGATGCCGTCCATCCAAATGCTGAAGGGACGGAGATTCTGGCAAAAACGGTATGTCAGTCTATCACTGGCGATTACGGAGGACTGAAAATGTCGTGCATGTATTCCGACTACATGGTTTTGCCCCGTGAACGTCTCTTTGCCATTGAGGGCCGTGCAGACAGAAATGAATCTGTCGAGGTCTCCATAGACGGCAAGCGCTACCGTACGCAAGCCTCGCATGACGGCCGATGGAGAGTTGAGGCAGGTCCCCTTGCGGCGGGAGGTCCATATACCTTGAAAGTTTCTGCACCTTCCCGAAAGCTGGTCTATAAGGATGTTCTCGCAGGCGAAATCTGGCTCTGCTCTGGACAAAGCAATATGGAGTTCCGTCTGAAAGAGTCGGCAACCGCTTCCCGGGACATTCCACTAGCCACCTGTAATGACATCCGTCTGTACGATATGAAGGCACGCTGGCGCACCGACAACGTGGAATGGACTGCCTCCAGCATGGATTCTGTCAACCGGCTGCTTTATGTGAAGACCGACGGCTGGATGCTCTGCACACCCGAGACGGCGGCCGAATTTACCGCTGTCGGATACTATTTCGGCAAGGAACTGCGCGACTCGCTGCATGTTCCAGTGGGCCTTGTCTGCAATGCGGTAGGTGGGACCGGCATTGAGAGCTGGGTTGACAGAAAATCTCTGGAACTGGAATTTCCTGCAGTACAGTATGACTGGCTGAACAATGACTTCAATCAGGAGTGGGTACGGGGAAGGGCGAAAAAGAATATTGCCAAGGCAACATCTGCAATGCAGCGTCACCCTTACGAGCCATGCTACATGTTTGAGGCTGGAATATTGCCGATGGAAAAATTCCCAATTGCAGGAGTAATATGGTATCAGGGGGAATCGAACGCCCATAACATTGAGGCGCATGACCGGTTGTTCGGCCTGCTGGTGGACGGTTGGAGAGACTATTGGCAGAACGATACCATGCCGTTCTATTACGTCCAGATTTCGGGCATGAAACGCCCCTCATGGCCCTGGTTCCGTGATGCCCAGCGCCTGCTGCTTGATGAGTACGAGCATATCAACATGGCCGTCAGCAGCGATTGTGGGGAGCCGGGCAACGTCCATCCCCGACGCAAGGAGCCTGTAGGCCACCGTCTTGCCCTGCTTGCGCTTCACGACACATACGAAGTGCCCCTCGTCTGCAATGGACCGCTGTTTGAATCGCTCTCTTTTGAACAGGGGAAAGCCATCGTTTCTTTTGCAAATGGAGAGGGCCTCCACACATCTGACGGGAAGGAACTCCGCACCTTTGAAATGTGCGGTGACGACGGGGTCTTCTACCCTTGCGCGGCCAAAGTAATCAATGGCACTATGGTGATGGTTTCTTCCCCTCAAGTGCCTGATCCCGTGACTGTCCGGTATGGCTGGCAGCCATATACGACCGCCAATCTGGTGAACGGGGCCGACCTTCCCGCTTCAACCTTCCGCAGCGATACGGGGCATCCTAAAACTCCAACGGACAAGGTGTTGTTTCGGACCGTGAAGGATTCTGTCTATTACCGCATCCCTGCCATTGCCAGCACCGTAAACGGGACTTTGGTCGCGGTTTCTGACGACCGTTATACTCACGGACGGGATGTGGGTTGGGCGCTTCCCATTGATATCCTCTGCCGTCTGAGTCAGGACGGGGGAGAGACTTGGGGCGCACCGTTGAAGATTGCCGACTGCCATGATTCGACATACGCTGCAACCATTTACGGCTTTGGCGATGCTGCCCTTGTCGCTGACAGAGAGTCTGACCGGCAGATGATTCTTTGCGTGGGCGACAGTACGGGGCGGCCTGTCTGGCGGAACGGAGCTCAGCAGGTCTATAGGTTCTACGGCTCCAAGGATGGTTCTGAATGGGAAAATGGTGTCAATATTTCCCATTCCATCTACAAACTGTTGCCTCAACTCAACTGCCTTTTCATTGGCTCAGGGAAAATCCACCAGAGCCGCTATGTCAAAAAGGGTGACTATTACCGGCTCTATTGCTCATTGCTTTCCATCCGGTATGGAAATGCCGTAATCTACTCTGACGACTTCGGCGAGAGCTGGAATCTGCTCGGCGACACGGTTTCTTGCTGTCCGAAAGGGGACGAACCCAAGACTGAGGAACTGCCCGACGGCTCTGTGATTTTGAGTAGCCGTACACAAGGCCGCTATTTCAACATCTTCCGCTTTGACGACGATACCTTCACGACCGGACACTGGGAGCAGCCGGCACTCTCCAGCGACATAATAGCCCAAGACAACGCATGCAACGGTGAAATCATGGCCCTGGAAGCGTATGACAACCGGAGCAAGCAGCCGGTCTGGCTATATCTCCAGTCGGTTCCATACGGTCCGAAACGTTCTCATGTCTCCATCTACTACAAGGCTCTCCCCTTGAATGCCGACTTCAGTACAATTTCACCGGAGTCATTCGGACTAGGGTGGAACCGCTTTGAAGTGACCCCTAGCAACTCTTCCTATTCGACATTCTGCCTGACACAGGACGGACATATTGCATTCATTTATGAGCGGACGGATGCAACAATGCAACTTCATGACACTGTCTTTCAGAAGCTTACGATAGAAGAAATTACTTCTGGAAGATACACCTTCAGCCAGAGACAATAAACAGATGGACAATGCCTTTCTTTTCCCGACCTACCCGCTCTATGTGATGCTCAAGCCTGTCGGCGCCAGCTGCAACATGGCCTGCCGATATTGCTACTACCTGGAGAAGTCAAAACTCTATCCTCAAGCGGGAAGGCATGCGATGAGCGAGTCGCTGCTGCGTCGTTTTATTCAGCAGTACATTGGGGCTCAGACGAATAGGGAAGTGCTGTTTACATGGCACGGAGGAGAAGCCATGATGCTCCCCCTTTCATTCTACGAGAAGGCTCTGGA
>DCHH01000099.1 GCA_002315625.1 Bacteroidales bacterium UBA1757
ATTTTCCTGCTGTCGTAGGCAAAAAGCCGGTGTTTTCCTTCCGGCACACTGATTTCCGCGGAAACAATCCGTTTTTCATCGGGTTTCAGGGAGTCGGCCGGAATCTTGCAGATGTTGTCTCCACACTGCACATAGATAATCCGACCTGAAGTCTCCGAGGTCTTGTTCTGGACAAAAGCGCGGAAAATATAGTGCGCCCTGTGGGCAACTGTATCGGCCTTTGTGAACAGGCAGCTGATAGTGCCAGGGGTAATGACAAATAACGGGTTATTGTTCATTCTAAGGTCAAAAGTGGGAGACATTGTACGCCCCGAGGCATCTTCCAAATGACCAGAGATTGATTCGTCACGGCTTGTCACCGGACGTACACTTACAATGTAATGACCTGTTTCGAAAGGTTTCAGACCGGATATTACTGCAGGCAGTGATGTTGGTTCTTCTTTACATGTGTCCGCCTTGAAAGTAACAGCATAATTCTGCAGCAGAGAATCGGTTGTATTGGTGATGGAAAAATGGATATCATACTGAAATCCAGATTCAGTAACTTCGTTCTGCTCCACTGACCAATCGTCGATGGAAAGCGGTTTGTTGGGAAGGTTCTGTGCTGACAGACAGCATGATAAAGCAAGCAGCACAATTACAAATGACAATAATTTCTTCATAATATATTGAAAATTAGATTATTACAGTTTCAGGGCAGAGACAGATACCGCTGATGCGTTCCACATCGGCCGCAATCTTTTCATACAAGGCATATATGTCATTTCCGGTAGCCTGTCCCCTATTGACCAACACCAGCGGCTGCTTTTCATAACAGCCGGCTTCTCCAAGATTTTTCCCCTTCCAGCCCGCCTGTTCAATAAGCCATGCAGCAGGGACTTTATTGCGTTTTTCCGCATTAGAGGAAAGATCCCAGAATGGAATCTCCGGGAACTTTTCCTGCAAATTCTTGAATTCTGCCTCAGTAAGTTCCGGATTCACAAAGAAACTGCCGGCATTTCCCAACACTGAAGGGTCAGGAAGTTTTTCACCCCTAATGGCAAGAACACACTCACGGACTGCTTCAAGTGTCGGATTGCCGCCGGTGGCAGCCATTACACGCTCCCGCAGCTGGCCGTAGTCCAGACGGAAGCTGTACCCCGCCGATGTGGAAGACATATTATATGGTGTCAGCCTATAGACCACATGCGTCACCACATACTTGTCTTTCCATTCGTGCTTGAAGAGGCTGTCGCGGTAGCCGAGAGCACAATCCGACGCCTTTAAGACAGTAGTCTCAAGCGTCTCACGGTCAAGCACTTCGACTCTATCCAGGACATCCTTCACCTCCACGCCATACGCTCCGATGTTCTGAACAGGGGTGGCACCGACCGAACTGGGTATTCCGGAAAGATTCTCCACTCCGGCCAGACCGTTTGAAACAGCCCAGGCCACGAAATCGTCCCAGACCACGCCGCTGCCGACCCTTACCAAAGCCGACGAGAGGTCAGACTCAATGATTTCAATGCCCTGGATGTTCGAGTGAAGCAGTATGCCAGGATAGTCGTCGCGGAACAAAAGATTGGAACCAGCGCCGACCGGCATTATCGGCAAACCGAAATCTGAGGCATCCCTGAGAATTGCCTCCAGTTCTCCGACCGTGTCGTACTCGGTCCAGAAACGGGCATGAACATCGCAGTGGAAACTATGCCTATCTTTGATTGATGCGTATGGTTCTATCTTCATAGCCTTCTATATCAGGAATATTTACCAGGATTTTCGTCATGGCTTTCCCGATTTATTTATCTATTTTTACGCCACGAAATTACGGAATATCCGTGAAATAAACTACCTTCGTGACTGAAAAAAATGGAGACCACACTCGATATATTAATATGTGCCATTGACAGGGATATAGAGCATATCCCCGATATGATTCTGCCTCGGATTGAAGGCATCAGATACGTCATTTCACTCCAATATACCGACGAATCTTATCTGAGCAATATCCCGCAGGAGTTGGCTTTGAGGGACGACATTGTCGTTGTCACACTACCCGGACGGGGGCTTTCGCGCAACCGCAACAATGCCCTCTCCCATTCCAACGGCGACATCCGGCTGACTGCCGATGCCGACAACCGTTATACCGTTGAAGGACTGAAGGTTGTGCGCGATACATTTGACAAGTATCCTGATGCTGACATAATCTGTTTTTCCGCTTTGTCATACGACGGAAAGCCGATGAAAAAGTACCCTATGGCCACCGTGGATTATGCAGATGCCCGTAGGCTTGGCTATTACCCATCTTCGCACGAACTGGCCATACGAAAGGGTGTCAGCACACTGTTCGACGAACGGTTCGGGCTTGGAAGCGAATGCCTCAAGGCTGGCGAAGAGGATGTTTTTCTCAAGGATGCGTCCGATGCTGGATACAGGATAATGTTCGTTCCCGAGTTCATTGTTTCCACCGACCCTGATACCACGGGCGACCATTTTCTCGAAGACCCCAGGCTGCAACTGACCAAAGGGGCAGTTTTCAACCATATTTTCGGGACTTGGAATGCCGTCTGGAGGAGCTTCAAGGAGGCTGGCTACCACTTTGTCCATAGCCGGGCCAATCCTTTTGCGATTTTTCACAACATGATAAAAGGAATATGGATGTTTCGATAGTCATACCTTTGTTCAATCGCAAAGACTACATTGAGAGGACTGTTGAGAGTATCCTCAATAGCGGTGTCGCGTTCCAACAGCTGATAATAGTCGATAACTGGAGCACTGACGGCTCACTGGAACTGGCCAATACTATCCCCTCCAGGTTCGGATGTCAAATCATTGTGGTTCAAGAGACTAAGCCAGGAGCCGCAGCGGCCAGAAACAAGGGGTTGTCGCTTTGCAAGACCAAGTGGGTATATTTCTTTGATTCTGACGATATTTTCACCGGGCTGCCGGGGACTTGGGATGAAGATGCTGATATGGTTTGCTTTCCTACTTTTAACGATTTCAACGGGAAAAAGAAGAGACGCGCTTTTATCTGCAACGCTCGGCCTCATGTTCATATTCTCAGTCTGATGCTTAATACTCAGGGGGTTATATTCAATGCTGAGTTTTTACGCGGCATCGGGGGCTGGGACGAAAGATGCCTCGTTTGGGATGACTGGGAGCTGGGAATACGGGGACTTACCCATGCCGGCAACGTCTGTCTGCTGCCTGACAAGGCTTATCACGAAATTCTGATACATCCTGACAGCATCACTGGGGCTGATTTTTCTTCACGGAGTGAGGGGATTGCCCGTGCGCTTGAGATTGCTTGGGAGGATGTTTCTGATATTCGGGACCTGGCCGAAAAAAGCAGGTCGGAGATGGCGCTTTTTTACAGGGTTTGTATTCTTTGCGGGTTTTATCTTCGAGAGGGGAACAAGCTGCTGGCTGCTGAGACTATTGGTCGGTTTTCGGAGAGGTTCAATACATGCAAAGAATGCGTTTTCATCGGGAGAATTCTTACCTGGTACGTGGCCTTGGGAGGTCGCGGGGCTTGGAGAATCGCTATGAGGATGATTTGATTGGCTGCTTACTTTTTGCAGCAGGGACGTAGTGGGGTGGATAGTGGGCACCAGTCGGACATTACGTTCTTTATGGTGTATTCCGAGGCTTCCTGGTCGGTCAGTTGGCGGGACCATGATGCGCGGTTTTCGGTGGCGGCACCGGGACCGAAGTTGTTGTATTCCTGATAGCGGGCGGTCAGCTCGTTCTCGGGCTTTCCCCAGTTGTGCCACCCTTCCGGACGGATGCCTTCGGGCAGTTCGGTGTTCATGAACAGAGTGTGGCCATACTGGCGCCACGGACGGCCCAGGTACATCTTAACACCTTCGGCGACAGTTACTTTGCAATTATTGAGAATATAGCCATACTTCACATACTCGGGGGTCGATGCGGCAGTAATGTAGGAATTGATTTTGCAATAGATCAGACATCCTTCGAACCATGCCGTAGAGGGGCCGAAGATGAAGTCCGTCGTACCTTCTATATAACAGTGGAAGAAGAAGTTACGGGTCTGCTCACGGCCGGTGTAGATAGTATCCTGATTGCCAAGGATGCGGCAATTGAAGAA
>DCHH01000135.1:0-2032 GCA_002315625.1 Bacteroidales bacterium UBA1757
AAGGTACAAAGAGGTACCAAGCACTATACCGATGATTAACATCCAGTCTTTCAGGAACTTTTTCAAAATGGCAATACCTTTCATTAAGCACCGCAAAGGTAAGAAGCGGTTTTGAACTTACCTTAACGAAAAGGGTAAAAATAGTTGCCAGACTTTGTTTTTCGACCGATATGCATTACTTTCGCGAAATATTTAAAGAAATACCACCGTGAAGAAGATAATCATACCGATATGCCTGCTCGCCGGCCTTTTGTTCGCCTCGTGCATGGAAGACAAAGACACCCGGGAGTGGCGTGAAGCCAACGAAGCCTTTATGGATGCCATAGCAGATTCCACAGGGGTATATCCATTGGAACACCGTGATGAGATCCTTACAGCCGAGACCGGTGCAAAGTTCGAATCCACCCCAAAGACCGGTGTCTATTACAAAGTAATCACCTCCGGGAACGGGCCGCGTCCTGTCATCGGTCAGACGGTGAAAGTAAATTATACCGGCACTTTCTATGACGGCAGCCAGTTCGACGCTGGCCTCGCCGAATTCGACGTTTATTATTCCAGTCTCATTGAAGGCTTTTACTATGCCCTCCAGCGTATGAAAGTCGGCGACCGCTGGATTGTCTATATTCCCTACTATCTGGGATACGGTGCCACCACCTATTACTATTCCACACCATCCATACCGGCCTACTCCGCCCTCGTATTCGACATGGAACTCCGCTCTATCGTAGAATAACCCCTAGAACAATATGACCCACAGAGAGAGATTTTTTGCAACCGTACGGTGTGAGGCGGTAGATCGTCCGGCTTGCTGGTTAGGGCTTCCGGTACCTTCGGCCCTTCCTAAGCTGTTTGAATACTTCCATGTCAATAGTGTCGATGAGCTCAAGCGGCTCATTGACGATGATGTCTATCCAATTCCTGTCCCCTACGACAATCCCCCTACAAATGATATCGGCTGCTCACTGGCATTTGCAAAGAGCGGATTCGGAGGCGCCCAGGACGAGCGCACACTCACAGCTCCCGGATTCTTCGAAGACATGACCGACCCGTCGCTTGTCGAGACCTTCCCATGGCCCAAGCCCGAAGAACATATCGACTTTGAGAAGTGCCGCAAGGCTGCTATGGATGCTCCTGCCGACTGCGCCCGTATGGGTATTATGTGGGCGGCACACTTCCAGGATGCCTGCTCTGCGTTCGGCATGGAAAATGCCCTGATGACCATGATGACAGCCCCGGAAATGTTCAAGGCCGTCATCGACCGCATCACAAAGTTTTACCTGGACTGTGGCAAGATATTCTACGAAGCCACAAAAGGCTACCTCGATGCCGTACTGATAGGCAATGACTTCGGCAGCCAGACCGGACTGATGGTTGACCCAGAAAGCCTCCGCAAATATGTATTTCCCGGCACCAAGGCCCTTATTGACCAGGCCAAAAGCTATGGCCTCGTAGTTGTACACCACTCCTGCGGCTCAATCTGCCCGGTCATTGACGACCTTTTCGAACTTGGTACCGATGCCATCCATCCGATTCAGGCAAAAGCCAATGGGATGAATGCGGAGAACCTGAAAGCGAATTTCGAGGGTCACGGATGCTTCTTCGGCGGTATTGATGCCCAACACCTCCTTGTCAACGGTACTCCGGAAGAGGTGGCCGCCGATGTGCGCCGCGTTCGCGGTCTGTTCCCGACCGGTCTAATCATCTCACCCAGCCACGAAGCCGTACTGCCCGACATCAACCCTGCCAACATAGAGGCATTGTTCAAAGCTGCCCACGAAACTTCAAATAAAGATATGGAAAACAATGTCAGGAGGTTCGGGCAGGTAATAGCAGTTCAGCCCGGCAAAATCGAAGAGTACAAGAAACTTCATGCCAACGCCTGGCCCGGCGTACTGCGTATGATAAAGGAGTGCAACCTGCAGAACTACAGCATCTATTTCAAGGACGGCTATCTGTTCAGCTACTATGAGTATGTAGGCAACGACTACGAAGGAGATATGGCAAAGATGGCTGCCGACCCTGAGACTCAGCG
>DCHH01000135.1:2118-7103 GCA_002315625.1 Bacteroidales bacterium UBA1757
GAGGTATTCCACCTCGATTAAATTATCAGTGTAATTTTGTAGCGAAGAGTCTTCTTTCCAAGACTTAGCGTCACATCGATTGTATTGTCTTCCTCTGGAAGGCAGTCCAGTGTGTTGCATGTGACCCGATAGCCGCCGTCCAGACTGATGACTTCCAATTGTGTGGCGCATTTGGCTCTCAGACGGGGCATTACAGCGCAGGCAATCTTACGCCCCTGCAACATCAGTTGACACTGATAGGTATCCTTGGCTACCCATTCGCTGTGAAGGGACATCTGGTTATACAAATCGTTGTAGAGTTTCTGCACGTTCCTAACCTGGGCTAGACGTACATCGTCAAAGAAATAACCAAGCAACTCGTCCAAATCGGCCTCTGCCTGCTTAATCTGCTGGAAATCCGTTATGGAAGACAACTGCTGCTGAAGAGAAGATAATTTGTCAACCTTTTCCTTGTCTATTGCCTCAAACTTATTACGGAGCGTTCTCATCTGCGACTCGGAAAAAGGATACAACGCCGAATACATATAACTCACCTCTTTGGTCTTCTTATCCTGACGCTTTTCCCAATAGACATCCGATACTTTCGAAAGGGAGATATCAGACAGGAAAGGCAACTGGGCCGAACGCATCTTTGTCTGCTTGACGAATGTCTCGGTGTATGAAACCTCATCGTCGGTCCTCTGCTTAGTCTTGTCGGAAGTGATATTCTCAGAGAGATTCACCGCAATGGAACGTAATATATATGAGGTGAGTTCGTCCAGTGTCTTGGCCTCACATTCTCCCAAAGTCTGAGCAGAGACTTCGGTAACGATATAGCCGTTACCCGTCTCGCCAATCCATTCCGGGGCACGCCTGTCACTTTTCTCAAGCACCTTATAAGACCCGGCATAGACACAAAGGGTCAGCAGTGCGAGACCGACTAAGCAAAAAAAACGTTTCATAGCCAATTATTGAACAGATATGGAATCAAACTTAATGGGCAATGCCGTAGAATCAGGGACGGCCACTGCCACGGTGTCTGCTGCGGGGACCGGAAGTTCTTTTCCCTTGTAGAAATTCTCAACCTTTTCGCGGGCCACACGCACGAAACGGACAAATGACGGATTGTCAATGCGGATGCCCTTTATCAGACCTTCCGCCGCACTGTTTTTCCCGGCCTTTTCAGTCACCTTCAAAGGGTAAGAATTACCATAGTACTGGCTTCCGTCCTTGAGGTTCTTGACAATAAGGGTCAACTGTCCCTTTGTCACCGTCATGACCTGAGTCCTCATCATGGCGGTCTCGGATTCAGTCACTACTATCGTAGATTCAATTCCGAACGGATTATCAGCATTAGCCGTAGAAGCCGAACATCTCGAAAGAATCTGTGCGAGCTTGATATCAAGCTGATTGCGGGCCTCAGCAGAGAGTTCCTGCTGCGTATTGGCAATCACCGAAAACTGCACCTGCGAGAGTCCCTGCAGGGCTATCGCCATCATAAGGATGGCTGAAAAATAAATCTTTTTCATAAGTCTCCTAATGTAAGCCAAACTTCACCCAGTCCTTTCTGCACAAGGCCGACTTCCAGATTGTACGGGTCACGTCTGAGCATCCTTACCAGAGGACGGATAAAGGTCCTTGCATCCATGCCCACCTCTTTCCCATTGAGGTTCCTGCCCATCATCGGAATGCGTACCTGAGTGAATTTCAAACGGTTGGGCGTCCTTGCCTCCAATGTAAACCGGCCGCTGACCGTATTGTCGGAAAACCAGGCTTCAATGATGTCGGAAAGTTCCGCTTCCTGGTCATTGTATGGCATCTCGGTTTCAAAGTCTATGTCGCAGGTGTTGTAACGGTACAAAACGACCGTGATTTCGCGACCGTTGATAAACATATCGTCGAAATAGCGCTGCAAGCCGTCAAGAAAATTGTCCTTGAAGCTGAGGACGGCCTCCTCCAGCAGCGTGGTCAACGAAGCATTTGCCTCAGAGCCCACACCCGTATTTCCGGAAATGATTTTTGACGTATAGGCATCGATAGCCTGAAGATTGAAGCTCACCCTCTTTTTGGGGCCTATCCGTTCCACCTGGTAATCAAGATTGAGCAGTATGTCGGCACTAGCTACCCGAGACAGCTTCTCAGAGGGTGTCTCTTCTATTTCTCCACCAGTATATTTTCCCGTCATTGCCAGCATCTCGGCACTCTCCTCTTCGATTTTCTGAATCTGCTGTTCGCATGACTGGATGGGAAATTCGTTGCGAGCCATGAAGTCCGCCATTGCTGAAACAAGCGTCCTCATGTCAGCATCCTTCTGGAATGCCGTCTTGTAATCTGGGAAAAATTTTTTTTCTCCGTTTAAATTGACCGAAGTCGTATATCCCTTGCGCAGACAAAACGCATCGCTGGGCACCACCATGATGGTAGGCTTCTTGGCCTGTGACCAGGCGGCCGTAACCGTAACAACGGCCATAACCAATACTATCCAAAGTCTCTTCATAGTTGTTGTCAAAAACCTGAACTTAATTTTTTAACCAATCCATCGGCCTGCATTTTGGCTTTCAGATTATCGTACAGTATCTGGACATAGATTCCGACCTTGTACCCACCTTTAACTTTCAGGTTGTCCTGACCGGCTGGGATGCCGTCAGTAGTCATGTTGCAATATGCCAGATACGGGCCGCCAGCAGAAAAGAAATTGATGAAATAGTCTTCATTCTCCGCAAACGCATTGGCTCCGGAGCAGATGGCAGGGGTAGCCATGGCTGATGTCGAACCTGGTAAGCCTCTGAAAAGGCAGGCATGGATTGCATTCTTCTTGGCCTGCATCACAGCCTTATCGACCGTCCGGCCATATCCCCAGACCTTCACAAACTTAGTCCCTTCAGTCCCGACCTTGATTGTGACAATCTCATAGTTTTCCCAGTTCTCATACGACTTGCGACGGTCCTTGTTTCCACCAAGCAGTGTTGTGGGAAATATCAGGAGCGATACGATTATGCAAATAATGACTCTTCTCATATACTATTGGTTTATAGTGCTACTCTGATTCCGAAGGCGAAGGAAAGACCGTCCTTGTGACGATACGCCTCGGGCAGCGAATTGTTGGCGTTTTGATAGACCGTACCCTGACTGAAAATAACATCGTAACCCAGCTTTGCATAAACTTGAACAGGATACCAGAGGGTCACTGCCAAACGTCCTCCTCCTTGGAGGAAGTAAGCCCTTTTGTCATTCTTCTTTGAAGAGGAGGAAGAGCTTGAATAACCGGAAGAAGAGGTGGAACCGCCATTCATATATTCCATGCCCAACGTCGCATACGGCATCAATTCAACCTGACGGGTGAACAGAGGTATGCCATATCCGAGGCCCAGATTAACCTTAAAATTGGACACACTGTATGACCACGGCGTCAAATCAGTACCACCGCAGACAAGAATATATGACGCACATCCAATCCTATTGATATGAAAAAGATAATCTATATCAAGGTTAAGTGCGCTGACAGAAAGGCCTCCATTGAAGGCATAGTTGAGTCCGATACCGGTTTTTGCATCATGATCCTGCTTAATGGCCCATCCTGCCCGAATGTCCTGAACACCGGAAATCTGGTAGAACTTTGAAGTTTCGGTATTACCGGTAGCATCATTGGAGTTGTTAGCTACAACTGTGGCACGAAGATAGCCATGCTTGACAGAAACGATTTCTCCGTCTTCATTCTGCCGGTAGGAATATGACCTGTATCGGTCGCCGTTCTTGAGGCCCTCTTTGGTTCCGATTTTGGCAGAAAGGGGATGCTTTGTCTGGATGGTAGTAGCCACTCGCCAGGATGCCACAAGCTCATCCATACCATTGTAGGCAGAAGTATATGCCTCCGCTATTGCGCTCTCAAGATTTGAATCGTAGCCGTATCCCGTAGCAGTAGTAACATAACCCATACGGAAATTGTATTGTTCAAAGGCGCTTCGTTTCTGCTGGCGGACTGATTCGGAATCATCATCATATATCCAGCAATTTTCATAGACATAGTTGATGTCCTCGTCCGTCAGATCAAGATGGAATACATGCGCTGCAACGTATGCACGCCATGCTCCTGAATGATCCTTGCTTTTCTCCTGATAGATATTGTAGAAGTCCATGACAACGAGATAGGTGGAATTGAGCAGATTATGCCCTGTCTCCGAAAGACCTGCCAGACCCACCTTTGTAGCCATGGCATTGACGTAGTCCTGATCGGTAGCGTTGTAATTACCACGCTTTAGAATCAGCTCGTCACTCATCGTACCGTCACTTTGGCGGCAAAATTCGTATGCAATAATCTGCCGTGCAAGTCCCTTGGCTTCAACTAGTTGGGTGACGGTCTCAATGGAAACAGCCTGAGAGCGGCCGCTGTTCACCCATATCTGTTTATCAGAGATGTCATTGACATCAAATTTCGCTGGTATGCCATTATTTGTTACAACCCTCGTTACAACATTGTCGTACTGGTCACCTCCATTAAACGGATTGCCACGCTGCACAAGCGCCAGTGAGAGGCTGTTACGATTATACTCATCACTGACAAAGCCATCAGCATATACCCATGTAAATGCAAGGCAACACAGAGCAAGCAGGCAGAGTCTTTTCATTTGTCAAGTCATTTATGGTGTCTATACCCTTTCCATATTATCGGACATCTTATGGAGAACCTTGAGGAAAATTTCCTGTTCTTCCTGAGAGATTCCTTCCAATACGCCGTCAATAGTAATTATGCCTACCTGCTTCGCCTTCTTTTTCAAAGCATTGGCCTCGTCAGTCAGCAATAGCTTGTTGGACCTTCTATCATTCGGATCCTGCTGACGTGTCACAAGATTCTTCTTTTCCAGCGCGTCAACCAGTTTTGTGACGGAATTCTTGTCTTTCTGCATGGTATCTGCTATCTCCTGCTGCGACATAACCCCTTGATTCCAAAGCAGGTCAATCAGAAGAAACTGCTCCGGTGTAAGGTCAATGCCGTTCTTTTTCAGGAC
>DCHH01000016.1:0-731 GCA_002315625.1 Bacteroidales bacterium UBA1757
CTCCGGATGGATGCACTGCCATACGTGGTCTCCGGCGAGGAAGTGCCCTACAGGCTGAAGTGCAAGTTCCGTTCGCAGCTCAAAAGCTACACCAAGCCGTTGAGGAATTTTGTTTTCCGCCGCTGGATAACCTACAGCGGACTGACTCCGGAACCGATGGAGTATCAGATGGTTAACGATGTCATTTCGCAGACATTCGCCATCACGGGGACTGACCGCAACTCCTTTGCCATTTCGCTGGGCGATGTGATGATTATGGAACCGAAAGTCAGTTGTTCCGACAAAGCCTATTACCAGTTCCTCCATTTCGCTTCAATTGACACGAAATATCGAATCAAATTACAACGGAATCCCTGCTTTGGCATGGAAGAACGCATTTCCGTGGCATCGCAGCGGCTTGAGGCGGCCCGCAAGGCCTACACTACCCTGACGAGCACATTCCCCGATTCGGTCATTACTTCGCAGGAGACATTTGACCTCTACAACCAGACATGCAAGGTGTTCAAGGAACAGTTCCCGAGAAGGGATACGGTGAGTTTATGTCCCGACTTGCAGAAACTCAATGACACGTACAACCGCGTGGCAGATTCAATCAGAGTCTTCTCAACCCGCCTGAAGCTGGAGCAGGAGATTGTTGCGGCAGACCCGATGGAACTTCTGACGATGGCCTACAAACTGGATATGAAGGTGTCGCGCTGGCTGCTTACAAACGACGACCAGGAGCGCAAGGA
>DCHH01000016.1:808-6481 GCA_002315625.1 Bacteroidales bacterium UBA1757
AACAAACTGAATACTCCTGAACTCAGGGATGCCTATCAGGTATATCTCACGGCCCTGAACTACTATAAATCGACATGCCACATAAGAATGTAATTATCATCCTGACCCTGCTTTTCCTTTCTTTGCCCGTAGCGGCACAGAACGATGAGTATGCGGCATACGCACTGACAGTCCAGTCGCGTTTGCAGCAGTACTGTAACAATATGCAGGAGATTTCGGGCTATATAGCTTCAGCTTCCTCGGCCGGCCTGAAGGATTTGCAGCATACATTCAACTCGCTGGATGTGCGCTGGAATACCTATTGCAGTGCACAGCAGGGATATATTGCCGACAACGAACTGATGCTTGCCCTTGTTGCACAGTATCAGCAGTTGCGCCAGATGGTGAGCGACTCGCTCGCCCATGTCGGTATGAGGATTGAGGCTGTCAGGGTTTTTGAGGATGCAGAGAAGTTCCTCTCTGACAAGAAGGCCGACTACGATAAACTGATGTCAAAGTGTGAGAAACTTGCCGTCACACAGCAGACCGCACCACAGTTGGAGCGTGTGCAGGCCAGTGAAAAACTGCTGTTTTCCGAGGTCTCAAACCATTATCAGCGGGCAAAGGATGCCATATCGCAGAATCCATCACTGAAAGTGAAGGAGGAGGAACTGGACAATCTTTATCTCGACCTTTCGTCAAGTTCAGAAAAGATTCAGGAAATAAAGTACAAGCCTTTCATCCAGCGGATTAAGGACTATCTGCTCGGTTTTGCGGCAGTGGCAATACTGCTTATGTTTTTCAGCATGCTGCAGAATAAGATTGCCGCGGCAAAGCAGATGCGCGAATCGCTCAAGAAAGTTAAAGAACAATATATTAAGGATGGTCTTGATGACATTCCTTCCATTTGAACATATTATGACACGTAATAGACTGATATGGATATTGCTGGCTTTGCCGGCGCTGTTTTTCTCCTGCCAGAAGGACAACCTTCAGGAAGATGCTGAGACCCCAAGGCTGGAGGTGAAAAACATTGTCTTTTCCAAGGATTACAGGACTTTCGAGCTTTATCTCAGTCTTTTGAATCATGAAGGGATAGAGAGATTCGCTTCAATTGACTCCATTGAAATTGTGGAATACAACCGTTTTGGAGCTCTGGTCAGTGACCGACTGGAGGCCCGTGTGACTGGTTTTCGGAATGTCGGGGCACAGGTAATCGACAGTCTGGGAATCAAAGTGCTCGTAATGGTTGACCTTACACTGCCTCAGAAACTTGTCGATGAACAGCTTACCAACGTAAAGAGAATCAGGAAGAAATTCTCTCCGGAAAACGTATATGTCACGTTTCTCCATTCCGACGGTGTGTCTCAGTCATTCGAGGCAACCGACTATATTATGTCCGCATACTTTGTATCGGAATCGGACGACCTGACGGAAAAACGTCTGTATCGGGCTGTAAATGATAAAATCAGTGAGCTTTCTGATACTACAACCTACTTGGGCAGTTTGGAGCATACTGCGCTGATAGTCTTTTCCGACGGCAATATCTATAAGAATGATGCCATGCCGATGGATCCGGACCATTATCGGTTGCAGACAGAAATTCTGCGCAAGCTGGACTCCAAAAATGCCCCGCCGGTCTATTATTTCAATATTGACAATTCGGCTCAGGGAGCAGTCAATGATGCAGCCAACTTCATGCAGATAGTTGCAGACAAGTCGTTGGGCGGCTATGGTGAGACATTTGACCTTGTCAAGTGCGAAGAGAGGCTTCTGGACCGTTTCCACTTGGATTTCAATGATTGTATCTGGACTTTAGAAAACCCGTCCGGGCGTCTTTTTGACGGAGCCACCTATCTGAAGGCATATTATAACGATGAGGATGAGCATACGCTTCTTATCGATACACGTTATTATATCGGAACAGCTTGCAAGCCCGTGATTATAGACGGAAAGACTCAGGCTCAGATTGTCCTGCAGGGACTGTTGTGCGCCTTGATGCTGGTCCTTTTGATTTACCTTACTTGCCAGTTTACCGTTCCGACCATCAGTTACAGGCGATTCTATAAACGCTATGTTACTACCTATCATGGTCCGAATACGACACTTAACGGGATGCAGGTGGCAGATACCTGCTATTTCTGCAAGGCCCCGTTCCATAACGGTAATACTATCGTGGCTAAGTGTGAGCACACTATGCACCTTTCCTGCTGGAACGAGAACCATTACCATTGCCCTGAATACGGAACCAAATGCAAGACGGGTTCACACTATTACAACCCTGTCAACCAGTTCGACCCAAGGAATGCCTCATTTTACATGGGCTGGCTTATAGTGTCGGTCATTATGGCAGTACTATCATGGCTGGGCTTTACGGTTTTCAACCAGGAGAAGTCCTTCAATTTCATGATTGGAATCTATTCCGCCATCAAGGGTATTCCTGAAGGGACCCCTCAAATGACCCAGATGGTTCAGGACTTTTCCGAGAGGCTTAACCAGTTCCCGTCGTTCGGAGCATTCTTAGGCTTTGTCCTCGCCTTCTTTGTGACACTTATGGCCACACCTTATAATACAATCTTGAATAAGTTGAAGGATGCTGCCCTCAAGGCGTTTGTCTCAGGCTTGTGCGGCTATATCTTTTTCATGCTCGGCTTTATTGTCAATGTGGCCTTGGACAGTGATTATGCGTCCTTGCTTGTAGATTGGCTGCCCTGGACTGCTACAGCTTCTTTCTCGGTCTTCCTAGCGACGTACCATACCCTCTACAAGCCACGCCCCAAGTGGCTGGTCGGTTTCCTTACCGTGGGTGTGTTCTCCATGTTCCTTTGGGATTTGCTGTTTGCCGCGACCAGTTCCGACTACCGGTTACTGCTCTTTCTGTCGAATCTGGTCTTTGTCCTGGGTATCACTCTCTCCATTGCCAGTCCTGAACACCGCTCGCACCGTTATGTGCTGCATGTGTCGGGCAGTGTCAAGGAGATGGATATTGCCCTGTACAAGTGGTTTATCCGTTCCGATAATGCCCATGTGACCATAGGCCGCTCGGTTGACTGTTCAATCTGCACCTCGTGGGATTTGAAGGGTAACGTGGCTGCCGTCCATGCCGAAATCGTGCAATATGGCGGTAAGCCGGCTCTTGTGCCTTTGGAGGATGGTATCCGCTCGGGAAAGAAAATCCTTGTGGTAGGGAAACACTATGATTTGTACCATGGCCGCAAATTCACAATAGGCACCACCACATTCACGCTCCATCAGCGCGACCTGCATTGATTTGAGTAAAAAGGAGTATCTTTGCAGGGCAAAAACAACTGCAATGAACGAACAGATAAGACAAATAGCAGCCCGGCTTCGCGGAATGCGTGACGCTGTGGATATGACGGCTGCAGAAGTGGCTGAGGCCTGCAATGTCAGCGAGGCCGACCTCTTGCGCTATGAGAGCGGCGAGACGGACATTCCGATGAATTTCATCTGTGTGTTTGCCAAATACTTCCGGGTCGAACCTTCGACCATTTTCTCCGGTGAGGAGGCTTACATGAGCAGCTACTTCCTCTGCCGCAAGGGTAAAGGGCAGTCGGTTGCCCGCAGCAATGCCTACAAGTATCAGGCTCTGGCTATGGGGTTCAAGAATGCAAAGGCCGAGCCCTTCATTGTGACGGTCGAGCCCGATGAAGTTCCCGACAAGCCAATGCATCTTAATTCGCACCCCTCGCAGGAGTTTAACCTCGTGATGGAGGGGACATTGCTGTTGCAGGTCGATGGCAAACAGCTTGTCCTCGAGGAGGGCGACAGCCTCTATTTTGATTCGACAAAACCTCACGGCATGAAGGCCCTCAACGGTAAGCGCGTCCGCTTCCTGGCTATCATCTTTTGATAAAACGATGGTACTTGACAGATTTCTGACTAAATCGTCCTTTACTTCAATGGACGATTTCCGGCAAAACCTGGAGTTTTGTGTGCCGGATCATTTCAATTTCGGATACGATGTCGTTGATGCCTGGGCTCTTGAGGAGCCCGACCGTCGGGCCCTTGTCTGGACCAACGACAAGGGGCTTGAACGGACATACACTTTCCGTGACATTAAGGATTTCAGCGACCGGACTGCCGCATACTTCCAGTCTTTGGGTATCGTAAAAGGCGACAAGGTGATGCTGATTCTCAAGCGTCGCATCGAGTTCTGGTTCTCCATCATTGCCCTGCACAAGCTTGGGGCAACCGTCATTCCCGCAACCCACCTCCTGACAAAGAAGGATATTGTCTATCGCTGCAATGCGGCTGGGATAAAGATGATTGTGGCCGCGGGCGAAGGGGAGATACTTCAGCATGTGTCGGCTTCTGTTGCTGACAGTCCCACCCTGGAGACAATCGTTTCGGTGGGCCCTGAGTGTCCTGAGGGATGGCTGGATTTCCAAAAGGGACTGGCCTGTGCCGGAGAGTTTGTCCATGAGCGGTTTGTCAATGACAATGACGACATTTCCATAATGTACTTTACCTCGGGTACGAGCGGGCAGCCGAAGATGGTGGCCCATGACTTCACATATCCCATCGGGCATATCGTAACGGCCCGTTTCTGGCATAATCTTAACCCCGAAAGCCTTCACCTGACAGTGGCCGACACGGGCTGGGGCAAGGCGGTATGGGGCAAACTCTACGGACAGTGGTTTGTGGGAGCTTCGGTTTTTGTCTATGACCACGAGAAGTTTGCGGCGGCCGATATACTGCAGAAGATGCAGGACTATCATGTCACCTCATTCTGTGCTCCGCCCACAATATACCGCTTCATGATTCGTGAAGAGTTGGCAAAATATGATTTGAGCAGTCTGAAATATTGTACGCTGGCTGGCGAGCCGCTCAATCCTTCCGTCTATGAGACTTTCCGTCAGCAGACGGGAATCAAGATGAGAGAGGGGTTCGGCCAGACGGAGACCTCCATGACCATTGGTACATTCCCTTGGATGGAGCCCAAGCCGGGTTCGATGGGGGTGTCGAATCCTGCCTACGATATGGACCTTATGACCCCCGACGGCCGTGTTGCCGAGGAGGGCGAGCAGGGTGAGATAGTGCTTCATACCGACCGCCAGCAGATGCCCGGCCACGAGGAGATTCGTGACGGAAGGGTATGGTATATCGGACGGACTAACCGTAACGGCAAGCCTTACGGGCTGTTCCTGGAGTACTACCGGGATGCGGAAAAAACGGCTGAAGTCTATTGCAACGGCCTGTACCATACCGGAGATGTCGCGTGGAGAGACCAGGACGGCTATTTCTGGTTTGTGGGACGTACCGACGACGTTATCAAGAGCTCGGGCTACCGCATCGGCCCCTTCGAAGTTGAGAGTGCCCTGATGACCCATCCGGCGGTGGTGGAGTGTGCCATTACCGGTGTGCCCGACGAAATCCGCGGGCAGGTGGTCAAGGCTACAATTGTTCTGGCCAAGGAGTACCGCGATTGTGACAAGGAGGCTCTTGTAAAGGAAATACAGAATCACGTCAAACGCATAACCGCACCTTACAAATATCCCCGCGTGGTGGAGTTTGTCGATGAACTTCCCAAGACCATCAGCGGGAAAATCCGTAGGGTGCAGATACGTCGCGAAGACGAAAAGAAATAAGATTTGAGTTTCGCATTTGCGAGACTCAAATAAGGCCGCTTCAGCGGCCCGCCGGTAGGCGCGGGGTTTAGGGGCAGAGCCCCTA
>DCHH01000016.1:6559-31447 GCA_002315625.1 Bacteroidales bacterium UBA1757
TACTTGCGAAACTTGAGTTATGATATTGTCAATGACGGGCTATGGAAAGGCCCAGGCCGAAATCAACGGCAAAAAAGTAAGTGTGGAGGTGCGCTCGCTCAACAGCAAGCAGCTTGACCTGTCAACCCGCATTTCCCCTTACTACCGCGACCACGAAAACGAACTTCGCAACGACATCCTCCGCCGAATGGAACGTGGCAAGGTCGATTTCTGCATCTATACCGAGAACAATGCCTCCAGCGTGGCCACAAACATAAACCAGGACCTGGTGTTTGCATACTACGAGAAAATCGAAGAGCTTTCAGGCACCTTGAACATTAAGAAGCCGGCCGATCCATGGAGTCTGATTCTGCGTCTGCCAAATGTCCTTCAAGGCGAATGCTTTGATGTTGATGAAGAGGAGTGGAACCGCGTGCATGAACTGGTTGGCCAAGCTATAGATGCTCTGGTGGCTTTCCGTACACAGGAAGGGGAGATGCTTTACAAGTTCTTCAGCGCCAAGGTGTTGAAAATAGAGGAACTGCTGGCCTCCGTAGCACCATACGAGGCTGACCGTATTGAAAAAATCAAGGCCCGTCTGACCGATGCCCTTGAGAAACTAAAGGCTCAGGACTACGACCGGAACCGCTTCGAGCAGGAACTGATTTATTATCTTGAGAAACTGGATATTACAGAGGAGAAGACCCGTCTGACCAACCATTGCCGCTATTTCCGTGAGACGATGGATGCGGCTGAAGAGGCTGGGGCAGGCAAGGGGAAGAAGCTCGGGTTCATTCTTCAGGAGATGGGGCGTGAAATCAATACTCTCGGCTCGAAGTCGAATCAGGCGGAGATGCAGCGCATAGTTGTCTGCATGAAGGACGAGCTGGAACAGATGAAAGAGCAGGTACTCAATGTACTGTGATGATAAGGACAGGTATTTTCGGGGGGAGTTTCAACCCTGTTCACCAGGGGCACATCGCTATCGGCAACTACTTCTACCGAAGTGGTCTGCTCGACGAAGTGTGGTTCGTGGTGAGCCCGCAGAATCCTATCAAGGATGCTGAATCCCTATCCGATGCTACCACAAGGCTGCAACAGGTTCGCGAAGCCCTGAAACCATATCCGTACCTGAAAGTCAGCGACATAGAAATGGAGTTGCCGCGTCCCTCATACATGGCGAATACCCTGCGCGAACTGGCGCGGCGCTACCCCGACCGCCAGTTCACACTGCTGATTGGCGGTGACAATCTGGAACATTTCAGCCGCTGGTGTGAGGCTGATTGGATACTTGAAAATTATGACATATTTGTCTATCCCCGTCCGGGCAGTCCGATGACAGTGCCGGACGGCTGGAAGCGGGTAAGGCTCTTTAGCGACGCTGCCCAGATGGACATTTCATCGACAGCCATCCGCAACGGACAAATGAAAAATGAGCTTACTATGGAACAATCAATCCCAGTAGAACAGACCAAAGAAGGAAAGAAACTCAAACGCCGTCTTGCCCGCCGCATGCTCAGATTGCTGGGTTGGACATATCAGGATGCTTTCAGCGACCTCAGGCAATGCGTGCTGGTAATAGCTCCCCACACCAGTGTGGCCGACTTTTTCATTGCCGAACTGTTTGGCGTTGGGATGCGTCGCACCGGCTATTTCCTTATTAAGAAGGAGTTCTTTGTCTTTCCGATCAAGTATTTCCTGAACTGGATTGGTGGCATACCGGTTGACCGTTCAATGCATAGCAATCATATGACGGAAAACCTGACTTCAACACTCAAGAGCCTGAACGGCTGTATCGCCGTAACACCGGAAGGGACCCGTAAGCCTGTTAAAAACTGGCGGCGCGGCTTCTACCGCATTGCCATAGCTGCCGGTGTCCCAATTCTGATGATGAAAATCGATTTCAAGAAGAAGTTCGTCGGAATTGAGCCCGACGGCTATTTCCAGCCTACAGGCGACGAAAAAGCCGATATCGCAGCCATCCGCCACTACTTCCGCAACGTCACCGCCAAATACCCCGAAAAGTTCATCCCCGAATAAAAAAGTTCGTATTTTACGCGTATCATTCGCGTAAAATACGAAACTATTACTTAAGGAGGGAGCCGAAGTAGCCTAGGGTTCCGGGGGTGCGTTTTGAAAGGTCCTTCTTGTTGAGCGGGACGTTCAGGCCGATGGTGACAGCCGGACTGGTCTCGCGAAGGGGAACTCCCTGACGGGATATGTACGGTGAGTAGTTGTCGATGGCCAGGAAAAGAACCTCACCGATACCCAGAGCAGCGCCGAATCCATGTCCGTAGTTGGAGAAGGAGTAGCTGGCGGAGAACTGGACAGCCTTGATGAAGCGGAGGTTGGCCGACATTGTGAAGTCGTTGACGTTGGCCCCGCAGGGGTTGGCGATGTTGTTGTATAGCAGGCCTGCGCTCAGACGGTTCTCGAGGAATCCGTACTCAAGACCGGCCGTAATGGTGGTATGAAGTTTTCCCTTGCCGTCCTCCGTCACGTCAACTTCGTTGAATTTGTACATTGTCTCTAAATCTTCGCCAATTTTCTTAAAGTAGTCATCGACGGTGGTCGAACCTTCCTCGAAATCCTTTTTCGTGAGGTTGCTAAGACCGTTGACGGTGACTTCCCCTTTCGACTGGAGCTTGGAGGCTGCACTCTTTTTCCAAGTCATAAAACCCAGGTCGGTGACAGCCAGCGAAATAGTCATGTATTCGAACGGACTGTATGTGGCACCAAGGTCAACGGCCAGACCGGTTCCGGCCACGCCGAACTTTGAGAACTGGCCGAGCCCTTTCACATAGAATGGAGGAGTGTCTTCAAACTCAAGATTGAACCCTTCACCGTAAAGTACCCCTTCGATTTCGGAATTGATTTTCCAGGAGTCTTCGCTCATGGCAATGTCCATTTTGTTTACATTGACATCGGCTGAGGCGGCACCGAGCAGCAGCTTGAGGCGTCCGCCCACGCGAAGGTTGTCAAAAATGTCGGTTGAACCGCCCAGGGCGATGTCAAGATAGGCATTGGCATTGAGGTTGAACCCGGCGACATTGTAGCTGACAGAAGAGCAGTTCATCCCCTGCTTGAGGAATGCAAACATCTCCTTAGGAATGTTCATGAAGACATCCTCGTGCAGGTTTACCCCCAGCGTGAAGAAACTGCGTCCAAAATAAAGCCCAACGTTGATGATACCTGCATGGAAAGACTGCCCCATGCGGCTTACATCCTTCAGCCCGCCAAGGAACTGGTCAGAAGAGACATCGGGATGGAGAAAAGTCATCAGACGGCCGTCGTTTCCTGGGAACATGAACTTGTTCAGACCCGTGTTGCTGTTGGCCGATACCATTGCGTTGCCCAGAACAGGAATGGAAACGAATCCATGGGTGGGGGCAAAAGCGGGATTGGCCATGTAGCGGTAGGAATAACCCTCCATGAAATAGCCGGTCCTGGCAGACTGTGCCTGCAGACCGCAAACGCTTGAAAGAATGAGGACGGAAAGTCCCAGAATTTTATGGAATGAAGTTTTCATTGGTCTTGAGTTGAGGGTTATTACTTTTCGCTGTCTTCAATGATGATTCCTCCTGGGAAGCGGAGTTTCAAGGTGATGTCCAACCCGTTGTCCGGCTTGATTGGGGTTGTGTGTCCTTCGACAGTAGCGATGATGACTTTCGTGATGAGCTTTTTCATTTTCTTGAGCTCACCTTTTGTGTCAGTCAGCTTGACGGAAACATTTGAAAGGACTGCGGTGCCGTCGGCATTGCACTCATTGATTTTGAGATGCACGGGTTCGATGTCAAGAGGTAAGCCCTTGGCATCGGCAGGAGTAAGTGTGATGCCGACGTTAAGTGGAATGGTGTTCAAGACGGAACCATATACCTCAATGCACATCCGGGAACTGGGAAGTCCTTCCATTTCCCCTTCGATGTCAACTGTGTCCTCGTACAAAATATGCGATGATTCGCCCAATGCAAGCGGCACGTTGATGTCGTATTTGACAGATGCCTTATAGTCTGTTTTCAAAATATATGAACAGGAAGTGGCAGGCTTGGAATAACCGTCAACGAGCAGTTCGAGCTGATCGGGCAGAGAACCGATGAGGTGGTTGAGTCCCGGGACTTCCACATAGTTGTAGGCGGCGGGCTTTCCCTGAGATTTCTGGGCTATCCAGAACTTGGTGGATGCCATGACCGCCGGTGAGGGTGAAGCCTCGGTCCAAAGGTCGAATGAGACGCTGTCTGCAGTCACCCCCTTGTTTGTTCCGTTGATTGTGGCGTCAAGCATCATGGGAATGCCCAGGTTACTCTGCAGGTCGAGCTTGATTACGGGTTCGACGTTAAAATAAGAGTACTCACCGAAGATTTCCGTCAGTTCCTTTCCAAGGTCGAATACCTCTTTGATTTTGTCAAAACTGACATCGAAGATTCCTTTCAGGCAGTGGGGTACGATGTTCTTCAGGCTGATGGTCGGGGTGATGGAGGCACTGCTTACGGAAACCGGAAGGGTGGCCGCAGGCACGTCAATTGCAATTTCATAGACGATTTTTTCGTCAATTTTGAAGTCGGCTCCAATCTCTTTTCCTGAGAGGACGAGGCCGGCAAGGGGTAACTGCTTGTCGATGACAGTAGTGGCTGAGGTTATATCCTGAGTGAAGGTCCAGACATTTCCCACAACTGCGGGGTCGGAAATATTGAAGATGGCCGGGATATTGACCTTTCCGGTCAGCTTCATGCCGTTCCAGGCGGGCAGCCCTTGCACGGCCAGATGGACGTTAAGCATGGTCCCATTAAGCGAAACTGAATCCAGAGCAAGGATCTCCTTGGGGAAAGCGATGGAAAGGGTGGTCTGGATGCTGTCCTTTGCCTGTGCATGGAGCGGCGAAGAAGAGGCGGGTTGCAGACCGTCTGCCGCAGCCGTGGAGAGAAGGCTTGTGAAGTCTATGACAAGCGCTTTGCCTGTATATTGCTGGTCACTGACGGATGGGACTTCAACTTTTGGAACTGTGACGCCAATCACGCCGTTTTTCTGTATGCAATAGCCTTGCTCGTTGACTTTCAGTAATTTATTTTTGCTTGTGTCGATGATGTCTTTCATGTATAGTTTCATCGAATTGACGAAAGGCATACTGATGGAGTCTCCGCCGATGGCGACGGTGGGGTCAACGTTGTCCAGGTCGTAGGCCTTGTCAACGCAAGATGTGAACGACAGCATACCGATGCATGTCAGGAGAAAGGGAATCTTTTTCATTATGACTTTTTTGAAAATTTAGCACAAATGTACATACAGGTTTTGTTTTTGTGCAAGACTTTGAAACCTTTTTTCTTCAGACTTTCTTTTTCGCCAAAGAATTGCTATCTTCGCACCCTAAAACGTATTAACTCGAAAACGAATATTCATACGACAGATGAAACAGAAGAAATTTTTAACCTGCGACGGCAATCAGGCTGCTGCACATGTCTCATACATGTTCAGCGAAGTGGCCGCAATCTATCCCATCACCCCCTCATCAACCATGGCAGAATATGTCGATGAGTGGGCTGCTGCCGGAAGAAAGAACATTTTTGGTGAAACAGTCCTTGTACAGGAAATGCAGTCGGAAGCCGGTGCTGCCGGCGCTGTGCACGGTTCGCTTCAGGCCGGTGCCCTCACTACCACCTATACAGCTTCTCAGGGACTCCTGCTGATGATTCCGAACATGTACAAGATCGCAGGCGAACTGCTGCCTTGCGTTTTCCATGTATCGGCCCGTACACTGGCCTCACACAGCCTTTGTATCTTCGGCGACCATCAGGATGTGATGTCAACCCGTCAGACGGGCTTTGCCATGCTGGCTGAAGGTTCTGTCCAGGAGGTTATGGACTTGGCAGGTGTCGCACACCTTTCTACTATAAAGAGCCGTGTTCCTTTTGTGAACTTCTTCGACGGTTTCCGTACATCCCATGAAATCCAGAAGATTGAGATGCTCGAGAACGACGATCTGGCTCCGCTGATTGACTACAAGGCTCTGGCTGAGTTCCGTGAGCGTGCCATGAATCCCGACAAGCCCGTCATGCGCGGTATGGCCGAGAATCCCGACACCTTCTTCCCGCACCGTGAGATTTCCAACACCTATTATGATGCAGTGCCCGACATCGTGGCCGGTTACATGAAGGAAATCAGCAAGATTACGGGACGTGACTACAAGCCGTTCAACTACTACGGCGCTCCCGATGCCGAGCGTGTAATCATCGCCATGGGCTCCGTAACCGAAGCCATCCGTGAGGTCATTGACTATCTTATGGCCAAGGGCGAAAAGGTGGGTATGGTCTCCGTACACCTCTACCGTCCGTTCTCAGTGAAATATCTCGGTGAAGTGCTGCCCGAAACAGTCAAGCGCATCGCCGTGCTCGACCGCACAAAGGAGTCGGGAGCCCTCGGTGAGCCCCTTTATCTCGATATCGTCGAGGCTTTTGCCCAGTGCAAGGACATTCCTGCCGAGTGCAAGCCCCTCATCGTCGGCGGCCGCTACGGACTGGGTTCACGCGATACTACCCCTGCCCAGATTTTCGCAGTCTATGATAATCTCAAATTGGCTGAGCCGAAGAACCATTTCACAATCGGCATAGTCGATGATGTTACTTTCACCTCCCTGCCTCAAGAAGAGGAAATCGCCGTTGGCGGACAGGGAATGTTCGAGGCTAAGTTCTACGGACTGGGTGCTGACGGAACCGTCGGTGCCAACAAGAACTCGGTCAAGATTATCGGTGACAACACCGACAAGTACTGTCAGGCCTATTTCAGCTACGACTCGAAGAAGTCGGGCGGCTTCACCTGCTCGCACCTCCGTTTCGGTGATACCCCAATCCGCAGCACCTATCTGGTGAATACCCCGAACTTCGTGGCTTGCCACGTTCAGGCATATCTTCACATGTACGATGTCCTGCGCGGTATCCGTCAGGGTGGTACATTCCTTCTGAACACAATCTGGAACGCCGACGAACTGGCCAAGAACCTGCCGGTCAACGTAAAGCGAGTGCTGGCCAAGAAGAACATCACCGTATATTATATTAACGCCACCCAGATTGCACAGGAAATCGGACTTGGCAACCGTACGAATACCATCCTCCAGTCGGCTTTCTTCCGCATTACCGGAGTCATCCCAGTGGAACTGGCCGTTGAACAGATGAAAAAGTTCATCATCAAGTCCTACGGAAAGAAGGGACAGGATGTTATTGACAAGAACAATGCTGCTGTCGATCGTGGAGGTGAATACAACCAGCTTACGGTCGATCCCGCATGGGCCAACCTCCTCGAGGAGAAAGCTGCCGCCAACGACGACCCCGCTTTCATCAACGAAGTTGTCCGTCCCATCAATGCCCAGAACGGTGACCTGCTTCCCGTCAGCGCATTCAAGGATAGCGTTGATGGCTCTTGGGAACCCGGTACTGCCAAGTACGAGAAGCGCGGCGTGGGTGCTTTCGTTCCGGTTTGGAATGCTGACAACTGTATCCAGTGCAACAAGTGCTCGTATGTCTGCCCGCACGCTTGTATCCGCCCGTTCGTCCTCGACGAGAAGGAAATTGAAGGCTTCAGCGCAAAGACCATCGAAATGAAGGCTCCGGCCGCCATGAAGGGAATGCATTTCCGCGTTCAGGTCGGCGTGCTCGACTGCCTTGGCTGCGGCAACTGTGCCGACATCTGCCCGGGCAATCCGAAGCTTGGAAAGGCCCTTACCATGGTCCATCTCGAGAGCCAGATGGGAGAGGCCTCCAACTGGGACTACTGCACGAAGAACGTCAAGAGCAAACAGAATCTCGTGGATATCAAGCTGAATCCGAAGAATTCGCAGTTTGCCACACCGCTGTTTGAGTTCTCAGGCGCATGCTCCGGCTGCGGTGAGACACCTTATTTAAAGTTAATCAGCCAGCTGTTCGGCGACCGCGAGGTTGCTTCGAACGCTACGGGCTGTACTTCAATCTATTCAGGCTCTATTCCTTCCACACCTTATACTACTAATGAAAAGGGTCATGGTCCCGCTTGGGCCAACTCCCTGTTCGAGGACTTCTGCGAGTACGGTCTGGGTATGCAAATTGCATTCGAGAAGATGCAGGCCCGTCTGGTGCGTGTCATGACAGAAGCTCAGGGTTGCGACTGCTGCAGCGACGAGCTGAAGGCCCTCTTTGCCGAGTGGATTGAAAACCGCAACGATGCTGACAAGAGCCGCGAACTGGCCGACAGGATTACCCCGATGGTCAATGCCTGCACTTGCAAATACTGTCAGGAAATCGCCGGTCTGAGCAAGTATCTGGTCAAGCGCAGCCAGTGGATTATCGGTGGCGACGGTGCTTCCTACGATATCGGTTACGGCGGTCTGGACCACGTGATTGCTTCCGGTAAGAATGTGAATATCCTTGTCCTTGATACTGAGGTTTATTCCAATACCGGCGGTCAGGCTTCGAAGGCTACTCCGGTCGGTGCTATCGCCAAGTTTGCCGCCGCTGGCAAGCGTGTCCGCAAGAAAGACCTCGGCATGATTGCCACTACCTACGGCTATGTGTATGTAGCTCAGGTGGCTATGGGTGCCGACCACGCACAGACTCTCAAGGCTTTCCGTGAGGCTGAGGCATATGACGGTCCGTCATTGCTGATTGCATACGCTCCTTGTATCAACCACGGTCTGAAGGCCGGTATGGGCAAGAGCCAGGCAGAGGAAGAGGCAGCTGTTGCATGTGGCTACTGGCACCTGTGGCGCTACAACCCGCAGCTTGAGGCCGAAGGAAAGAATCCGTTCACCCTCGATTCGAAGGAACCGAACTGGGACGGCTTCAAGGATTTCCTCAAGGGCGAGGTGCGCTACGCTTCTGTCATGAAACAGTACCCGGCTGAGGCCGACGAACTCTTTGATGCAGCCCTGAAGAATGCGCAGTGGCGCTACAATTCATACAAGCGTATGGCATCCCAGAACTGGGGAGCAGAATAAGCGGTAAATACTTTTTTGAAATAACCCCTTAATTTAATTTTTATGAACAAAAAACTTTCAGCTCTCCTGGCGGCGTTGCTGCTGCTGTTGGTGACGGTTCCTTCAGCCAAGGCCATCATCATGGACCCTGATGACTACATCATCTACGACACAGGCAATCTCCCCCCCGTGGGTGGTAGCACTGTTAAGACTGCTCCTGACACATTTCTTTTCAATGCCCCTGGCGACAAGGTCCGCTTCATCCTGACCGAAAATGTATCGTTCAAGATAGATGGTGCTGCATGGGGACGTGCCAAGGGAACGGTGTGCGATCTTGGCGATTTTGGTTTCAGGGGATATCCTTATACCAATGGTGAGACCAAAGTTTCCTACATCGAAATCACGGAAAATCAGAAGCCGCCATACGTTTTTACGAATCTGCAGTGGAAAAACAACCAGGAAGGTTGCACCGAAGAATTGAAGGCTGCTTACCGCTGGTCATATAACGGTGACATCAGTTCGTACAACCGTCCTTCGGACTCCATCATTATCCGTGTACCCCAGCCGTGTGACTCAATTTCTGTCACAAGTAATGGCGCATACGGAAGCTATTACGGCATGATTGTCTATCAGAAGGAGTTAGGATTCAACAGCGGTTACCACATTGGCGGAAACAATGGTATCAATGTTGCCACCATTGGTTTCAAGCCGACCCCGATTGACGGAAAAGACTCTATTGACATAGTTATTATGGGCGCTCATAAGGACTGGTTCAACAATATCGACAATGGTCTGTGGGCTCATGACGGTCAGAAACAATATACAATGATACCCCTTGCCACGGAGGATTATCTTCCCAGTGAGCGCTGGGGACTGTTCAATAATGCTGCCATTCTCCGCATCAAGGTCTATGGCGAGATTGAAGAGAGTGTGATTCCTCCATTTGACGGAACTATAGCAGGCTGGGATTTCGAGTATCTTCCCAAGGCCAGCGGAACTGTTGATCTGGAGAAGCCCTCAGGGGCAATTGATACGAAGGCCTACTATGAGAAATATGCTTCTGACCTGGGTATCAAACGTTTCATGATGACGGCAACCGATAAGGGTGTGCGCGTAGGATATGACAACAAGAAATACATTACCGATGTCAAGGTGGCTCAGCTGATGATATCCGCTAAGACAGAGACTGATTCTCTCGGTGGCTATACCACCGGCAAGACCCACAACAACTATATGCAGTTTGAGGGCAAGGCTGAAGGATGTCAGGATCTTTCCTTCAATTTTGACTTTGCACTTCGTAAGGCTGGTTCAACCCAGATAGTCGTTCTGGGACAGCCCGCCGATTCCACCCTCTGGACTGTGCTGGGTACATACGACAACACTGATACCAATGGCAAGACTCTGGTCTCTGTCAGTCAGCCGCTTCCTTCGGAGTATGCAAACAAGGCATTTACCATCCGTGTCATGGTGACGGATCCTGGTAAACCCTTCTCCCCGTCAGTTGGTGTCTCCTGCATGATGCTGGCAAAAGTTGCCCTCAAGGGTTACGATGACTATTATACAAAGAATGATGATGCAAAGAAGGTGGCTTATATATCAAATGCTACCGACCGCGTTCATATTCTCGGCCGTGCCACTACTGCCGACTCTACTGATGCCTTCCTTAAGAATATCCTCACTGGAGCCGACTACGACGTGAAGGTCTTCACTCAGGAGGATACCAAGAACCTTAACTGCGAAGATTCCATCAAGGCCGCCTTTAAGGACTTCGACATGGTTATTCTGAGCGAATATCCCAGCAGCAGTGCCGATGTTGTGAAGAATGCGAAATATCTTATCGGTTACAAGCCCTTCCTCAACCTCAAGGCTTTCGCCTATAAGAACTGGGGCTTCAGCGGATATACCCAGAAGGATGGCAATGCAGACACTCTGGCTTACCTGAGCTCTGATAAATTCACATTGCACCCCGTGTTCAATGATTTGGACCTCAATACCGACAGTGTTTCCGGAAAGATTTTCATGCCCAAAATCTTCAAGTCGAACGACAACGGCACGAAGTATTTCCAGGGTGTGGAATATTCCGGTGAGTCAGCCGTCAATACCCATTTCATTGCTCAGGGTATCAACGACGCTTTGAACTGTATCGTCGAAGACTATACAAACGAGAAGGCTAAGTACATGCTGTTGGCTATTTCTGCCACTCAGAATGCAAACCTAAGCGGTGATGCTTTCACCCTGCTTAAGAACGCCATGAACTACCTGCTCGGTAGCGGCCATTTCGAGGCTCCGACCTTCAACCTTGTCAGCGATGGTGCTGTGGTCGATAATACTACCGACCTGACAGCCGCTCTTGCCTACAACTATTCGGTTATTGGCATTAGCAATCCTGTCATCTACATGAAGAAGTCAACCGATGAGTCCAACGTCTATACTCTCGGCTCGATGACCGTGAAGAATTCGGTCACTTTGAAGCCTTACGACAGCGATGAAATCGTTCTGATAGATGGAACTTTCATCCCCGCCAGCACTAATACGGGTTCGCTGACATTCAAAGACTTGTGCTTCGCGAACAATAATCCCGTCAAATTCACGGGTTCCAAGCAGAAACTTTCGAAAGGTCTGTTCTTTGAAGACTGTGCTTTTGGTAACCTGAACTCGATTATTTCTACTGAAGGCTCAGACTCATGTAAGGTGGCCACCATCTCGGTTAAGAATTGCTCGATTCATGCTGAGAGCCTTGGCAGCCTCATCGACGTGAATGACTGCTTCGAGTTGGATAGCATCTATTTCGGAGAGAATATGCTTATTTCCCCGTCCAAGCAGCTTATTTCATGGCAGGGTACACATCCGAATGACAGCTCGGACGTTTCTGCCCTTATTGAGCATAACCAGTTTATGTACAATGACCCGGCTTCGACTCTGGATTTCATCAACTACGACATGAAGACCTTCGAGACCAAGACCTTCGAGATTCTCAACAACATCTTCTATAAGGCTGGAGCCGCTTCAGTCAAGCTGCCTGCTGACACGTTCACTACTTCAAAAGCACTCAACAACCTTATGATTGAGACTCCTGCAGACTGGTCGGCCGTTATGGACACCCTCTCGACGCTGTCTCTGTCGGGTCTGGGCATCGATAATCCTTTCGCCGAGAGTGTGGAGGCCAAGGTTATGAAGTCATCACCTATGTACAGGGCTGGTGTGAACCGCACATATCTCGGTCCCAAAGATCTTTACATTGATCGTGATACTCCCGCAACAGTTCTTGTCAAGAACGCACAGGAACTGAAGGAAGCTCTTGAAATCGCTATTGACGGCGATGTAATCGAGCTTGCGACATACGAGATGAGTGAAACCGACTCTATCCCCGCATACGTGTTGAGCGGTCTTGCTCTTCCGACCAACGGCGCCAGCCTGACTATCCGTGCTGCTGAGGATGCAACTCCTGTTGTCATGGGTAATATACTGGGTACATCTGCTGCCAACATAGGCGACCTGACAATCTCCGGAATTAACTGGATTGTTGACGACACTCTCTCCGGTTATGCCGGTGAGGCCTACAGTGCCGCTTTCATTACGGTTAAGGACTATGTCATCAAGGGCACTTTGAAATTCGTCAACTGTACGTTCTTCAATCAGGAGAAGCCGATCTTCCGCATCAAGTCAGGTACGGACGGAACCTATATCGGAAAACTGGTCTATAAGGGCTGTACTATTGACAACCATGGCGGTAATGTCGAAGACGGAACCGGCGGCGGACACCTCTTCCAGTTAGACCAGTCTGCTGTCTTTACGTTCAACAACTTCGAGTTCACCAATAACATCGTCTCCAACTACCATGGCGGTCAGGTATTCAATCTGAGCCGTTCAGGTTCATCGACAGAAGGCGAAAAGGCTATCGATTACAATATCAGCAACAACCTGTTCTACGCCTTTGGCGGAGCCGCCAAGCAGGCTAGCAACTTCCTGGAATTCAAGGCTACTCCTGCTGAGTGCAGTGTTGATATCACGATTGCCAACAACATCTTCTACGAGCGTTACAGCGAGGCAGGAAATCCTGTTGCCTATATTCAGTTGTACAAACACGGTACTGAACTTTCCAATAATGTTGTTGTGACAAATAACTTCTATGAAGGAAAGTATTATACTGAAGAAATGCTCGGTGCCAATCCGGTTTCCATTAAGGATCATACCGGTAACCTTATGCAGCAACAGGATGTTGCCAATTATGACCCGGAGATTTTCGTGACCTACATCAAGCAGATGGACAAGGATACTCTTGGTATTGACTCTGTCTTCACTGATATTGAGAACTGGCGTATCAGCACGGAATCCAAGCTCTATACTGCTGGTGTTAACGGAACCTTCCTTGGTCCGGAAATGTGCTACACTGGAAAGCCTGTTGACCTTGGCTCAATGGAGAAAACTGCTAATGAACTGAGCGTTGCCTCTTTCAACGGCGTGCTTCTGGTTTCTGCTCCTGAAGATACAGTCCTTGAAATCTTCAATGTTCTTGGACAATGCATAGCCAAGACTCAGATTCTCTCCGGTGTGAATGAAATCGACGGTCTGACCGTTGGTGGAGTCTATATCGTGCGTGCTTCTGGTGCTGTGGCAAAGGTTGTCATCAGATAACGTTCCTCTTACACATTAATATAAGTTGCTCGGATGGCTTTGCCGTCCGAGCAATTTTGTTTATTTTCGCACGTTAAAATTCTCATTTATGATTATTGAAGCCAGAGCATACGCCCGTGCCGGTCTGTTGGGCAACCCTTCGGATGGTTTTTTCGGTAAGACAATATCCATAATCGTACGAAATTTCGGTGTGTCGGTGCTTTTGTGGGAGTCGCCCGAACTGGTCATCGAGGATGACGACGAGCATACATTCCGCAACCTCCGCCATTTCCAGGAGACAATCAGCCGTACGGGTTATTATGGTGGTGTAAGGCTTGTCAAGGCTGCCATCCGGAAGTTCTGCCAGTATTGTGATGCGAACGGCATACAACTGCCGCCGCGCAATTTCACAATCCGTTTCAGTACGACCATCCCGCGTCAGGTGGGTCTGTCGGGCTCGAGCGCCATTATCACAGCCACATTCAAGGCTTTGATGCAGTTCTATGAGGTAGATATTCCGTTGGAGTTATTGCCCACCTGGGTGCTGAAAGCCGAGTCGGAGGAACTCTCTATTACGGCCGGCCTGCAAGACCGTGTCATTCAGGCATACGAAGGGTGTGTGTTTATGGACTTCAACCGTGAGTATATGGAGGCAAACGGTCGCGGGCGCTACGAACGCATCGACCCCGAGCTGCTGCCAAAGTTCTATCTGGCCTACAAAACAGAACTGAGCAAGGTCTCAGGAGCTGTCCACAATCCCATAAAGGCCCGTTTTGAGGCTGGCGAACCGTTGGTTGTCGATACTTTGTCGGCTATTGCAGAGGTCGCTGAAGAGGGTAGGAAGGCAATTCTCGACCGAGATTATGAACGCCTTAATCTGCTCATTAACAAGAACTTCGACCTTCGCTGCAAGATTTATAACATTTCGGCCAGCAATATGGAACTGGTTCAGACGGCACGCAGTTGCGGTGTGTCGGCCAAGTTCGCCGGGTCTGGAGGCACCATCATCGGCATGTATCCCGATGAGGAATCGCTCCATCGTCTGATTGTTAAGATGCGCCCGCTCAATGTTCGGGTCATCAAACCTTATATTTTATAAAATATGATACGTAAAGCAGTTATCCCGGCAGCAGGACTGGGTACACACTTCCTGCCGGCGACCAAGGCACAGCCCAAGGAGATGCTTCCCATCATCGACATCCCGACCATTCAGTATGTGGTTCAGGAGTGTGTGGATTCAGGCATCGAGGACATCCTCATCATAACCGGAAAGGGCAAGCGCTCCATCGAGGACCATTTCGACCGTAATGTAGAACTTGAACAGCGCATCCTTGAACGGGAAGATGAGTTCTGGTATAACGAGTTGCGCCATATCGACAGCATGGCCAATATCCATTTCATCCGCCAGAAGGAGCAGAACGGTCTGGGCGACGCAATCTATTGTGCCCGTTTCCACTGCGGCAACGAACCTTTTGCGGTACTTCTGGGCGACTCTGTCAATGACTCTGTGATTCCAATCACCCAGCAGATGATAGATGCATACGAACAATATCACCAGACCATTATCGCAGTTCAACAGGTCCCTGCAGAGAAGATTAGCCGCTACGGTGTGGTAGGAGGGGAGTTCCTGAGCGATCGCATAATGCGTGTGAATGACATCGTCGAGAAGCCTGCCGCTGAGGCTGCCCCCTCTTCGTGGGCTGTTGCTGGACGCTATATTCTCACCCCGGAGATTTTCGCAGCCATTGAACGGATACCTTCTCGTGCCGACCGCACCGTTGAACTTACCGATGCCCTTAAGGTGTTGCTTCAGGACGAACCTGTTACAGCCATGCGTATTGAAGGGACACGCTACGATATCGGCAGCAAGCTTGACTACCTAAAGACGACTGTCGATTTTGCCCTCAAGCGCAAGGAGTTTGCAGAACCATTCGCCGCATTTCTTCGCGAGCGGCTTAATGAATTTGACAAAAAATGAAAAGAATAGCCACCTTACTGCTTCTGGCTTGTGCCGCTCTGGCTAATGCCCAGTATGTCTCCGAAGTCTGGAAGGCCGATTTGGGTAACGGCAAGTACCAGAACCCTATCATTTACGCAGACTATTCTGACCCTGACGTTTGTGCAGGCCCGGACGGTTTCTACATGACAGCCTCGTCGTTCAACTGCATGCCGGGACTTCCAATCCTCTATTCGTCCGACCTTGTCAACTGGACTATTGTGGGTCATGCCCTTGAAGTTCAGGTGCCGGAGGAGCATTTCAACCTCCCACAGCACGGCAACGGAGTGTGGGCTCCTGCAATCCGTTACCACGAAGGGGAGTTCTACATCTATTGGGGCGACCCCGATTTCGGCATTTATATGGTCAAGACGGCGGATCCTCGTGGTCGCTGGTCGAAGCCCGTTCTGGTCAAGGCTGGCAAGGGGCTCATCGATTCGTCGCCCCTTTGGGACGATGACGGCCGTGCATGGCTGGCCTTTGCCTTTGCCGGCAGCCGCAGAGGAATGAAGTCGGTAGTACTGATTTCTGAAATGACCCCTGACGGTACTGAGGCCATCGGTTTGCCTCGCATTATCTATGACGGCCATCAGGAGAATCCCACCATTGAAGGGACCAAACTTTACAAGCGTAACGGTTACTATTACAATTTTTCTCCCGCAGGAGGTGTCGCAACGGGCTGGCAGGTGGTAATGCGTGCTGAGCATCCGTTCGGTCCGTGGGAGGCCCGCACAGTAATGGCGCAGGGTAAGAGCGACGTCAACGGACCTCACCAGGGTGCCTGGGTCCATACCACGGCTGGTGAGGACTGGTTTATCCATTTTCAGGATGTCGGACCGGTAGGGCGCATCGCCCATCTGAATCCCATGATATGGAAGGAGGATGGTTGGCCAGTAATCGGTGTGGATGAAGACGGGGATGGTGTTGGAGACCCGGTGCGTGTCTATAAGAAGCCGGCCGGACTGACTTCTGCTGTCTGTACCCCGCAGGAAAGCGATTCCTTCGATTCTGTGGAATTGGGCAAGCAATGGCAGTTTCAGGGCAATGTCCAGCCTCAATGGTATTTCATCGAGCCGGGAAACGGAGGACGTATCCGTCTCTTCGCTGCCGACTGGACAGGTGAAAAGCTGAGCTTGTGGGATGCTCCGAACCTTCTGTTGCAGAAGTTCCCCGCCCCGAAGTTCTCTGCTACTGCCGAGGTGACATTCCATCCGAAGGACAAGACCGTCGGCGAGCGCGGTGGTTTGGTGGTGATGGGTATGGATTACTGCGCCTTGAGTTTCGAGCAGACCGCTGAAGGAGTAGTCCTTACGCAGCGGATCTGTCAGAAGGCCGACCGTAAGGGAACCGAACGGTTAGCTGCCTCAGTGCCAATGCAACAGACCAGGGCATTCCTGCGAGTGAAGGTCGTTGATGGTAACCAATGCCAGTTCTTCTATAGTCTGGACGGAAAGAAATACATGCCGTTCGGTGAAAAGTTTGCAGCCCGCGAGGGTAAGTGGATAGGTGCCAAGGTCGGTGTCTATTGCACGCGCACTGACTGGTCGAACGACAGCGGATACCTTGACTGTGAATCATTTGTCATTTCCAAATAGTAGCAATGGAACTCATTGACCGTTATTTTCCGTCTTTAACTACAGAGCAACGCCGTCAGTTTGAGGCTCTCGGACCTCTGTACAACGACTGGAATTCGAAAATCAACCTGATTTCGCGCAAGGATATCGACAACTTGTACGAACACCATATCCTCCATTCTCTGGCTATCTGCAAGGTCTTGAATTTCAAACCGGGGACAAAGATAATGGATGTCGGAACGGGCGGGGGCTTCCCGGGCATACCACTGGCTATTATGTATCCCGACAGCGAGTTTCATCTGGTCGATAGTATCGGCAAGAAAATCCGTACTGCAGCTGCAATTGCCGAGAGCATCGGGCTGAAGAATGTCCGTTGCACTCAGGAGAGGGTAGAGGACGAAAAAGGGAAGTACGATTTCATAGTGAGCCGTGCCGTAATGCCGCTCTCAGACCTCTATCGTCTTTGCCGTAAGAATGTGGCAAAGGAGCAGCACAACGCCCTGCCCAACGGACTCATATGCCTCAAGGGTGGTGAGCTGCAGCAGGAAATACTCCCCTTTCGCCATATCGCAGACCTCATGGATCTGTCGGACTGGTTCGAGGAGGAGTACTTCAAGACTAAGAAAGTGGTCTATTTGTCAGTGGAATAGACGATGAGCCGCTCCAAGTGCTCGATTCTCTCCTTGAGAACCCGTATGAGCGACTCTTTGTCACGGATGATTTTCTCGTAGTCGGCGGGATGTTTACAGGTGTCGGCCGGACGCGGTATCCTGACACTCCTGTCAACGAGGTCGGGAGCATTGATGCCGTAGAACTTTGCCAACTGTTCCAATCTCGCCCAGTTGAAATTTGTTTGCCCGGCTTCCATTTTAGAATAGGCCACTGCTGACATTTCGTTTCTATCGGCTACTTGTTGCTGAGAGAGCCCCAATGCGAGGCGCTGGTTCTTCAATTTCTGGCCGATGCTTTTTGAAGACTCAGAAGAGAGTTTTATTTTAGGCATAGTGCTAAAGTTGAGATGTTCAATTATTCTTATACAATAAACTTTGTTGTTCACTGCAAAATAATATATAAACATATTGATTATAAATATATTAGTGGTTTAATTTGATAGTGTATAGTTTAATTTGGAAACTATAAGTTTGTATTTCAGCAAAAATTACTAATCATCAACCTAATAGATGTAAAATGATTGTACGGACTCTAACCTTCAATCCACTTTCGGAGAACTGCTATCTTCTCACCGAAGAAGAGGGATTACGCACTTTTATCATAGACCCAGGCTGCTCTACATTAAAGGAGTTTGCAGACCTGAAGCGTGTCATCGACGAGAATCATCTGATACCAGACCGTATCCTGCTTACTCATACACATTTCGACCATGCGATGGGTGCTGAGCAGGTGGAAAACGCATACGCAATCTCCACCTACGCTCATTATCTTGACGAGGACTTGCTGGTTAAAATGCAGCATTACCTCTCATTTTTCGGCTTTGAACAAAAAACGAAGAGCGTCCATTTGGCAGGATATGTGGAAGATGGAGATGAATTAAGGCTTGGGGGAACCACTATTCGGGTTATCCACGTGCCTGGCCATACCCATGGTGGGGTGGCTTTCTATTCGCCTGAAAATAAAATGATTTTTACGGGAGACACCCTCTTCTGCGGGAGTGTGGGCCGCACCGATTTTGCTGAAGGGAGTGCTGTTGAATTGAGCGACTCCCTGCGCAGGCTGATGGCCCTGCCGCCCGAAACGGTAGTCTATCCGGGTCACGGCAACACTACGACCATCGCCTTTGAACAGAAAAATAATCCTTTTTTACAGTAGTTCGCAAAGGCGGGCCGCGGCAGAGATAAACCGTATGCGAGCTTTTGCCTGGGTGTCGTTGATGTCTATAGGAACGGTGTGGAAAACAGGAATTCGAACGAAGTCCCCTGTTTCAGATTGTAGTTGAACCTGACGCCCATCGTCAGGCTGCAAGTCATGCGAAGCGGGTTGAAGTTGGCGCTTGCTTCCAGTCCTGCTGTCAGGTACTGCTGCCGTTTCTGCTCTCTGGCGTAGAGGTTTTCCGTCTGGAGATAATCCACGAACGGGGTCAGTTCCAACCGTTTGATGTAGGCGACGTGAGGAATCGACCAGTCTGTATTGACGGGAAAAGCGTAATCCAGCGAAAGGGAAAACATACTCGGCGCTACGACTTTCTTGAGCCCTCGGATTGAAAGCGGACTGGTAAGGTAATAGACGCTTGTGAAGCAATCCGGGAGAATCTGCCTCTGCATGGCCCCTTTCAGCTTGAAGGCATGGTTTTTCCAGAATCCCGGAAAATAGAGATGGGCATTGGCGTAGAACACATCTGTGAACATGTTCTGGGAGGCAGCCATAGTGTAATACTGGATGTTCATGCCGTAGCCCAGTCGGGGAAACAGGTCGCAGGCCGTCATTGCCCGATACGAGTTCCACTGAAGGCCGAAGCTCAGGATGTTTTCATAGAAAGGGCTTCCGGAAGCTTGTTTGTAGGAGTTGTTGGTGAAAGACCAGCGAACAGAAGGAACCAGCTGTCTGTTCCATCCTTTCGAATTGAATCTGAACGGAATGTAAGTCAGCAACTGGGCTTCGATGCTCTTACGCTGAGGGTTGCTGTAGAGGGTTGTATCGTCTTGAATCTCAATGTCCTGGAGGTCGGTATTGTTATAATGAAAACTACCGGATAGCACGGGGTACCATCCTGTGTATGTGAACTTTGCGTGGCCTGCGTGGTGTCCCTGATGATATGAATAGCCAATCTGGCCGTATGCGGTCGAAAGGTCGTTCTGGGTCATTGCCATCACGCCAGGGGCGACTGCATCATACCAGCGGTTCATGTTGAAGGAGGAGAGTTCGTCCTTGTCGTAGTAGAGGGGTGCCCAGGAGTGGAAGCGGAAAAGGTGTGACGCCTTGCTGTATTTCTTTACCTGGTAATCTTTCAGTAACGTCGTGTCATTGAGGCCTTTTGGAAAAGTATAGGATTCAGCGGTTTGCGTCTGTCCTGACTGTTGAAGAAGCTGGTCGAAGAATGTCGGGGCAGGATTGCTATGGTCGGTTTCAATTCTCAATGTGGAGTCTATTGGCTGGCAAACCACCTCAAACCCCTTGGTGGAATATTGGGTGTAGTAGAGCGCTCCGGTTTCAGTGTCGATTGACGGCTGGAAGGCCCCGAAACGGGCATTTGTGAGACGATGCAGGGTGTTGTCCTTCAAATCGACGGCGTAGAGATTGTCGGTTCCGTCCATGTCACTGTCGAAGAACAGCCGCCCGTCATGGACCGTGAGCCGCTGGATGGTATGGCTTGATGCAGCATCCAGAATGGAACGGGCACTGCCGGATCCATCGATATCCATTCGCAAAAGTCCCAGACCAAACAGATATTGTACGGTTATTGCCAGTTCGTGGTCGTTTATCCAAGCACTCTCCTTGAGGGTGGTACCACGGGGAAATGCCTGCTGGGTGTGGAACTGGTTGATTTCTGGCAGGTATATGACAAGCTGCGACCGGCCGTCCGGAAGGTACTCGGTCAGGGCGACTCTGCGTCCGTCGGGAGCAATTGATGGGTTGTAATAGCGGGTTTTGCGTGACAGAATATGACGTGTCCCAGTCTCGGTGTCGTAGCCCGTGAGGACGGAAAAACTTTCGTGCTCCCACCGGCCGGAAAAGACGGTTTCTGTCCAGTAGAGCCAGTGTCCCTGACCAGTCATTGTGCCGTTGATTGCACCGGTCAGGCAGAGAGGGTGGGGCTTTCCGTCGATGATTTCAACCAGTTGGTCGTTTTCTCCCTTGGCGCTCCTAATGGCAAACAACCTGCCGGATAGCATAGTGGGGTAGGAGTAGGCAACGTATCGCTTTTCCGGCGCACTGACTGGAGTGGGTGTGTCGAACGGCCCTCTCAGGGAGTCTTCGGCTTGCCAATGGGCTGTATAGACCTCTTTGGCATTTGTCCAGAGTTCGCTGATGCTGCCTCCGAGTGATTCCTTGTAGGCCCGGTTGTAGCGGAATGGGTTACGGCTGATACCTTCAAATACGCCGGCAGTCTGTCCCTGATTGGGTGCAGCCGAAAGCCGGAGGAATCCCATTGCGTACTTGTCGGGAACGGCATCACGGTATGAGCCGAACTGGTATTTGTCGTACGAATAATGTGTATCGCTCAGAAAAAGGGCTTTGTAGGGCATCAGAAATGACGCCTGACGGCCGCGGCCCGCATTGGAATAGCGCGTCTCAGCCCATACGGCATCACCCTCCAATAGCCCAGGCGAGAAAAAGTCAAACACAGCGGCCGAAAGCCCCTCTGACTGTTCTCCTAGTACATAGTGGAGCCCCTTGAAGAAATGTTCGCCGGCCTTTTGCATCTGGGCAACATGCCGGGTCTCGTGCAGGGAGAGGTCGCGGGCCCAGTCAAGGGCGTTTCCCTGGGCAGTGGGGATGGTGTAGAGTTCCATCCGTTTCGGAGCCCATACAACCACTCCGTTCTGCTGGGAAGAGTAGGTGTGAAGGATGACGGGTACCTGGCCGCGACTGCCGAACGTGCGCTTGCGCTGCTCTGGGCCAAAGCCCGCGTTCAGTCCGTCAAGAGAATGCCTGGCTCCGGTTTCAAAGAGAAAGGCATACTTAAAAGCAAGTGAATCAAGACCTTGGGGATAGACAATGCGGAATCCGTCAATGTCTATCTGGCTCCACCGGAGTCTTCCGGGGTCACTTCCAGTTATATGAAATTGAGCGGTCAATGCTGCCGGAAAAGACAGCACCGACAAAACAACAGCCACTATCCTCAGAAATCTGCTCACGTCTGGATTTTATCAGTTGCCGTCAGGCTTCTCGATTTCGACAAATGTGGATGGAGTCCACACGAACGACACGATACTGTCGGGATGAGCCGGGTCGAATCCCTCGTAGTCGGGGCGGAGAGCATTCACGAGTGGAATATTTGCCTCTTTCATCCCTTCAATGACACATTTTGCCACCTCGTAGGCTCCGTAGGGGTTGAAATGGGTATTGTCGGCCAAATCCTTTGTCTGCCCGGGCCATGTGTTGGCTGCATAGTGGACAAAGGCATTCTTTGACGGTTCGACTCCCATAGCTTCGTACAGGGTGCGGGTCATGCGGTGAAGGTCAATCATATAGGCATCGGTCTCGGCGGCAAGCACCTTGGTGGCAGCCGGGAAGTCGAGATGTGTGTCCTGGATATGGCCTGTTGCATCAAAACTGCGACGCTGGGTCGGTGTTACCAATACTGGAACGGCTCCACGCGCACGGGCCTCATCGACATACTTCTTCATGTTGTCCCAGAACGACAGGAATGCTCCCTTGCCTTCCCCCTTCTGTTTCTGGTCGTTATGGCCGAACTCGACGAAAATGTAATCGCCGGGTTTTATCATCGTGAGAATCTTCTTGAGGCGACGGGCGGCAATGAAGGAATTTGCAGCCTCGCCCGATTCGGCGAAGTTTGCGAAGCATACCGTCTCGTCGAAGAAACGGGGTATCATCTGGCCCCAGCTGGCCCACGGCTCGTTGTCCTGATCCACTACGGTCGAGTTGCCGCAAAGAAATATCACTGGAACGGAATTGTTGTCGCGTATCTCAACTGTGGTGACTTTTGGGTCTGCACCGCTGAATTCCAGGTCGAGGGTGCTGTTCCAGTTTAACTTGTTGCGCTCACGCGGTTTGATTCTGACAAACTCGCCTGCTGAAATGCATGTGTCGCGCTTGTGAACGTTGAATGACAGCTGCTTGAACTCCTTTTTCCCAGTTTCCACATTCTCGAAAAACAGGCGTCGGGATTCTCCGCGGAGTGTCGTGCTGCCGGCTTCCTTTTTGGACCCTACGGTAACCGTCACCAGATAAACTCCGTCGGGAACCTCTAACGAAATACGATTATCAGTGGGCATTCCGGCACGGAAATCGTATTTGGCATAGACGTGAGTGCTGTCTATTTCACATACAACCGGTACGTTCGGATCGGCGTGTGTGCAACTGCAAAGAAGTGACAGGCCAAGAAGGCCGAGTACGAACGTATGTAGGTTGTTGTGCATATTGTAATTTATTTGATGGGGGAAACTCTTCCGCTTCCTGCTGTGCTGCTCTTTATCTGCGGATTGCCCTTGTAATAGACGTTTCCGCTGCCTGCAATCGAGGTGGAAAGTTTCTGGACGGCATTGAGCCACACATCGCCGCTGCCTGCAATCTTGGCCTCGGCCTTCTGGGCCTCCAGGTCTTGAGCCTTGATGGTGCCGCTGCCGGCAATGCTGTATTCAGCATCACTTACTTTGCCCTTTCCGAAGCAGACATTGCCGCTTCCTGAGATATCGACCTCAAGGTCAACGGCTTCCAGACGGTCAGCAAACTTGATGCTTCCGCTGCCTGAAAGTTCAACATCGAGGTCGGTCGTGTTGAGGTCGTCAACGTAGATGTTGCCAGATGAGGCCAGTTTGACTGATTCCAGATTGGCCGAGCTGACATAGACTTCCAATTTTGTCGGGAACAGGTTAACACTGAACTTGTTGGGCCGGATAATAAGAACGTCGTCCTTTACAATAAGGTCGAGGTTTTCCAGAATGTTTTTGTCGGTTTCCACCTTGAGGGTAGGTGTGCCCTTGCTCTGGGTGTAATAGACATTGCCTGGGCAGGATAGCTTGATTTCGTCGAAGTCGGCTATGTCGTACTTCTCTTTTGTGATATTACCGTCACCTTTAATTTTGGTCACGAGGTCGAAACTGCTCAGCATGGAAACGATTGCCAGGCTGAATGTCAGGAAGATAACTTTGCGTCCGATGGTTTTCATAGGAATTTCAGTTTATAAATAGTCCTGCGAAAGTACATAAAAGGAACATTAATTCAAAACAATAGTGGCATTTGTTGCTTTTTTGAGCGGCATGGACTAACTTCGCGCCCCGAATGACGGTCCCGTAGTTCAATGGATAGAATATTGGATTCCGGTTCCAACGATTGGGGTTCGACTCCCCACGGGATCACAGAAAAGTGGCTTGCAGATTCTGCAGGTCACTTTCTGTTTATCCCGTGGAATAGTCGTTGTGAAATGACGGAACGGGGTGTCTGGGTCATTTCGCGAGCGGCGTTTTTTGCGAGTAACGGCTTCTGATGCCCTGTGGACGGGGGTGGCGGCAAAGACGGTAATTGTGAAATGACCGGACGGGGTGTCTGGGTCATTTCGCTAAAAACAGTTTCGGCGTGGAACGGTCCACAGACCATCAGGAATGGGGTGGTAGAAAAATAGTTATTCATGAAATGACCGAACGGGCAGTTTCCGTCATTTCGCGAACGGTTGTTTCGGTAAGGGACTGCCCACAGACCCGCTGGACGGGGGTGGCGGCAAAGACGGTAATCGTGAAATGACCGGACGGGGTGTTTCAGCCATTTCGCGAGCGGCGGTTTTTCGAGGGACGGCTTCTGTTTGTTGGCTCTTTCTCTGCTGTTTTTTGTATTGCTGTTTTATCCGGCAGGCAGTCTGTGAGGATCCCACGTAACACTTTCTTTCAGAACCTTTGCGGGAAAGCCTCCGATGACACAATTAGATGGGAAAGATTTGCCGGTTACTACAGAGTGGGCTCCAACAACGGAATTGTCGGATATTACCGCGCCTTTGAGTATGCTAACCGTATTGCCAATCCAAACATGATTGCCGATTGTGACATCCTTTGAAGGGTTGATGCGCTTGCCGGTTGTGGCGTCGAGGATGCTGTGGCTGTCGCCGACTCGAATCTGAATGTTGTCCGAAAACAGACAGTCGTCGCCAATAGACACAG
>DCHH01000016.1:31557-54158 GCA_002315625.1 Bacteroidales bacterium UBA1757
GTTTCATGGAGGTTTGAATCCGCACCGACAACAATCTCGCAGTCCGAACCGCGAACTGTAATGTCGCAGTTGTACAGCCTGGTCAATCCCGGGTCAATCAAAACTTTATTCCCTGTCCCGTTAATCGTAACCTTGCACCTGCTCAGGAAAGCTCCTTTACAAACAAACTGGTTACCGTTCCTGATTTTGAAACGGTTATGCATCAACTTCCGGTAAACGGCAGAAAGCAGATTGCGGTTATTGCGAATGAATTCTTTTTTGTTGAACATTTTACGGAATCCAGTTATACCTAGTAGCCCTTGCATTGCCATGGGAAGCAATCAGATGGGTCTTGCAGAGACCTTCAATGAGATTTCGAACTTGCTTTTGGGAAAGGTTACCTGCAAATGCGGCCACAAAGTCACTCATGGAGGCATTGCCCTTACGCCGTATCACATGATAAACAGTCTGAATCAGATTGATTCTATGATGCTGTGCAATACTCCGTACATTTGGTTTGTACAGCAAATAATTGGAGGAAAGAATATAACCAAAGTAAGAATCCTCTTCTATCAGACCCATTTCCAATAACTTGGGAAAACTCTCCTTGTATGCGGCTTCTACATCCCCTTTCCAAATGTAATGAAGAGTCAGCCAGTCGAAGGTGTTCATTTGTTTCTCCAGATCCTGTTGATGACAAATATCTTGTACAAAGAGATAGAAAGCATCGTCTGGTATTTCGCCATAGAAGCGCAAATCCACCTGGTAATCGTCAGAGTATGAGTAGTCTGGAAGCGGTTTGCCCTCCTTGATACAGTTTGTGAACATAATATCAACACCTTGCCCGCTACGTTCTATCAGTCCGGTCTTTTCTATTACCTCCGCCATTAATCGACTACGTGGAGAACTGTTGACAGTCAGGATATTACCAAGATTTACACCATACGGGAAACCGCCAGGGTTGGAAATTTCCACCATTTCAGGATATATGTGTATGAAAATGTCAGAGCCCATTTGAAGGCTGCGATGAATCATGGCGTTGATAAGGGCCTCGCGTATCGTTTCCTTGTTAAAGGCAGGGCAATCGAGAATCCGTGGCAGGTCATTGACATGCAAGAGCGGATTGCAGGCCGGTTGGCCGATGTACTCCCATATTTTTTCGATGGCTGTAAACAGTGGCAGACGGTATTCCTGGCGGGCGCTATAGCGCACCTGACTTTGGTTGTTCCTGTATTCTATCACCACATTAGCCTGTGGTAAATAGTTATTGATTGCCTCCGATTTTCCCAACAGAAGAAGGGCGGCATATTTCAAATTGCCATCATCATCCATCAAAAGCAGGTCTTTTAGTAACTGATGCAAGGGAATAGTGGTCGGATCAGCCCGTTTCTGCTTGTCGGCAATTAGCTTTCGCATGTTTTCAATGGCCTCAGTATCAAGTTCGTCCATGGTTAGCCCTTTGCATACTCTGGATGAAAAATCCGGATCTTGCTCGGAAATGATGGAGAAGTATTCGGCATCGTCCATCTCACGCAGGCTTTCACCCACTCGCATCAAGGGAACTCCTTCGAAACGGAGAGCTTTGCCAACGGGGCGTGAAGGGACATTGATGACGAGAACACGACGCTGTTTTTCATCGAACAGTTCCTCTGTATGGGTGCGAATATGGAGACGCTGATATATTTCATCTTCAAGGTTGCCAGTCTCATTTTTGGCAAAATCGCTACCAACAACTTCATGGGGACGGGCATCAGCCATGCCAAGGACCAAACGCCCGCCTCTCTCGTTTGCCAAAGCGACAATATATCCCAATACGCAATGCCTACGGTCGCGTGGATCAGTCTTTTGACCTCCGGCAAATGGGTAATTGTGCTCTGCCTTTTTGAACTCAACATGATCCTCGCGCTCGCTGAGATTCTGCAACTCTTCTATTGTACTCACTGTTTCCCGAATTTTGGTGCTAAGGTACAATAATATTCCAAATAGGGCGAGATTTTCCGAATAAATCTTTTCAAAGTGTATGTAATTATATGTAATAGGCTGGTTATCAGAGGGCTAAATTCAGAGTTTAGTTTGATACCTGAGTCTTATTCTGGTCAGAGGTTGGCTGGAGGGCAGTGTGGCCCCCACTACTCACCCGTGGGGGCCAAGAGAGACGGTCGGAATTAATTCTTTGAGAAATAGACTTTTTCTGTTTTTCTGCTTCCATTTGTGAAGACTGTAACCACAATGTAGAGTTCATCACTCATAAGAGTTGCAACAGGCACTCCCTCGACGGTGTAGTATCTTTGGTGAAGAATATCCATCTGAGTAGTCTCGATTCCGTCAATCAGCGTGCCGTAAACCTTAAGGTCATACGCCGGCATGATGGAGTCGGCGGGAATACCCTGCCATCCGCTGAACCGGTAGCCTTCCTGGACAGGGGCGGCGATTGGACAGATGGTTGCGCCGAAGGCAAGTGAATCGGTGTAGTACGGCTTGTCGTTGAGATAATACCTGATAGCATAGGTGTTGACTGTGAAGGAACCATATACATTGACATCCCTTTCGGGCATAATGGCGGGAATTTCGCTCCAGCCGCTAAATGTATATCCTTCTTTTGGGGCGACAGAATAGGGAGGAATCGAATCGCCCATTTTGACACTGTCAACATGAACGGTATTTCCGTCGACGAAATATGTAACAGCAAAAGTGAGGCCGTCTCGAACAGTAAACGTATGGCTGACATCAGAAAGCTTATGCTCAGCGACATTCATATCGGTGACGAGTATCTTGCGAAGTCCAATTGTGGCATTGCCAAGATAAGAACTGTCGGCTCTTACATTCAAATAGACGATTGCCCCTTCGGTTCCGGAAAAATTGTCACTGTTGGAGGAATACGAAACAATTCGGGTAGCTCCATTTGACACCTTGTCATAGAGGACAGTATGGGTAGAAGACGCCCTTTCGCTCAAAACAATTGAATCGTTTTGTCCTGGGGTGGAAACAAGCGACAACTGTTCAGGCATATACAGGTCAAACTGGAATGCAGTGACAGGGGTGTCGTTTGTCAAAGTGACGGCGATTTTTTTTGTCTGACCGCGAACAATGGCAAAGTTTTCAACATCGACGCTTATGCTGGCGCACAATGGTGCAGATGAAATAAAACACCAGATTGCCAGAATCAATATCCGAAGGGTTTTGCTACTCATACTTGTCTAAAATGGAGAGCAGGGAACGGGGATTTGCCCCGTTCCCTGGAATGGAATTTTATTTGATGACAACCTTCTTGTCTTCAACGATGTAGAGACCGGGCTTGTCGAAATAGAACCTGTTCTCACCTGTCGTCACTTCATACATCATGGATTTGCCGTCGGCGGCAATAATCCGTAAGGTCTGCTGAACCGGAGAACTGATGACCAGCCAGTTCTTTTCCGTCCAAACTTCCAGTCTGTCACTGCTGAGGCTGTTGAGTGACGTGGGTGAATGGAGTACAATGCTGGCATAGGAATTGTCAAGAGTGAACTCTGCTCCGGTTTCAGATTCAACCATCCTGATGTTGCTGATTTCCAACGATTCTGTTGCAACGGCGGAGAGGGCTTCGAAGTCTATCTTCAAAATGGCCTTTTCGTTGTCATTGAAACTGTCATTGTTCATGGAAACGGCAACGATGCGGAGAGATCCGTTTTCAAGGATGGACGAGAACAGTGCATGGCTATTGGAGCGCCTATCAGTCAACGAGAGAATGGGTTTTCCACTTTCGTCGGTTGCAAAAGCGATGCTTTCTGGCAGTTTGATGTCGCACTGGAAAGCAGAGTAGCTGCGGCTGTTTTCGAGAACCACCTCAATGGTCTTTCTACTGCCTTCTTCCATTTCGAAATCTTCAATGAACAGTCTGTCATTCCCGGAGGAAATGGTACCCTTGGTGGAAGTTGTTTTTTGGGCAACTGATTGCGGATAATTCCTTTCGAGGACAATGTCGATGGTGGAAGAAACATCAGAAATGGTGATATCTCCATCGGCGTTGATATCGGCGGCCTTCATGATGAATTTCGGATTCCATCTTTCGAGCATGTAATTGATGCTGGTGGTAGCATCAGCAACTGTGACATCTCCGCTACCGTTACTGTCGCCCAAAGGATAGTCGTTGAAGGTGATTTGCGACTTGACATCGGGCACGGTAAACTCATAATTGTTCGGACCGGACACTTTGATGTTTTTGATATTGACCTGATATGGACCGGCCTCACTGATGTTGGTGATGGGAATCCGGATGATTTCCCCTTCATTTCCTGTGAAACTGTTGTTCTGCAAGGAATAGACAATAACGCGGTAGGCACCGTCAGAACGCTGTCCGGAAGTGAGAGTATGACCGTTGGCTCTGTCGGACAATTGGATACCGTAATTGTTCCAGGACTCGCCTTGCATCCTGACACCGTCTGGCAGGTAAATGTCGCACTGGAAACCGTTGACGGGATCCTGATTGTGCATCGAGAGAGAAATGACGGCTTCGTCACCTACAAACGACACAACGTCCTGCGTAATCATGTAGTAGTCGTTCGACATGATGATGACAGAACAGGTCTGGGTCAGCCCGCCGTCTTCTGTAGTGGCGGTAATGGTAACGGTTCCGGCTGAGATACCGGTGATGACACCCTGCTCATTAACCTTGGCAATATCCTCGTTGCTGCTGCTCCAGAGCACTTTCTTGTTGGTGGCGTTGTTGGGATAGACCTTGGCATTCAGCTGGAGGGTTTCTGCCACCTTGAGGGCAACGTCAGATTCGGTCAGACGCAGTTCCTTGACCGTGATGGGACCGTCCACATTGAGAAGAACCTTGAACGACGAGGCTTCTGACATGTTGGGGGTCTCGAAGGTGTTGCCGACCATCTGGCCGGTAACATCGTTGTCGTTGAAGAGAACCTGCTTGATGCTGACGTTTTCTTCAGGATTGATGTAGAAGGTAACCGTTTCGTCCTCCTTTACATACAGGCTGGAACCGTCCTTGATTTTGGCATCGCCCTGTGCCGTGGAAGAAGCGGCGACCCTGGCAATACCTGCAACTCTTTGAGGAGCATTTTCGGGCTGCTCCTTGTCGGCATTGTTGGAGTAGGTGACGTTGGCCCCTTCGTCGATGGTGACATCGATGGAGAGTCTCAACTGGACGAAGGCACCCCATTGGGCTGCGGTGATGTAGTCATAGTAGGATTGTGTCGGAATGGAGAGCAGACACGTTCCGGTCTTGACGTTTTCAAAGACATATTCACCCAGGTCTGCCGGAGTCCGGGCTTCAGCAGTCAGGTTGGCCAGTTTCTTACAGTTTGCAAAAGCACGCTCTCCGATGTTGTTGACACTGGCGGGAAGGTTGACCGTTTCGAGGGCAAGACAATTGTAGAAAGCACGTGACTCGATGGTCCCGAGGTTATTGCATTCCGATAAATCGACAAACTTAAGGGACGAACACTCGGAAAAGGCATTGTAATAAATGTATAGCAGGCTGTTTGGGAATGAAATGTTGGTCAGACTGGAGCAGCTGCTGAAGGTGCTTTGGTCTATCCTTTCTGTGTAGGGCGGCAGCAGTACTTTTTTAAGACCGGTGCAGGACTGGAAGGTTCCACAAGGAATCTGATATAGGAATTCGCAGGCCGACATGTCAACCGTTTCAATTCCGGTGCAGTTTTTAAATGCGTAACCGTCTCCGGACCAGTAGTATTCGCTGCCCATAAACTGGTAGAAGTCAGGTCGGAAGGTAACTGTTCCGTACAGATTGCGGCAATTAGAGAACGCATGGTCGCCCAAGGAGAGAAGACCGGTGGGCAGGGTCAGTTCCTGTTTGAGAGAAGAACAATTGTTGAATGCTTGTGAACGGATGACCTGGAGGTTGTCGTTGAAACCGATGTACTTGAGGGAGCTGCAGTTGTTGAATGCACCGTCACCTATGGAAGTCAGCTGTTCGGGGAAGAAAATGGAATCATTCAGACCGGAACATGAAGCAAATGCCTCCTTTTCGATGGCAAGCAGTTCCTGGGGCAGTTTGACCTTCATCAGAACCCTCTTTTCGTAGAAGGCGCGTTCGGGGATGGACGATACGTTTGCCTGTGACATATCCAAATTGTAGAGGACGGTCATGTTGGAACGCATGACAGCAAAGTCGGTCGCATTGAGCTCGCCTTTGACTTTCAGATGGGTAACCACACCGGCGGCTGTTTTGGCCTGTTCGACCAGGTCGATGGCCAGGTTGCCGGGTCGGGTCACTTCAATCTCTACGGCAACTTCCTTGTCGAGGATATTGTATTCGCCCCAGACTTCGTGGTTCTTGTAGGTTTCGGCACGTCCTTCCTCAACAAAGACGAGCTGAATGCCTTCACCCAAAGATTCCTTGTTGAAAAGTTCTGGAGGGAGATTGGCATGCACTTTTACAATGGCAAGCTGATTGGAAGCGAAGGCGCGCTCCCCAATGGAAGTGACAGTTGAAGGAATCTCGAGAAGACTGTTGAGGGAATTGCCTTCGAAGGCATATTTGCCTATGGCCTCAAGGTTGGGAGGCAGGACAACGGATTCCAGACGGCATGACCGGAAAGTGCTTTCTTCAATTACGGTCAGATGCTGCAAATGTGACAAGTCGATGGAGGTCAAGTTTTGGCAATAATCAAAAGCACCCGAACCAAGAGTTTCCAGCGATTTGGGTAATGATACGGTTGACAAACTTCTACACCAATTGAAAGCATTTTGCTTGATGGCAGTCAGCGATTGACAATGTGAGAGGTCAATATTGGTCAAGGAATGGCATTCGCTAAAGGCACTATTGTCTAAGGTCTCAATAGTGCTTGGCAACTTGACGCTGGCCAAATTTTGACAATTGTAAAATGAGTACTCCCCAATTTTAGTAAGGTTGCAGGAGGAAAGGTCAATGGATTCCAGACCGGAATTATAGAATGCCCAGGAGCCGATGCTTGTTACACTGGAAGGAATCTCGATTTCGGTCAAAGCAGAACAGTTGGAGAAGGTGTTACTTCCAATAGTTTTTAATTGGGAAGGTAAAACAACATGTTTCAGATAATTGCAATTGTCGAAAGTGCTGTTCAAGGAAACCAGTCCGGTGCAGTGAGACAAGTCAACCTCCTCAATGTTGCTTTTGTAGAAGAAATTGCCCAATTCAGTCAGTCCAATGGGGAAGACAAAGTCTTGAAGTTTGCTGCAGTATCTGAACTGGTCGCCGAGTTGGGTAACTTTGGTATCTGACAAATCAATCGACTTCAGGGCGGTGCCGGTAAAGGCACGGCCGTTGATGTAGGCCAGTTGATTCAGCCCCTTGAAAGAGACTGTTTCCAGGTTGGAACAACCGGCGAAGGCACAATAGCCAATGTTCTCAATCTTTTTGGGAAGCACCACCTCTTTCAGAGTTTTCTTACCCGTTTCGTTGTCCCAGTCGTTCGAAATACAGAATGCATATTCCGGCAGGTAGGACATATCGGCATCAGCCATGTCCAGGATGGCCAAATTGGGCATCTCTTCCCTCATGACCTTGAAGTCGTTACTGTTGAGACGACCCGATACAATCAGATGGGTGATAGCGGCTTTTTGAGTATCGTTGAGCATATTGCCCAATTGACCCTCATTTTCCATGTGGATGGAAATGGTGGAATTCAAGGTAAACGACACTTCCAGGGTGCTCTCTGCTGAGACATTCTCAATGGTGAGCCGGTTGTCAGCCAAGGTGTTTGTCACATCTTTTCCATTGAGGATAACCTTGTCCACCAGATAATACCTTTCAGGTTTGATGTCGAAAACGGCTTTCTGATTGACTTTTACATAAATGGAGGTCTGAGGCAGAAGGGTGGTGCTCAGAATTTCCACGGTGCCGTTGCTGCCGGTTGTCACATTGAACAGCACCACATCGGTCAGGGCAGAAGGCTCTGCGAACTCGACTTCAAGGGTGGAGTTCCTAGAAATGGCCGGAGTGACGAAAACGGAACCGCCATTCTGCACGACCGATTCCTGCTGGTTGAAGCGGATAGCCTTGACCACATCCCCCTGGGAGGGCTGGAGGGCAAAGGTGGAGATAGAGGCACTGTCGACTGACAATACACTGCCGGAAGCAATAGTGCTCTCTCCCAAAGAAATCACACCCGAACCGGTTGACAATACCTGTAGCTCGAACTTGTTGATTTCAAAGGTGATTTTGATGGTTCCGGACAAATGTGAAAGGGGAATGAGATATTTGCTGCCCTCTGGGGCAATGGCTTGGCTGTTCAATGTGACAGCCTTGACATGGTATCCACTGTGGGGAATGACCGACAATTCTATCTGTTCGGCAGTAGGATAGTAGGTCTGTCCATTGAAAATCTCTATTCCATCAATGCTTGCAGCACCATTTTCGTCCAGTTCGACCTTGAATCCGGTTTCGACAATCTTCTCAAAGGCAGACCAGCCGTTCGAAAGTTTGTAGTCCATGGAACTTCCGATGGGAACATAAAGGGTACAGAGGGCTTTGTCGATACCATTCAAGGCTTCAGAATCTGTCTCAATTGGAACGGAACGTTGCAAGACAAGAGAACGGAGTGTCGGAATATTTAATGATTCGTTTCCAAGGTGATAGATATAGTCGGGAAGCGAAAGGGATTTGATTGCAGTGTTTCTGAGAAATCCCCAATCAATATACCAGGAGAAGGGACTGCTCTGGGGGAATGTGATGGTTTCCAGCGAAGTACAATTTTCAAACATGCGATAGGCCTCAAACGACTCGAATGTGCACTGGCTCATATCGACTGAAGTAATGCTTGTACAATTACTGAATACGGAATTTCTCAAGACCTTCAGCGAACCGGGCAACTTGACAGCTCCGGCTATGGAACGGCAATATTTGAAAGCATAATAGCCAATTGTATGAATTATGTCGCCGTAAGGCAGCTCTTTCAGACTAGAGCATTGGTTGAAGGCACCATCATATATCGTAGTTATGTTGTCGGTTCCATATACATGCTCCAAGGAAGAACAATTCTGGAACGCACTATTATGAATGGCCGTAACTGAAGCAGGAAGCGTAACAGTAACGAGGTGACTGTTGTCCTGGAAAGCTTTTTCAGGAATGAGAGAGGTCTCAACGCCAGACAGGTCAAGGTTCTTCAGCCCGACCAGGATGTTGTTGATGCAACGGTAGTCGGTCTGATTTATCGAACCGGAGACGGTGAGAGAGGTCACTTTTGCCAAATCCACACCTAAAAGGAGAATGTTGTTGTACAATTCACCTGGGGTGGTGGTTATTTCAAGTTCTGTGGGCGAGAAGAAATCAACGACGATTTCCTGATTGCCTTGCAGGTTGCTGAGTAGTAATTGTCCGCTTTGCAATGATGATGTGATATCTGTCCCATTGCACATAATAGAGACTACATGGCCACCTTCTGGAGGCAGAATGGTAAGGGCAACATCACTTCCTTTTGCTACCAGGAAATAACTACCGGTTGTGAGAAGTTGTCCTTGGTATGTGATGCGACCTGTCTGGTTGTTTAGACTGACGGTTATTTTGGAAAGGTTGGCCATTTCGCTGTCAGGGGCGAATTCGATGTTGTATGAAGCATTTGCATCGAGTCCTGAAACCTGGATTTCACGACCTCCATTGGTTATGGCAATATCGGTGTCGTTGCATTTGACCGATTTTACAAAATATCCCTGGTCTGGAACAAGAGTCAAGGCAAAGGCGACACCTCCGTCTATCACTGTAGAGAAAGTGGAGGAAACTTCAGCCTGGTTGTAGAGAACCTTTCCGCCGCTATTGTATGCAATGTTCAGTAACAGTTTCTTGGGTGAAAAATATGCCTTGAAAGTGCCACTGAGCTGGGTCGGGTCGATGGTGTAGGTGTTGTCACTCTTTATTGTGACCTCCTTGCCGTTCATAAGCAGTTTATCGACCTCGTAACCTGTCTCGGGAACCAGTGTGAGGACATTTTCTGAACTCTCGGAGAAGTAGGTGGTTCCGGCAGTGACTTGCGCGCCATTGAAAAGCACCTTCCCGTGCTCAGACGACTCGAGTTTGTACCCATATTCAACAATATTGTCGAAAGATGTCCACCCGTTTGAGAGTTTGTAGTCCATGGAACTGCCAGTCGGGACATATATTACGCAAGTTGATTTGTCGACGTTTTCAAATGCTTGGGTTTCAATATCGATGGGGGTGGAGCTGTGGAGGTATATGGATTTCAGGGTTGAACATCGGAATGCATAATTTTCGATTCTAGTGATGTTTTGGGGAATAGAAACGGTTTCAAGAGATGTGTTTCCAAATGCTTTGTATGAAATATTTGTACAACCCGAGGAAGGAAGGACGGCTTGTTTCAAAGAAGAGCAATCGGCAAACATGTAATACAAATTACAATCCTGAAGCAAGGTACAGTTGCTGAAATCGACTTTTGAAATAAGGGGACAAGAACTAAATGCATAATTGGTAATACGTCTGAGTGAAATGGGAAATATGAGTTCTCCCGATAACGAATTGCAATAAGCGAAAGCACTGGACTCAATTGTTGAAATCTTCTCTCCGTAGGGAACAGATTTAAGTGCAGAGCAGTAGTAGAAAGCATCTGAATTAATGGTCTCAATGTTTTCTCCTCCATAAACATATTCCAAAGCTGAGGCATTCTGGAAAGCTTGGTTTTGAATTATGGTTACCGTCGAAGGAAGTGTGACGGTGACCAGATGGCTGTTGTCCTTAAACGCACTCTCAATAATGGTGGTGATATTGGCACCGGAGAGGTCGAGATGCTTTAAGCCTGTCATCAGAACGTTGATGGCGCGATAGTCTTTCATCTCCAGTGAGCCCCGCACAGAAAGGTTCTCGACCTGGCTCAGGTCAATGCCCAACGCATAGAGATTGTTGTACAGATTGCCGGGCTCAATTGTGATATCGACCTGTTTGTTTGAAATGAAATCCACTACCAAGACATCGTTTCCAGTCAGACCGGTCAGGGAAAGAGTGGTGCCAGTCAGGTTTTTGCTTGCATCTTCTCCGTTGAGAAGGATAGAACCGATACGGCAATTCGTGTTAGGTACAACAAGGAATGTTGCACTGCCCTGGTCGAGCAGTTTCAGGCGCGAACTCCTTTCAAGAATGACATCTTTATAGACCACGCTGCCCAATTCATTGGATGTTACTTGGATGAATGAACCTCCTTGTACTTCGCTTTCGGGGGCAAATGTGACGATGAGTTCAGCATTGCCTTTGCAACCTGGTGTTGTGTAGTTCACTCCTCCGTTTTGAAGAACGGACTCTTCACCGTTGTATGTAATGGATTTGACGGCATATCCGGCATCGGGCTGAACGTTGAACGATTTGTAGTCGTCAAAAGCGCATGGAAGGTTGGTCGGCAGGGAAAGCTCCTGCCCGTTGTATGACACTTTTCCGTTCCCCACAGAGGAGACTGACAGATTGTATTGAAGTGGCTCAAAACTGATTCTGAGTATTCCTCCGAAAATGCCAGCCGCAAGGGAAATGGTGTTGTTTTCGACCGGTATGGTGTCATTGTTGAGGCTTGCGGCGGCAAGTTTGTAGCCTTCGTCAGGGGTGACGGTGAAGACTACAGCTTTTTCGTCGTGGAAAATTATTTCTCCGTTGGCGAGCTGCCTGTCAGCCTGATAGACTTTTCCATGTTCGCCAATTTTGACCTGATAGCCGTATTCCCGCATAATGTCATAAACCTTGTCCCAGCCTTGTTGGAGGGCAAGTTTCTTCTTCATGCCTACTGGAACGTTTACTACGCAGGTGGAATGGTTGAGATATTCGAAGGCATTCTGTCCGACATTGATGGCTTGGTCAGTTTTCAGGTTGATTCTTTTAAATGATGAACCGAATGCGTAGCCTTCAATTCGGGAAACATTATCGGTAATATCGAAATACTCTATTTTGGTTCCATTGAGTGCGTCCCACCCGAGAGTAAAAGGTGTCTCGGGCCATTTGACGGTTTCAAGGTTATTGCAATAGCATATTTGGATAGTTCCAGCATTCTTTATTGCTGAAAGATCCAGGGCTGTAAGCGAGTTGCAACTGGTAATAGTGTAAGCAAAACTGGTGAAATCTGCAGGGAAAACGATGTTGTAGGCGGGGTCTGAAATACCACCAAAAGTGACCTTGTACAACTTGTTGCAATTGGAAAAAGCATATTGACCCATAGAAGTCACCCCAGCAGGCAGATTGACATATTCCAATGCCCCCATGTCTATAAAGGCTTCATAAGGCAAGGATGTCACATCAGTCCCAGAGATGTCCAGATATTTCAAACTGGTCATCAGTCGGCGGATAACGGTAAAGTCTCCTGAATTGAGTGTGCCGGTGATTTTCAGTTTTTGAATGGAAGAGAGTTCATATCCTTTGTCTTCAAGGGCCTCCCACAATTCGCCGGCAATTTTGTTCTCAATGGTGGCCCAAGGAGCAGACGCGCGCTGGTATATGGCAAAGTCTATAGCGCCCGGACCGCCATTATTGTGCGCTTTGACGGCCAGGACATTTCTTCCGACTTGAAAATGTTCAGATATTAGAACGACCTCATTGTAGCCGCCACCTTGGGTGATGGCATACTTTTGACCATTGACGTATAGGGTCAGTTCATCGTAGATAAAATACCGGAAAACAAAGTCCACATCTTCTTTGGAAGTTAAAGTGAACTCCCGACGAATCCAGTAACTGTCGTATTCTGATTCCCAGGTGGATTGAGAGTTCTCAATACCGCAGTACCTGTCAATAGGGCCATTAATCTGACCCCAGGCGGAATCATCATAATCCGGTGCGTACCAATGTTTCCCGTTCTGGTCGTCAGCAGGTTCCTGGCCAGAGGCATCGATGGCGTAGAAATACTTGGCGGTCCATCCGCCGTCGCGCCCACCGGGAAGGACTGTAACGCTTTCTTCGGCAGACCAGACTGTGGCCGCAAAGGAGGCCAACAGGGTGAGTGAAAGAAGAAGATGTTTCATAATGGTTTTGTTTATTATTGTTATTGTTTTGATTCCAAAATAAGGGAGATAACCCGGGTGGCATCGCCAATGGTGATTTCGCCATCCCCGTTCACGTCAGCCTGAGCAAAAACGAAGGGCGATACGGGCCGTTCAAGGATATAGTTGATGATGCTGACCACATCGGTCACAGAGACGGTTCCATCTCCATTGGCATCGCCGGCCAGCTTTTTGGACAGAGAACAGGAGGCGGTTTTTTCGGAAGCACGGTCCTGCCCGTCAATATCGCTGAGGATTATGTTGTCTATTCTGACCGAATCCTGAAGGAACCGGATGGAATCGGCAAAGGTGAATCCGGCAGAGAACAAAACCCCATCGTTGCCGATGAAGAGCTGATTGTCAGGTGAATGGAGGAAGAAACGGTATAAGTCACCACCCAAGGCGGACAAATTGCCCTGGTGATTGGGACACCTCTCTGTCAAATGTATTCCCTGAGAAGAAAGGCTAACTCCATTTGGCAAGTGGATGTCGAACTGTAGGGCGGTGAGAGGAGAACCGTTGGTCAAGGAAAACAGAATATTGCCGGTTGCGGATTCTGTCTCCAAGGTGAGGAAATTGGAAATGAAGACATTGCCCGAAAGACGGACAGTCTTCATAGGATTTTCCGGGTCGTTGGAATAGAGCAGAAGGGTGGTCGCAAAAGGTCCTTTTTGCTGAGGCGTGTATTCGATGGAAAGTTCCTGCTGCCCCTTGGGGACTATTGTGAAAGGAATTTCAGTGGTTGAAACGGCTGCATCGTCCAGAAACGAGACCTTGCTGACGGTAAGCTCCACCTCGCCGTCATTGCGGATGAGAAGCCTCTTTTGGGCAACTTTTTCCAACGGGATGTTGCCGAAATAGAGGGAGTCCGGAAGGGAAATCTTCGGACTTTGGATGGAGACGCCCCCCGGATAGACGGCAGAGGTGACATCCTTATCACCAGTTCCGGTAAGGATTACGTCGTATGGAGTAAGCGGATAAGTGCCGCTTTCACCCGTCAATGCCAACTTGAAAAAGAGGATATCCCCTTCCTGTCCCGACAGCGTGGTGTTGGACAATGAGTAGAGATATAGCGAAAGAATGTTGTTCTGGAAAGAAGTGGAAATCTGGTGGCCGTCTCCCCGAGCGGAAATCCGTGCACTCCCCTCAACATACGAAAGGGCCGGAGGGAGAGCAAAGGAACATTGCAGCGCCACTATTTCTGACATGTTGTTCAAACGGAGGGCTATTTCCACCTCATCGCCCGATTTTCCTGAGGCTGAAGAAATATGCAATTCATTCACGGAGAATGCCTTTCCTGTCAGGGAAACGGTTTGGGGGCCGGTGACTGAATTGGAGCAGACAGTCATCAGACCCTCTATGTCACCTGCGTGGTCTGGCAGGAATGTGACGGTGAGCGTCTGGCTTGCTCCTGGGGCAAGGGTCAATGAAGATTTGTCGGCTGTGAAGGCGGAGTCGGAAAATGAAATGGAGGTGATGTCAAGCAATTCGTTTCCGACATTTTTCAACGTAATCTTCTGTGTCTTGGGAGAACCCACCGGGAGCGTTCCCCAATCGGCATTCTGAGGAAGGTCGAGCTTTGGGGAAAGGATGGTAACGGAACCTTCTGTCAGGGTGAAAGCGACGGGATTTGACTTTTTGTCGCTTGCAATCCATTCTGCGGTAAGGGGATAAGTCCCCGGTTCCTTTCCAAGACGCAGCTGGAAGGAGAAAAGTGTGCCGCTGCTTCCGCTCAAGGGTTGGAGAGACGTGGAGTAGATGAAAATCTTCAACAGGCGGTTGGAACAGGATGTGGTAAGGGTGTGCTGGCCGGTAACCCGTTCGGGGTTAACGGAAAGGGAGCCTTCCACGTAATCCATACTTTCCGGAAGGGATATGGTGACTTGCAGGGCGGTGATTTCCTGCGAGTTCTCCATGGTGACATCAAGCGACACGACCTCCTCGGGATGACCTTGAGGAGAAGGAAAAGTCACCCGGTTCGCAGACATGGCCGACAGGGAAAGGAGGGCCAATGCCGATACCAAAAACAGTCGCAGCATGGTATGCATTTTGTCAGAAGGCTATTTGACCAATACTTTTTGTCCGTCAATGATGTAGAGGTCTGGGCCATTGGGCGAGGAGACTTTCCGACCGAAAATGTCGTAAATGGTCCGGTAGCGGTAGGGCACCTCAACTTCTTCCAGTGCTGTGGGGGCCTTGTTGGCAATGGAAACAGGTTGTCCTTCGAGGCAGGAAAGGAGAATGGAGGTGATTTCAATGTCGGAACCCACTTCCAGAATGGCCTGTTTGCCAGGAAGGACCGAACGGCCGCAGAGTGAGTAGGAGAAGAAGTTGGTGATTCCCTCTTTCGCATTGTGGAACAGTTGCTCCATGCCGTAAACTCCCTGCAGGGCTTTCATTTCGCCATTCCCCTTCAAAGAAATTTGAATGCCCCCGAGAGCGACGTCCGACTCGATGTACAGAATCCCGTCTTCAATGCTGACTACAGCTTGGGGATTGGCAAGGTTGGCATGAGCCTGGGCATTGGGCAGGAAAATATTGATGGTGCCGACAACGTCGAGAATGTTGATGGTCTCGTCGCTGTTCACATCGGCCGCTTCGAAAATGAAGGGCTGCGGATTCTGGTCGGTCAGCCACGCGATGGTGGTGACCACGTCGGCCACATTGACCTCCATACTTCCGTTCGAATCGCCTTTCTTGGCAGTCAGCGGAGTGGCGGCAACTGTGCTGGACGGGTCGCTGGAATCGAGTGTGGAACGTAACACCCTATAATAGTAGAAGTAGGTTTGCCCGGGAACCACGTCGTAGTCGGTGTATGTGGTGTCTTCCACCAGGTTGTCGTTTATGAGGGAAGTGTCAGACGGGATGAGGTTTTCGTCCAGGGTATAGCGGTAGATGTTGTATCCCATCTGGTCTTCAATGTCATCCTTGGAAACGGCATTCCATTCCAGCGTGACTTTTCCCAGACCCGATGTGGCCTGGAATCCGGCGCTCATGCTGCCCGAAACGGAGACGGGGACGTTGAAACGGGTCCGCTCAACAGGGATGACGAAGTGCTCCATATCCTCAGCGTCGGATACAAAGAACCGGTTGATTCCGTCAAAGGCGCTCTTGGGGGTCAGGTTGAGGTATCCGGTCCAGATTTTGCCGTCAGCGCTCCACGAAGTGCTGTCGGAAATCATGTTCTGGGTATAAGGGGGACGTACACCCATCGATACCCAAGGCTGAATGGTGGTGTCCATTTGCCGGTTGAAATAGACGTCGATGCGGTGGGTGCCGATTCCGAGCGGAACAATCTCGTCGTATTCGTCCTGTGCATCCTTCCCGTTGACAAGCACTTTCCACACCACGCCGTGGGCCTCGGAGACAGGAGCAGTCTTCATGTTGCTCAAATTGATTTTGCCAAAGGAGGTGTAGAAGTAATCGTTGTTTAGGGGACTGAGGTAATCGGTGACACCTACACGGGCACATGCTTCAGTCGAAGCGCCGAAATAGGAAGGATAGTCGTTATACACTACGGTCGGCGTCTCGGTTACGCAATTGACATTGGAGTAGGCTTCCATGTAGTCGCTATAGTTGCCATAGACGTTGCAGGCTTGCAAGTCGGGGTATTTGGTGTTGAAACTTGGCTGGTATCCATTCAGTGGGTTCACATTTGTTGTCCTGTTGCCGATAATGTTGGTGTTCTTGTGGGTGTTACCGTAATCGAAACCTATGTATCCGGTGTTGTTTATGATGTTGCATCGGGTGGTGGTTATGCCGGTGTTTCCATAAAAGCCGAAATCGCAATCCTCAAAGACACAGTCGGTGAAACGCCCGGAGGTGAACAGGTTATTACCCGTTGAGGCCAGTCCCTGAAAACGGACATATTGGAAGATGCTGCTTGAATTGATGTCGAAACGGTTGATGTAACCCTGACTCAAGTCTCCCTTTGTGAAGGTGATTGGGGCATCTTTGGTTCCCCGTGCCACAATCCTGCCTCCGTCTGCTACGCGGATTTCGACATTGTCGTGCAGTTTGATTGTGGTGCCTGCCTCAATTGAGAGGGTAATGCCTTGTGGAATGGCCAGCGACTTGTTGACGATGTAATGGACACCGGCTTTCAAGGTGGTATTCTTCTCGACGATGCCATTCAGTTCAACTCCGTTTTCGACGGAAATGGTGAATTTCTGGTTTACGGTCCCTTCAGCGGAATTGTCGCATGTGGCCAATACCTGTAATTTTATGCGGCGTCCATCGACGCAGTCGTCAGCAACTTTGAAGCGGATAGGATTCAGACTGACCTCTTTGCCATAACTGTGAAGCGGTTTGCCGAACGAGACATTATTCTCAAGGATTTCCAGACGGGTGGTGTCTTCGTTATCCTGAAATTGCAGGGTGCATCGGATGTTTTGCGCTGTACCCCATGTGTTTCGGAGTATGGGATAAAATTCGATTGTTTCACCGGCATCGAAACGTCCGTCGTTGTCGCCTAACGAGTCGGTCATCTGGTAGGAAACGAGCATCAGAACCGGTGTGCGGCTTTCGTCAGAAACATCATACGCTGCTTTTACGTCAATGTTGCCGGTGGTAGCGTCGCTTGTGTTAATCAGATCCCCGAAGAGTAGCTCTTTGCTGGAATACTCTTTGGTCTGCAAAAGTCGCGAAACAGCACCGGCGACCAGTGGCGTTGCCATTGATGTCCCGTTCATGATTTTGTATCGTCCTCCCGGGTAAGTGCTGAGGATGTCGCTGCCGGGAGCCATGATTTCATAGTTGTACAGTTTTTCTTCGTCAAATTCCGAAAAAACGCCGTCGCAGTCGAGATTGCTGTAATTTGCACGGTAGGGATTGTAGGCTCTGTTTGTGGTAACGCAGTAGTTTTGCCCAATGGGCCATTGCTGGGAGGCTTGAACCCCGAGAACAAAGGTGAAAGCACCGGGGAACATGGGAGCACCGCCGCAGCAGTACACCACGGTCTTGTGGCCAGTGGTTATGTCACGGCCGTCGTTTCCGGCGGCAGCCACAATGACGGACGAATGGTATGCTTTGGCCAATGCCAGCTCTTCCGCCATAGAATAGGTATAACCGCCCAAACTCATGGAAATGACGTCGGCATGGTTTTTCATGGCATATTCGATGCCTTTGATGATGGAACCGACATCGCCGATACCGTCACTTTGCAATACGGTCACAGGCATGATAAGTGCATCGGGGTTGCCGCCTGTAATACCTATACCGTTTGTTCCGACAGCGGCAGCAATGCCTGCACAATGGGTGCCGTGGCCGTTCCAGTCGCCGAGCCGGCCTGTCTGGTTGACGCAGTCCCAGCCATGGATATCGTCGGGGTAACCGTTCTGGTCGTCATCCTGTCCTTCCGCTCCCTCGGCTTCGGCAACATTGGTCCAAAGGTTTCCGGCCAAGTCGGGGTGAGTGGTGTCCACACCGGTGTCAAGAATTGCGATGACGGGCCTGTGGCCCAGAATCGTGGGCTGGGACCACAGATATGGCAGAGAGATTGCTTCGGGACCCCATTGCTGGGAGTACATAGGCTCGGAAGTATAGAGGTTGAAATCTGACGGATTCCAGGATGTGGATTTGGTCGTTTTCTTTTTTGAGAAACCCGGTATGGCGGCGGAGTTGCTATTGGACGATTGGGCGAACACAAGGTAGTTTGGTTCGGCAAATTCCACTTCATCGAGGTCTTGAAACATTTCCGCCACCTTTTGTGCATCAGGATGTTGTGTTGCGTCAAAGGAAATCAGATAAAGCTGCCTTAAGTCGCGGTTGGTGATATCCGTGCCGTCAATGGACGAAATGTTGGATTTTGTGGCTGGAAGGGGAGCTCCGGAAACGGGCATCAGCTGTTCCATCTTTGTGGCTCCTACGGAAGAAAGTATCCGGTCGATAGAGGTGCTTTGGACGGAGACTCCCGGTTTGGCCGGAGCCTGTGAAACGTGTATGGTTTCGCTGTCTTTCAGTTTGACGAGCACCTGACCCGGACGGAATTGGCGGGACAGGGACGGGGCTGGACAATTCACTCCAACCGGGGTGGTGGGGGCACTTGGAATGGTGCTGTTTTGTGCCGGCAATTGGGCAGAAAACAACAGAATGGCAACTGGAATGACATGAAGGGCTTTCATCTTATATGGAATTTGATGTTTTGTTTGGACGGTTGGCTGGCTTTTTTGTGGTGAAGGCTTTGTTGTAGGAAGGGCTTTGGCTGTGCCGTTTTGACTAAATGAATGAATGTGAGATATTTGCGTTAATAACAATTTGCAAATATAAGCAGTATTTCTGATTTTGCAACATTTGATATGTTAAATGTTTTATTAACAAATGGCTGGCGGTTCCAGGCCCGGTTCATGCGGTTCGCCTTTCCCCGTTCCTCTTGAGAAGAGTTTTGACATTGGGGAAAATGCACTATCTTTGCGTCGGAATCTATACACAAAAAGATATGAAAAGATCACTCTTTACACTTTTGTTGGCGTTTGTTGTTCTGTCGGTCGGTCGGGCGGAGACCACTATGTCCATTGTCGGGTATGATGTCATCCATGACGATTTCTGCGGACCCCATTTTGATGAAGTTTTTGATGAGGAAAAGGATTACTCTACTACTATCCCGTTTTTTCAGATCGGATTCGAGTATTTTGCAAATACGGCATACTCAAGTTATCCTTCCGGCACGGAGCCGTTTGTTGACAACAAGATTGGTCCGTCAACCCATATTGCGCTGAATTTCTTTAAGTTCGGAACTTCTTTCGACAAGAAGGGACGCTTCGGCCTCTCCTTGGGAGTGGGCCTTGGATGGGACAATATGGTGCTGGGCGACAGCCGCATCACACTGACTGATGCCACGGGTATGATTATGCCGACGGTGGTGGAAATGAAAGGATGTGACCAGTCGAAAATTACCAATTTCTTTTTCTGGCTTCCCGCAAGTATCGATTTCAACAAGCGGTATTTCCACTTTTCTGTCGGCGGGTATGGAAAAGCTATCCTCCGTTCATACGTCAGGACCCACGGCCCCAGCAACGGTCCGACCAATATCGATTATGTGAACACCCTGCAGGCCGGCCTTCTGGCGCGTGCCGGCTACCGCGATGTCTTCATCTTCGCCAACTACGCCCTGACCCCCTATTTCGAGAAAGGAAAAGGCCCCGAAACCAATCTCCTGACATTCGGCTTCGGCCTGTGGCTGTAACCGCCAAATCCGTAGGGTCAGATGGCGAGGATGATGAGGATTTGGGCGAAGATTACCCTTAGGAACATGGTCAGGGGATAGACTGTGGAGTAGCTTACTGAGGCCTGCTCGTTGGGGGATGAGCTGTTGATGAAAGCCAGGGCCATGGGGTTGCACATGCCGCCGGCAAGCATCCCCATCATTGAGAAATAGTCCAGTTTCAGCCATTTCCTGGAGATGAATCCTATCAGCAGAACGGGAATTATGGTGATCAGGAAGCCTTGCAGAATCCAAAAGTAACCGCCGTTTAGAACGGTTGAAATGAATTCGCCGCCGGAGGAGATGCCTACTGCCGCGAGGAAAAGGGAAATGCCGATTTCACGCAGCATCAGACTGGCACTAATGGTCGTGTAGGTGACCATGTGCAGGTGCGGACCGAAGCGACTGATAAGGATGGCTACCATCATCGGACCGCCGGCCAGCCCCAATTTGACTGGGAGGGGAATGCCGCTGATGTGAAGAGGGATGGTCCCGACGAAAACACCGAGCAGGATACCGACGAACATGGGGATTATGTTGGGTTCGCGGAGTTTTTTCATGGAGTTTCCGAGCATACGGGAAACGTCCTGAAGCGCCATTTCGGTACCGACAGCCGTTACGCGGTCGCCGATTTGGATTTCAAGCGACGGGGTGGCGACCAGCTCGACACCGGCACGGTTGATGCGGGTCACATTGACCGAAAACCGTGAACGCAAGTGTAAGTTGCCCAGAGGTTTCCCGTTAAAGTTGGGATTGGTGACCATCATCCGGCGGGAAACAAGTTCCTTGTTTTTTTCCTCCCAGTCTTCGTAGTCCATTTTTACGGGGACGCCCAAAAAGGCCACAACCGCTTCAGTGTCACTCATGTCCGAAACGATGAAAACGCGGTCGTCTTTGTGCAGAATGCTCTGGGCTTCAGCCAGTTCAACGCTGTTGTCCTCGTGCATTATGCGGGAGATGACAAACGAGCGGTTAATCAGCCGTCCGACATCCGATACTTTCCGTCCGTCAATCTGCGGATTGGTGATCCGGACGGTAAGAAGGTCGGCCGTGTGTGCTTCCTCTTTCAAAGCTTCCCGAAGGGCGGCATCCTCTTTTTCGACATCAATCTTGAAAAGGGCTTTCAGCAGAATTATGGCGGAAATCATACCGATGACTCCAAGGGGATAGGCAACGGCATAACCCAGGGCAATGGTCGGTTCGGCCGTGCCTGTCAGGTCGGCGTATGCCTGCTGTGCGGCACCCATGGAGGGGGTGTTGGTCGTTGCACCAGTCATGACACCGATCAGGGTGATAAAATTGGTTCCCGACACCCAATGGATAATGCAAGTGGTGAGTATGCCCAGCAGAACAACCGAAAAGGCGAGAAGATTCAGGCCGATGCCCTGCTTTTTGAAAGAGCTGAAGAAACCTGGCCCTACCTGCATGCCGATGGAGTAGATGAAGAGTATCAGCCCGAAATCCTTGATAAAGCTGAGGACGGCGGGGTTGATGCCCATCTGCAAATGGCCGAACAGCAGTCCTACAAACAATATCCAAGTCGAACCAAGGGATACGCCCTTGATTTTCAGTTTGCTGAGTGATGCTCCCAACGCTATTGCCGCTGCCAGAATGAATATGGCATGGGCGGCCGTTTCGCCAAACAGAAGGTCTTGAATCATTTCGTTTCGCCAAAGATAAGATCCCGAATCAATCCTTCTCAGAGTTTGTCCCAGTAGTGGGTTTCGCTGATACCGAGCAGACTGCCTTTGACTTCGAACTTGCCGTCCTTATTGAATTTGCATACAACTTTGGCTCGGACGCCACGGTGTGGTTCGTAAATCTTGGTGCCGTCCCATACTTTTTCAGTTGCATTGTATTTCAGGCCGTCGAAAAGTACAATCCTATCGCATGGAACACTGCGCAGAGCCTTGTCAGGGTTCTTGACATCGAGACGCTTCTGGCCGTTCTCATCCTTGTCCTTTTCTACCCATTCGACCTGACATTTGTATGTGCCGTCGGCATTTTTGGTGATGCAGACACGGCTGACGTCTTCTCCGTGGGTCAGTGAATAACGTCCAATGATATTGTCAGCTTTGTCATTGGTCTGTGCAAATACGGAAAAACTGGCGGACACAAAGGCCAGAACAGCTAAAAATTTGAAATGGTTGAAGGTTTTCATATTGGTGTTTTGTTAGGTTATTGCCGTTATTGTAACGATTACGTATGAGTTACCGGGCAAAAATAATCATTTTTTACGATTTTGGGTAAGATCCAGCAGACCGTTGATGACGGTGAGGGGATGGGCAGGATTGCCAGGGATATAAAGGTCTATGTGGTGATTGTCCAAAAATGAACGGTCCAAGTCGGGTGATCCGGCGAACATACCGCCACTGATGGCATCTGTGCCGTCCAGAACCACGATTCTCGGTTCGGGGCAGGCCTGGTATGTCAGTTCCAGCGCCTTGGCCATATTGGAGGAAAT
>DCHH01000050.1:0-4815 GCA_002315625.1 Bacteroidales bacterium UBA1757
AGTATGCAAAAATCATATTGTCAACAAAGATTGACTTTACGAATAAGCTTAAGTATTCCATATAATAAGGTATGTGTCGTTATTTTTCCTGAAGTTCCTTGTCTATGCTCCTGTGAATCCAGATGATACAGCCCACGAGAATGAGCGCGAACGGAGGCAGGATGACAAGTCCGTTGTTGATATAGCCGGCGCCGTACATTGCGTCGGGGATTATTTGGAATCCGAGCAGCGTGCCGCTGCCGAGAATCTCGCGGACAATGGCGACAACGATGAGAATCAAACCATAACCCGCACCATTGGCAAGGCCGTCAAGTAGCGAAGGAAGTGGTTTGTTGCTCAGCGCGTAAGCCTCGATACGACCCATCACAATGCAGTTGGTGATAATAAGTCCAATATAAACGGACAGAGCCTTGTCAATAGCATAAGTCGCTTCAAACGCTTTGAGGAACTGGTCAACCAGAATAACCATCAAGGCCACAACGACCAACTGAACGATGATGCGTACACGGTTGGGGATGGAGTTGCGGATGATGGAGCAGACAAAACTGCTGAGTCCGGTAACGACCGTTACTGAAAGGGCCATCACTATGGCGCCCTTAAGTTCTACGGTCACCGCAAGTGAAGAGCAGATGCCAAGCACCAGGACGGTAATCGGATTACCCTTAAATATAGGGTTGAGTATTGTTTCTTTCATTTTTCCCATGGCTTATTCCTCCTCTTCTACTACGGCATTTCCAATTTGAATCTCGTCCATCTTCTTACAGAAGAAGACTTTATATGCGCTGAGCCACTGGCTTATGGCGGCATTCAGGCCTTTGGAGGTCATTGTCGCGCCGGTGATGGCGTCCACATAATTCTTAGCACCCTTTGTACCACCTTTTACAATGGCGAAATTGACAGGCTCATACCAGAAGATGCGTTTACCTGCAAACTGCGCACGGAAAGCGGGATCGTCTTTGATTTTGCCACCGAGGCCGGGGGTCTCGCTTTCGTGATCAAAGTACGCTCCGACAATTGTCATGCAATCGCCGTTCACCGCAATGTAGCCCCAGACAGGGCCCCAAAGGCCTGCTCCATAGATAGGCACAACGCAGATGCCGTTCTTGAACTGATAAACGGGAAGGGCGAAATCGGCCACATCACGAATCTTGTAATTCTGAGCCTTCAGATCTGACACTGAATAGATTTCCAACTTCTCAATGTCCAGAGAATCTATCTTGTCGCCTGATGCATTGACAAGATAAGCCGCTTGAATGTTTTCCTTGTAGAATTCCAGGACAGCTGCATTGCCTTTGGCGCTCCAGCTTTCCTTTTCACCGAATTGGGCCGCAGTAAGTATCTGGCTCACGGTTTCTGCCTTTTCATTTGCTGCCTGCATAGGTCCCAGTTTCTGGGAAACGAATGAGAGAACTGCAGCTACGATCACAACCACTATCGCGGTGTAAATCAATGTATAGGTATTGCTGTTGGTATTCATCTCTATGCAAGTTTTTTATAATGACGTCTGATGGACGCATTGATTACACAATGGTCAATAAGAGGTGCGAAGGTGTTCATCAGCAAGATGGCGAGCATCATTCCCTCGGGATAGCCGGGGTTGAACAGACGGACGGTTACGCAGAGGGCTCCTATCAGGAAGCCATATATCCATTTGCCGCACTCGGTCTGGGCCGAAGTGACAGGGTCTGTCGCCATAAACACAGTGCCGAAGGCGAAGCCGCCAAGCAGGAGTTGATAGTAGCAAGGCAGGGTCGTGGCTCCGCCGATATTGCCGAGCCATCCTACAAGCAAGGCACCCAGCACGCTTGAGAGCATGATTTTCCAAGATGCTATACCTGTTGCGAGAAGAATCACCGCACCGATAAGAATTGCGATGACAGAAGTCTCACCGACTGCGCCACCGACATTTCCGATCAGCAGGTCCCAAAGACCGAAACCATTCTGTGCGAGACTCTCGGGAGTTGCGGTGGCAAGATTGCTTGCGAGTGGTGTGGCACCGCTCCAGCCATCAACGAGACCGTTGCCCTGGAACCAGCAGGTCCTTTCGCTGAGGTAACGGCTCACGCCTCCTGTCCATACCGTGTCTCCGCTCATCTTGGTCGGATAGCTGAAAAACAGGAAGGCACGCGCAAGAAGCGCAGGATTCCAGATATTCATGCCGCTGCCGCCGAACACCTCTTTGCCGATGATTGTGGCGAAGGCCACGGCGATTGCAAGAGTCCACAAAGGAATATCTACAGGGACTATCAGAGGAATGATGAATCCGGTTACCAGATAGCCTTCACTCACCTCCTCACCCTTGATCTGCGCGCCGGCAAACTCGATTGCCAGGCCGACAAGATATGATACAAGGTAAAGGGGAATGATACGCAGAAGACCATAACCGAAGCACTCCCAGAGGCCCCAGTCGGCCAGACCGAAGGCTTGTGCATGTTGTACACCTATATTCCATGTTCCTACGAGGAATGCAGGAACTAGTGCCAGCACTACGATAATCAACAGACGCTTCAGGTCCACGCAGTCGCGAACTTGAGAGCCGCACTTTGTCGTAGTGGAAGGAACAAAGAGGAAAGTGTCGAACGCATCGAAAGTAGAGTGAAGCCATGCGGCTTTTCCTCCCTTACTGAACGTAGGTTCAAGCTTTTCCATGAATTTTTGTACGAAATTGCTCATATTCTATCCTCCTTATGCCATTTCTTTCAACATCAGGTCTATGCCCTCGCCAATGGCCTTCTGCCATTCAACCTTAGATGGGCAGACGAACTCACAGGTAGCGAGGTCTTCGGGAAGCACTTCATAAATGCCATATTTCTCCATGGCGTCAATATCCTTGGTCATACAGGCCTTGCAGAGGAAGACGGGGAAAATATACATCGGAAGCACGTCGGAATAGACTTTATTGAACATAAATGCGCGCACACCGCCGTGAACGTTGGTGTCCATGCCGTATTTCTTGCGTGGGCAAAGCCAGCTCAAATAAGCTTTTGAATAAGAATAAAGCTTGCTCCTGATGGGGTTGGCCCAACCGAACATCTCGCGATAATCCCCTTCTTGGAGAAGGCTGATCTGATTGTCGAAGTACCCAAGATAGCCATCCACACCTATCGCAGTACCGGTGAGGACATTGCCGCTGACAACGCGAACGCCGTCGGTATTGCCGAGAACCTCGGTCAGTTCAGACATGCAGGTTCCAGGCAACATCCTTACATATCCGCTCTTGTTTGAGCAGGAGCCGGTGACAACCACAAGACGTGTCAGATCCAGTTTCCCGGAAGAAAGAAGTTTGCCGATCGCGGCGAGGAACACCGGCGAAATTGTCCAGACCGTCTCACCTTTGACAATGGGAGAAACATGGTGGATCTGCACACCCACATTACCTGTAGGATGAGGCCCCTCGAACACATGGAGAACCACGTCATCCATGCGATGCAGAGGGTTGCAGCTGTACGTTGCCGCCTCAAGGCAGAGATGAACGGCCACGCCTGTCATCTTTTTCAAGGCTGTAATGCCTCTCTGAATATCTGCAGCACAGTCCCCCAGCACATACTGCATGTCAGGGGCGTTGGGAGCAGTGTCGAATGCAGAGATAAAAATCGCTTTGGGTTTAGCGTCAGCTTTGGGAACAATGCCATAGGGGCGTTGAATCATTGAAGCCCACAAGCCGGTCTTCATCAGGAGGTCCTTTATCTGCTCACCGGACATAGCTTCCAGATCGTGCTCAGGGAAATTCTCATATACCTGCTGAGCGTCTGCCTTGACCACTACGGCGAGAAGCTTGCGCTTTTCTCCGCGAACGATGCTCTGCACCTTACCGCTGACCGGGCTGGTGAAGAGAATCCGTTGGTCCATCTTGTCTGCGAACAAGGGTGATCCCGCCTTGACAGTGTCGCCTTCCTTTACCAGAAGTTTAGGGACAAGTCCTTTGAAATCAGTGGGTTTGAGAGCCACTAATCCGGGAGTGACCTCCATCAGAACCGCTTTGTCTGCCTGACCCTTCAAGGGAAGGTTCAGACCTTTTTTTAGTTTGATGGTTTCGAACATTATAGAAATAATTAGTTATTGTCGTAAAAAACACGCGAAGATACGAAAATTTTCGCTAATTTCGCAGCATTATGAGTGATAAAAACAGCGCTATATTCGAAGGGTTGAATCCGCAGCAGCACGACGCTGTAGAGCAGACGGAAGGTCCGGTCCTGATTGTCGCGGGAGCCGGTTCCGGAAAGACCAGGGTACTGACATGCAGAGTAGCCAACCTCTTGGACAAAGGAGTAAGTCCGGAAAAAATACTCTCTCTCACCTTTACCAAAAAGGCAGCGGAGGAAATGAAGGCAAGAATTTGCGGAATGGTCGGTCGAAGGGCCGCCAGAGGCATAGTCATGGGCACCTTCCACAGCGTGTTCATGCGCTTTCTGAAAGACTACGCCGAATTTCTCGGCTATCCGCGTGAATTCACAATTTACGACACCGGCGACTCTCTTTCGCTGATCAAAACCTGCTTGAAGGAGCTGAATCTGGATGACAAAGTCTATAAGCCCAAAGCCGTGGCGAGCCGGATTTCCGGCGCAAAGAACAACCTTGTCACGCCCGCCGCTTATAAGTCGAATACCGAGCTAGTGGAGCAGGACCGCAGGGCCCGCATGCCGCAGATGGCTGCAATCTACGACCTGTACTGGACAAAATGCCGCAAGAGCGGAGTAATGGACTTCGACGACATACTGTTCGAAATGAACATTCTGCTTCGCGACAATCAGGAGGCTCTGAACGAGATTTCCTCGCGCTTCGACTATATCATGGTGGATGAGTACCAGGACACCA
>DCHH01000050.1:4870-5010 GCA_002315625.1 Bacteroidales bacterium UBA1757
GGCGATGATTCCCAGTCTATTTACGCCTTCCGCGGTGCCAGAATCGAGAATATCCTGAATTTCAAAAATGATTATCCGGAGTTCAAGATTTTCCGTCTGGAAGAAAATTACCGAAGCACTGCCAATATCGTCAATGCCGC
>DCHH01000050.1:5040-5206 GCA_002315625.1 Bacteroidales bacterium UBA1757
TCGTCAATGCCGCCAACTCTCTGATTGCCCACAACGAAAACAGGATACCCAAAAATTGCTTTTCATCCGCCGGAGACGGAGAATTATTGAGGATTCTGTCAGGCTTCAACGAGCAGGACGAGGCAATTGCCGTAGTGAGCTCAATAATGGATATTGTCCGCCGCGA
>DCHH01000068.1 GCA_002315625.1 Bacteroidales bacterium UBA1757
GCTCGTTCTCGTCCAGGAAGATGACGGGGTTGCGTACTATGTGCAGGTTGGGACGGAAAGCCTTGTATGCCATGTTGCTGTTGAAGCCCCTGAGGGTGGCGAAGTTGAGGAACCAGGTCAGGAAGCCGAGCTTCTTCTTGATGGTGGTGTCGGCAAGGCCCGTCTTCGAGCTGCCGTCGTCGTTGAAACCGCCGGCCAGACGGCCTATCGTGCATTTGGGTATCTTCTTCTTGCGCAGATAGACCACAAAGTCCGTCAGCCCGTTCTCATCCAGGGAGTCGAAGGTAAGGCGCGGGTTGAAACCGTAGAGGTCCGCACGGAGAGCGGCTATCTTCTGCTGGCACGCATGCGTCCATGCACACTTGTCGACGCCGTTCTTCTCGAAGGCGTCGAAGACCTCAAAGAAGGACTCCCCTGGCTTAGCCCCGGGGGCGGCCTTCGGCCTGCCTCTCCTTGCGGCCTTTTCCGCCGCGGGAGCCTGGGCACCCTTCCTCATGTCTGCCGTTGCCGCTGCCAGCGCCGGTGCCGGTGCGGGTGCAGCCTTGCCGCTCCCGACAGGACGTCCGGGGCGCTTCACGCCGTCCAGCGTGGGGTCGTTTCTGAGCGAGCGCGGACGCAGCCCGGGGTCGAGATACTTGGAGAACTCCCTGCAGACGGACTGCGGGGTCGGCGACACCTCGTCTATAGCAAAACGGCTGAAGGCCATCATGACGGCATTGCGCCACTGTGATATGAGGTGGTTGATCTCCTGAGCGTCGGCAGGACTGCCGGGAGCCCCGACGATGACACACTCGTTCTCTCCGTCCCACAGAGAGGACTCCTTTAGACGGCGCCCTGTCTGGACGGTCAGGACCTTTCCGTCATAGTGTACCCTCATCCTTATATAGAAGGTACGCTGATAGAAAAGGCTGAATCTGATACTTGTTAGTTTAGGCATTGTGTTAATTATTGTTATATGTTTGGTTTGGTCAATATGTTAATAAATGTATTCATTCTGCTTAGTGAAAACTTATATATTTGCCTGTAACCATTTTCTTAAATATGTATTTCCGTACAAAAGTATATATAATTTATTAGTTGTACAAATGGTTTCTTGCTTTAGCTTTTTATACACCTTATTCTTGTCTATGGTATGTTTAATCGCATATTTGACTATATGATAAATATGTTTAAATCCGCTATGCTCCACTACAAACCCGCTTCTGAGTGCATCAGAGGCGGGTTTTTTGCATCATTAGGGCTCCGTGATGACAAAAGTGATGACAAAACAGATGCCTGTTTGCGCATTTATCAAGTTTTCGGATAGCGGAAGTGTCGGACTAAACAGACCTCTGGAATTTACTAGTCAGATGAAGAAAAATAGGGCTAATCAAAACAAGTGGTTGGAAATACGGCATTGGATTGTCCGAATACCGTAGGGATGAGTGCAGTTTCTGTTGCCGGTCAGTTCCGTCTTTTCCTGAGTGGTATATTATGTTGCGCGTATTTTGCCTCTGTTCCTGACGGCTTGTATTCTGTCACTATCTTGTGGATTTCCTGCATAATGTCCTCTGCCTGGCTTTTCGTGAGACCGGCATCAGCTGCCGCTGCCATGTAGTCGTCCATACCCGGCTTTTCTTTTCCGTTGACAAGCGATGCGTGGAGACCGTTGTTTGCTGACGGGCATACAGTCAGGTCGTATGCGGGCGAGCAGGACCATTTCCCCTGATTATAGAGGAAGGAAAAGTTCTTTGCATGGTCGTCGTTGTTCCCTATCTCGAAATTGAAGATCATCCTGCGGAACATTTCACGGGTCTGGGTATTGTCACCGGTGAGGTATTGTGTGAATTTGATGAGCTTACGGTAGTCCATCATGGGACGCGACGTTGACTCGCACAGCAGGCCCGAGGCTGTCGCCACGTGAATCCTGGTTCCGTCGGGTGTTATGTCGAACCTTTCCGTTCCGAGGTATTTCCCGTTGAAGAGCCTCGCTCTCGGTACCGTTATTCCGCATTTTTTTGCCAGTTCGAGGATGCCGTATTCCTTCTTTCCCATGTCTGTCGGGTCGTACGTATGACGGAACTTGACCAGCCATCGTCCTTCCCCGTCGTTCCAGAGGCATTTCGGACGGCAGCCGCCTGAGTTGCCGCTGTTGGCGTACAGTGTTTCCGTCTTCGAGAAGTCCTTCTCGGAGAGCACGTCGAGCGCATCCTGCTGCATGCTGTCAAGCGTGACGGCATCGGCCCTGGTGTTGATTACCGTCTCCGGTATGAAGCACAAGGCACCCATTCCTTTTGTGCCGACCAGGGAAAGCCGTTCGACCGGTGTCATCTCAGACAAGGATGTGCCGTATTTTTGGAGTATCCTGTCGAGCAGATAGTTGCCGTATCCGTCCGGCATGCTGTCCTCGAAAACTCCGAAGTTGCCGTAGAAGTTGCCGGTTCTTGCGGCTTGCAGGCCTGTCTTGAGGGGAAGCTCCAGCGGTGATATGGAGAAGCCGTCCGCCAGCCAGTGACTGTCGTAACGGAAGATGCAGCGTGTATTGTCCGGGGACATTGTCAGGATGCCGACGTCGGTCCCGTGATATTGAACCCTGAGTGATTGGGGAAGCTTCAGCATGACCGTTTGCCTCTTTGTCTGTTCTTGTTTTTCTTTATGGTCTCCAGTTCGTCCATGGATGTGTATTTGTCTTCCATGAGCAGACTCTTCATTTCATCCTGGTATCCGAGAGCCAGCGCTATCCGCACGAAGGACTCGAGCGATATTCTGGAGGTGCTCTCGAACCTTGCAATCGTCGGGGCGGGTACTCCGGTCAGCGATTGTAGCGCTTCCCTTGAAAGGCCTTTTTCCAGACGTCTCTTCTTTGTCATGCGTGCGAGAGTCTGTAGTATTTCCTCAGGAAATGCAAGTGGAAAAATATCATCCATAATTTATAACATATTATTCATTGAAAAGCGAAAACAAAGATAGTCAATATTATTGTATTCGCAAAATCATTCCGGTCTCATGTGCCAACTGTTTTTCCATAAAAACAGTTGACTGGCAAATGCCAAAAACAACTTGACCAAGGCACTGGTTCTAGAAAGTGGGAGTATTTTAATAATCCCCATTCACCCATCAGCTCTCCGCTGCCGATATTATCGATTAGAACTGTAGTCTTCATGTAGTTAAAGGTTAAGCATGGTTATCGTCGGTGTGGGCACAGCGCGTCGTATACACGGCAAAACAGCTTCACTGTAGCGCCGAAAGTAAAATCAAACTTTTCCATTTTCTGCTGTCGAACGCTTTATTGCTTAACAAAAAGAAACGAATAACCCGCCTGAAGGAGTGTCAAACCAGCATCTGACAACTCTATGACAATCCCACCTCGGGCACACTCGAACCGCGTATCGGAAGCCGCTTCCAGCGGGAACGCCGTCTGGCCGACCACCTGCCCCGTAAGGGTCTTCCCGTCGGTTGTGATATTCAGGGTCATCTTCAGTGCCTCACAATAATAGGTGCCGGCATACTGTTCCAGCAGGGAAGCATCAACCGTTGTATTGGCAAAAGAAGGAATGTCATACTCATGGTCATACATGGCACTGAGCAGCACAATGAGAATATCGTTCTGGTTCAAATCGCTGCCGTTCGAACAGAGGGCCAGGGTCACATCGCCATCGTCAAAATGACACATCACCGACTGGAAACCATCGATGCCGCCCGTATGGCCAAAACCCTTCTTGTCATAATAAACAAAAGGAAAGAGTCCACGTCCCAAACTGCCTGCAATCCGTTCCATGCTGTCCAAAACCGAAGAACCTAAGGTCCCATGGAAAAGGGCATCGCCAAACTTCACAAGGTCGGCAGGGGTTGACATCACAGAACCAGCCCCCATCGGCACTGAAGGGTCTGTTTCAGGCTGCAAATCCCATCCGCCCTTGTAGGCATACGAACGGCATTCACCCTTCTCCACCTCTATTCTGTCGGCAAAAGCGGTCTGGTTCAATCCAAGCGGAGAGGCGATTTTCTGTTGCAGCAAGTCGGCGTATGACATCCCGTAAACATCTTCCAGAATATACGACATCAGCACATAGCCGGCATTGCAATACTTCTGTACCGCTCCAGGAACCGTATCTGCCGGCTCAGCCGCAATCCGCTGAAGCTGCTGTTCACGACTCTGCAGCGAAGTGTACCACTGCAAATAGTCCCCTTCCCCCTCAAAAATATCAGTCAGCCCGCTACGATGGTAGAGCAGATCGTCCAACGTAATGGTTGCCGCATTAGGAATATTCGCTCCGGGGAAATACTTCTCAAGGTTATCATCCAACGAAAGCAGCCCTTCCTCAGCCGCCATCATGACCATAGACGAAGTGAACACCTTTGATATGGAGCCTACCATATACTTCGAAGAGGCGTCAGCTTTCACTCCAGCCTCCACATCGGCATAGCCAAGCGACCGTTCAAATACCGTCCGGCCACCTTTGTTAATGACCACTGTTCCCATATACCGCCCGTCAAGCGCATCAAAATAGGCATTAAGACGCTCTGTGTCCAACGTCGCTTCCTTGTTGCCACAGGATGCCAGCAGCAAAGAACCCATAATCAAGGACAAAATCCATTTATTCATAACTTTTGGGTTTGGATGCAAAAGTAGAAAAAATCTTCGAGCAAAGCGGCTTGGGGGCGAATTTCCGTTGTCTCCACCCGTCCTCAATGAATCATGAAAAGAAAAATGACAAAATCGAACCGATTCCAAAACTCTTTTCCTTCATTCCGGTCTATTTTCGCAAAAAGACAAATATGAAGAATATTATCACCTCTATGCTCCTGACGGCCATAATTGCCGTCGCTGCCAACTCAGCCGAACCCATCATCATCAAAGTATGGCCTGGCGGCGCCCCCATCTCCAACGGTTCTACTGCTGACAAGCCCGCTTCCGGCGGACAGGCCTGGTATTTCGAGCCCATCCTCACCGTCTATCCGGCAGAAAACCCCAACGGACTTGCCATTCTGGGTTGCCCGGGAGGAGGCTACTACATGCTTTCCAACAACCACGAATGCAAAATGTTCCATGAATTCTACAACTCCATAGGCATCACTTTCGCCTGTATCGACTACCGCATGCCGGGCGGCCATAAAGAAGTGCCACTCAGCGATGTACAGGAAGCCATGCGCATCATGAAAGCCCATGCAGAGGAATGGAAATTCGACAAACTTGGCATCATGGGAGCCTCGGCCGGCGGACACGTTGCCTCAACGGCTGCCACACACTATACCGACGACATAACCAAGCCCGACTTCCAGATTCTCTTCTAGCCGGTCATCAGCATGGATGAAACCATCACCCACGCCAGTTCCCGTGAATTCCTCATCGGCGCACAACCCTCCGCAGAAGACATTGCACTTTTCAGCAATGAACTCCAGGTTAACAAGGAGACTCCGAAAGCCTTTATCCTCCACTGCGCCGACGACAATGTGGTGCCAGTTGAAAACAGCATCCGCTACTGCCAGGCTCTTGTCAGGAACGGCGTCTCTGCCACCCTCCACATCTATCCCAAGGGCGGACACGGTTTCGGCATTCTCCCCTTCTTCGCCTACAGTGAACAGATGAAATCCGAAATCTCAAAATGGATTGAAGTGGAAATCCAAGGCAAACAGCCCGAAGGGATGCCCCGCTTTTGACGGGTCAAACGGGTCCGTCATGCTGAACTTGATTCAGCATCCCTTGTTCATCACGGAATCCCTAATTTCGACCCCGCAAGCGGGGTGTTGTTGTCTTTTTCTCCCCCTCCGTCATCACCATGACAGCCTCCTCCGGCCCGGTCCCCGGGCCCGGCTGTCATCATGATGACGGAGACCCCGGCTCAGGACTTGGACAGTCATGAACTACAAGGCCAGACGGAGCCCGAGGGTGAAGCTGCGGTAGAAAGGCGAGAGGCTGCTGCGGTCAGAAACGCGGCAGTACCTCGCATCGTCGTCCCAGCTGCCGCCCCGGTACACGCGGTTGGAGCCTGATGCAGGGCCGACAGGATTCGTTTGGGCACTACTGCTGTAATCTCCATACCTGTCCTGACACCACTCCCATACGTTTCCTGACATGTCGTACAACCCAAGTTCATTGGGCTGCTTGCCTTTCACTTCACAGGTTTTATTACCGCTGTTATCTGTATACCATGCAACATCTCCAATACTGTTGCTTCCACTGTATTTTGTATGACTGCTCCTGTTTCCTCCTCTTGCGGCAAACTCCCACTCTGCCTCTGTCGGAAGGCGGAAATGCTCGCCCGTCAGCTTGTTCAGCTTCTCTATGAATTTCTGACAATCTTTCCAGCTGACCTGCTCTACTGGAAGGTTGTCGCCTTTCCAATTGCTCGGATTTCTCCCCATCACAGCCTGCCACAAAGCCTGCGTCACCTCAGTCTCGCCTATCATGTAACTGCTCAAGGTCACGCTATGAACCGGCTTCTCGTCAGAATACGCTTCCGAACCCTGCTCCTCAGTCGCTCCCATCTGAAATGTTCCGCCGTCAACTGGTATCATTGTGAACTGTACACCATTGACCTCATAGATGCCTGTCGGCTTTTCCTTCAGTTCGCCCGTCACCGACAGTGTGGCGTTCTCCTCAACTGTTACACTCTTCGTCAGTTCCTCGAATTTCGACTTGACAACCTTTATCTCATGACTGCCTGCCAGAACTTTACTCAACAACATAGGCGTAGTCCCCATCTTCTTGCCGTCAAGGTACACTTCAGCGTCAACGGGTTCCACCTCAACCTCAATGCTGCCGTACATGGGAGTCGGTGCTGTCAAAGTGTAGGCCGAAGGTCCCTCGCGGCTGATGACTATATCCTGCTGCGAAGTCTTGTAGCCAGTCTTGCGGCACTCTATGCTGTAGTTGCTGAACTCCAGATTGCCAGTCCAGGAACCTGTAGCCTTCCGTTCGCCGTCAATCCATATTTCTGCACCGTCGGCAACCGTCAGCTTCACTTCCTTGAAAAGAGGAAGCATTTTCACCGGCACCTCCAGCTTAGTCTGCGAATCGTCCGCCGTCAGAACGCCTATTGTAGTCTCATACATGGGAGCACTCACCTCGTAGTCGTGCCTGCCAAGCGGCAGTTTTGCACTGACAACACCGTCCTTTGGCTTCAGGCTCTTTCCGTTTATGCGGATTACCGCGTCCGGAATGGCTACCCTAAAGATGATATATTGGTATGCAGATGCCGCGACAACCTCTTCCGCCTTCTCCTTGGCGAACTTCAACTCCATCACGTAGGTTAATCCCGCTTCCAGTGTCTGCCCCAAGTCGGCATTCATCACAGGGTCATACCCCTCGCCTGAGATGCTGATGCGCCGGGCGTTCTTCTGGACATAGAGCCATGTCTCGTTCTCATGCGGCACATTGTCCGGAATACACTTCATGTAACCGAACGTGGACTTCAGGTTGTCGCACGCGGGCCGCACCTTGATGAGGGCGTACAGGTCGCCGTTGACGTCGGTCTTGGGATAGTTCCTAGCCGCCTGGTCCAGCGGATCCATAGTAAGGCGGGAAATGCTGATGGCAGTGTTTTGTGATACGACAGAAAAGACAACCGCAATAACGGCCAGAACGGAAAGAAGAACCCTTTTCATAATCGGTCAGGACTTTTGTTAAATATTGTGACAAAGATATGCTTTTTCCACAAGTCCTACAACAGTCAGACCATATTACAATTCCCCATGTCCACAGATCATCACAGGCCGTTCCTCGCCGAAACAGTCGTTCGCGAAATGACGGTAAACGCCCGTTCGGTCATTTCATGATTACCGTTCTTTCCGCCACCACGTCCACAATTGGAAAGGTGCTTTTCCAGGGCTTGATTGGTAATGCCGATGGTTTCTGATAGGGTTTCCGCAGTCATATTGCCATTTTCCCCAAATAGCCGGACTATTTTCTCCCAACTATTCGCAAGAATCCATTGATGACCGACCCCACGGTTTGCCGCCAAGGGTGAATTGTGGGGGCATTACATTTTTATATGTTCCTTGTTTTGTTATTATCGCACTTTTAGTACTTTTGCGGTAATTAACGACTAAAGATATGAGTTACAATGAAATGGCAAAACTTGACGTTCTAAGTCTTGTCCGGGGAATCAACTCCGAGTCGGACTACTTGGACTTCAGGAATTTTCTTGCCCGCTATTTTGCAGACAAGGCACAGAAAGCCATTGATGCTATGTGGAACAAAGGCGAAATCGATGAGGGCACCATTGAAGAATGGGGAAATACCAAGATGAGAACACCTTACCGCCATGCGATACATCGTTCTTGATACCAACTGCCTGTTACAATCCTTGCCATCAAAAAGTCCGTTCCACAAAATATGGACGGATGTGCTTGATGGTAAAATCAGTCTTTGTGTCAACACCGACATCCTTGACGAATACGAGGAAAAAATTTGCGAATACGCATCTGCCGAGGTAGCTCACAACGTTGTTGAGGCCATTGCTATTCTCCCTACAACCACTCATCAAAACACATACGTCCATTTCGAGTTGCTTCCCACTGACACAGACGACAATAAATTCGTAGATTGTGCCATTGCCTCCAATGCAGAATTGATTGTCACGAACGACAAGGACTTCAACCCACTCAAGGATATTCCATGGCCAAAAGTGGAAATCATGAACATTCAGGACTTCATGGAAACAATTCTACCATAATACGAGTTTTTATTCCGTGACCGTGACCTACGGGTCGGCACCCACGGGTCACGGGTCGACCTCCACAGGTGAGTTGTGGGAGCCATTCTGAATGTTTGTGCTGTCATGCTGAACTTGATTCAGCATCCCTTATACATCACTGGATCCCGGGGCAAGCCCGGGATGACAAAAGAAAGTCAGAGATGACGGGAAAAGCTGGAAAGGGGATGACAAGTTGACTGGGGGTGGGGTGGCTGTTTCGGCGGGCGCTCAGTTACGCCGGAAACCGTCCGAGTTGCGCCATGAATGGCACAGCGGTTCCCCGCTCCACTCCGCCCCCGTCGGAACGACTTGGTCAGCTTTTGGTTGGGAAAAGGACGCATTCATTCTGAGACAATCGGGCGGACACTTTGACCATAGAAGTGAGACACATCACCTTTCCCCACAAGCCGCCATTGGCATGGGAGTGTGTCTGACTGCCCCAAATCAGGCCACTCAGACACACTGGAAGCCACCACAAGACCCTCATCGCCGCACAGCGTGTCTCACTTTGCGCAAGCTTGACACTGCGGGCTGACAACTGTCCATTTTTTCCATCCGGTTTTGGATTCTTCCAACAAAACACCATATATTTGCGCACCAAAACACCCCCGAGTCACCCAAAATACCATTTCAAAGGAGATTATGGCAAAAATCATTGGACGGAAAAAAGAGTAGGTCAAGTGGCCTCCAATCAGTCTAACTGGACCATTTCCGGTTCTGATGGAAAGGAAGGCCATCAGGTTGATTTGATTATCAACCGTGCTGACCGGATTGTAAACATGTGCGAGATGAAGTTCTATAATGATGATTTTGAAGTCACTGCCGACTATGCAAAGACCATCCGAAACCGCATGAACACACTTATCGGACACCTGAGCAAAAGGTCATCAGTACAGCCGACCCTTGTCACCTCCTTCGGTTTGAAACCGGGGAAGAATTCTGGAGTTTTTACCAAGACCGTTGTATTGGACGACCTATTTTTATTGTAATTGACAACAAATTATACCTCATTTATGAAATCAGCCAGACTATTTTCCTGTATTTTTCTTTTGGGTTTGCTTTTCTGCTCGTGCGACGGCAAGAGCGGCTTTGAATCGGGTTACATTCCCGTTTCCGACGACGGTCTTATCTACTATGAGGCTGAGGGTGAGGGCACTCCCGTGATTCTGCTACACGGCCACACTCTCGACTTGAGAATGTGGGACCCGCAGATGGACAGCCTCAAGGCGCACTACCGTGTAATCCGTCCCGAGATGCGGGGCTACGGCCATTCGTCAAAGCAGTTCGAGGGGCATCACCACACCCATCTTGACGACATGATTGAGGTCATGGACGCGCTCCACATCGACAAGGCGCATGTGGTCGGACTTTCCATGGGCTCGTTCGTGGCCAGCGAAATGGTAGCCATGCACCCCGAAAGGCTCCTTTCCGCGACACTGGCATCGGGAGGCATCCGCCACATGCCAGGACCGTCAACACCGTTTGACAGCACCGAACTCGCAAAGCTGAATGCCTCGATTGAGGCGAACCTGGCGATGGGGCTTGATGCCTGGAAGGAGCGGTGGATAAACCAGCTGGTTGAGGGCGGTGGTTCGCGCAGGGAAAGCATCCGCGAATCTGTCACCGCACAGGTAAACGACTGGGACGGGTGGCAGCTTTTCCACAACGAAGGACGTCTCTACTACGGTTTTGAAGCCACTGACACGCTGAAAGCGCGCTGTCCCGAAGTGCCGGTCCTCATTCTCTCCGGCGAGAACGAGCACAAGGGTCACAGCTCCGCTCTCCGCTACCTTCCCAACGGACGCGAAGCCTTCATCAAAGACTGCGGGCACATGTCCAACATGGAGCAGCCCGAAGAGTTCACCCGTCTTGTCCTGGAACTCTTGCGCAGTTGTGAGAATCCATTGATGACCGATTCCAAGGTTTGCCGCCACGGGTAAATTGTGGGGGCTATTCCCTATGAACCTTCGTTCAGCGGGACCTGTCCACTATGACCCGAGTCTCACCCGGACGGAGGCGGAAGGTCCAGTGTTTGTCGCCGCAGGTCAGAGTCAGGCGGGAGACGGTGTTCTGGCGGGCAGTAACGGTCAGGGAGGTCAACTTTCCGTCTTTCCAGCTGAAAGCGATTTCGAAACCGCCGCGCAGGCAGACCCCTTTCAGACTCCCCTCCCCTTTCCACTCGTCGGGAAGAGCGGGCAGAAGTTCCGCTTCTGCCTGCAGTCTGCCGTCGTTGCCAATTTTGAGCGAAGACTGGACCAGCATCTCCATCACCCCGGCACAGCCGCCGAAATTGCCGTCAATCTGGAACGGCGAATGGGCGTCGAGCAGATTGGGGTAGGTTCCGCCGCCACGACGGGCATCCTCCCCCTTGTATCCGTCGGGAGAAATGTAATTCAGAAGCACACGGTAGATGTGATACGCCTTTGCGGCATCGTGGAGTCGCGCATGGAGATTTATCCGCCAGCCGGTGCTCCAGCCAGTGGTCTTGTCGCCACGTAGTTCTAGCGTCTTGGCGGCCGCACGGGCCAGTTCGGGAGTTTCCGCAACGGTGATATGGTGGCCGGGATAAAGCCCGAACAGATGCGACTGGTGGCGGTGGGTAGGCTCGGCATCTTCCCAGTCTTCGTACCACTCCTGCAGATTTCCCTTTACACCCACCTTGTATGGAGCCAGACGGGCAAGGGCATCGTCGATGCGGCCAATATATGCGGCAAGTGAATCCTTGAGCTCCGGCATCTCTTTCATGAGCAGCTTGGTAGTCGAGCGGGCATTGCCCAGACACTCTCGCACCATTGCCAAGTCGGACGTAGAGCCATACAGTGTAGCAAGTCCTTTTGTGCTGCCGGGAAGCAGATACTTGTTCTCAGGGGAAGTTCCTGGAGAGGTCAGCAGCACCCCGTCTTTTTCAACCAGCCAGTTCAGGCAGAAATCGGCAGCACCCTTCATTACGGGATACACCTCCTGCAGATATTTATTGTCCGGGACAAATGCGAAATGTTCCCAAAGATGGGTCGAAAGCCAAGCCCCGCCCATGGTCCAGCAGGCCCAGCAGGGGTCGCCGCCGCGCATTCCAACGGGGCACGTCATGGCCCAGATGTCGGTATTCTGGCCGAGGTTCCACCCCTCCTGCACACCATAATATGCCTTTGCCGACTGTTCGCCTGTCCGCTGAAGCGCCTTTACAAAGCCCAACAGCGACGAGTGCATTTCCGAAAGGTTGCCAACCTCTGCCGGCCAATAATTCTCCTCGACATTGATGTTTGAGGTATAGTTGGAACTCCATGGCGGGAGCATCTTTTCATTCCAAAGCCCTTGCAGATTTGCCGGGACAGACGGTGTCCGCGACGACGAAATCAGCAGGTAGCGGCCATACTGGAAATAGAGTTCCTCCAGGTCGGGATTCCGTTCTCCGTTCAGTGTGTAGGCGAGCAACTGGCGGTCGGTGGTTTTGGAGGCTATGGAGGGCTCTGTGGTGCCAAGGTCCAGACTCAACCGCCCGAAAAGCGACTGGTAATCAGCCACATGATGTTCAAGAAGGGTGTCAAATGGGATGGCCGATTTCCGTTCAGCAAGCCGTTCCGCCGTCTGATGGTATTCTTTCCCTTCCTTCACGGGGTCTTTCTCCGCCCCGTTGAAACTGGTTTCGTTGCAGATGACAATCATGGCCTCTGTAGCCCCGTCCAGTTGCAGTTCATCGCCAAGAACTCCTGACACCTTTCCGTCGCAGACCACACGGACCACCGTGCGGAAATGGATGCCACGGTTAGAGTCGTACCAGAAATGCTGTCCTCCGCATTGGTAATAACTTGGCAAAGAGGCGTATGCCGCATAGCCTTCAATCGAGATTCCGTTACCCGAAACTTCCGTCTGATGAGGCAGTTGGCAATGGTACGACAGCCGCTTGGAAAAACGTGCCGGCGCACCCTCCGCGTCGAAAGCCCGCAACCGGATGATAATGGCCGAATCGGGAGCCGAAACGAAATAGTCGCGCTTGAAGGTCGTCTTCCCGCAAACATACGACACGGAAGCGACCGCCTTGGAGATGTCCAGCGAGCGGCGATACGACGAGTCAGGGGACAGGTACCCGTCCGACCCGCGGATAACAAGGGTTCCCAGCGGCTGGTAGTTCTCGCTGTAATGCCCCTGAATCTTGCGGTTCAGGCTGTTGGCCTCAGCAAATTTCCCTTCATCCAGCAGCTGTCGGATTTGCGGAATGTAAGTGTAGGAATCGGGATTAGTCACATCGGTGTCCGGCTCACCCGTCCACAGAGTAATGTCGTTCAGCGATACACATTCTTCCTCCACACCCCCATAGACAATAGCCCCCAACTTGCCGTTTCCCAGCACCAGGCTCTCTTCAAAAAACTCAGCCGGTCTGTCGTAATTCAGAACCAGCCTCTCCGAAGCCCCGGCCGGTAACAACGCCCCAGTTAAACAAATGACCGTAAGGGAAATAATCAAAGAGAATCTGCTATTCATAACTATAAAATAATACTCAATGGAACAGGTCTTTGAGAGTGGCTTCTTTCGTTATTATGCTGTGGTGTTCACTTGCGTAAAGTCCCATAGCCGTTACCATTATTACTTGTATAGAATGACTATTTTTATGCATTTTGCTGGCATTGTATGCTGCAATCTTATTGGTCAGTTCATCAACATCCTTTTGGGTAAGGGGATATTTACCTTCAGAAAATTTCATTTCGCAAAGGTAATCTGTCCGGACCGGGTCACTCTCAATAAGAAGGTCTATCTGAGCCTTCCTGCCATCCGGACCCTTTCCTGACCAGCAGTAGTTTCTATCAACGCTTACAATGCGCAAAGCCTCTTGAAGCCCAGGTAGATGAGCAATGCATAAAAGTTCAAACGTTTCTCCAGCCCAATTATAGAATGTTCCTGTGCGTTGTATTGACCTCCATCCTCCTGCCTTGCAATTACAACCGTCAATGAATCTCAAATAAAACAACGTAAAGAAATCAATGAGTTGGTATATTGTCTCAACCCTTTCACCGCCATATCTTGGATATTCACGTATAATTCCGCATTCGCGAAGGTTTTCCAGCATTTTGGAAAATGTACCACCACCTGTTATTCCAGTCTTATTCTGGATTTCAGATTGTGTCATACCATAGAATTGGCTACCGATAGCTTTCACGATGTCTATATATTTGTCCTTGCTTGTATAAAGACCGGCATATACGTCCTTAAATTCCTGATGGATGTTTTCGTCTGCATAGAAAAAACGGTCTATATTGTCGGTGATGGTCTGGTCACATCTGAACTTATCAAGATAGTATGGGATACCGCCAATGGCCATATAACTAAGAGCAATTTCGTATTGGGATAAGTGAAATCCGTGTTTCTTGTAATAACATTCGCATTCGGAAAGGGTGAATGGCTGCAGATGTATTATCTCTGACAGCCTGCCATGCAGACCTCCATAGTCGTGTATTACATTGTCCAGCATCCAACTTGTAGCCGATCCGCAGACAACTAGTACAATGTTTCTTTGGGAATCCGCCCAAAAATTCCAGAAGAATCCCAGTTCGGACACAAGTTCAGAGGATTGAGGCCCGGCAAGCCATGGCAGTTCGTCCAGAACAATCACTTTACGACGCTTAGTAGATTTTTCAAGCAATTGCCGGAGCAACGTGAAGGCTTCTCTCCAATCCTTTGGCACTGGAGCTTCGGAGGTCATCCCGTAATACAATAAAGAGTCATAAAAGTGCCTCAGTTGCAGTTTGCGATAGGATTCTTCGTTTTTATCTCCATCCTTAACGTAAGTACCAACAGCTGAAAACGCAATCTTTCTCTTATATACCTCAGAAATAAGGTAAGATTTTCCGACACGTCGTCTCCCATAAATTGCAAGAAACTCGGATTTACGTGATTTGTAAAGCCTGTCTAAAGTGCTGATTTCTGTACCTCTACCTATAATATTAGGAAAATTCATATTAATAATTGTTTGGTGGCAAAGGTAAAAAATGATTCCGAAAAATCAGCGGAATTCAATAAAAACCTCTCAATTCCGCTGATTTTTGATAACAAGTTGAAACATGGTCGGGTACCTGTTCCTTGACCCACTTATTGATATTTGTACCCCGCTTTGCGTAACTGCCTGATGTCTTTGAAGGGGTAGGGGGGATTCAGATAACGTGCCAGAAACTTGTATGTTTCAAAGCGTATGTCAGTAGCTTCTTTGGTGTCAATACGTTCAAAAGAGTGTGCTCCAGGCATTTCAGGATAGATTTTGTACTCAAATGATTTATTGTAGAACTTTAGCGAATCTATCATTCGCTCAACTTCGGTATGACTCACATCATCATCGTTAATACAGGTCGTAATCATGAGGGGCTTTTCGAGCTGGCTGGCGTATGTTACGGGAGAACGTCTTTTGTATTCCTCCGGCTTCTCTTCCGGGGTGCCTCCAATATGGAAAGCAGGGGTGAAGTTGTCTTTGTAGCTTTCAACCTGGTAACTGAGGCGATATGTCACGTCGCTCACCGGAACGCCGGCATAGCCACAAACATATTTGTCGGGATATTTGAGTATGTTCATAAGGGTTATCATCCCGCCGTGACTCCAGCCAATGATGCCGACCCTTGAAGAGTCAATGATGGAGTAGTTCTCAACGGCATAGTCGCGAGCAGCGAGCACATCTTCATTTTCCAGACCGCCATAATCAATAGCTTCATAGAATGACTTCCCATATCCTGTGCTTCCCCTGTATTCCGGGCAAACTACTATATATCCCTGGGCAACCATCTCCCTTATGATATGAATATTTGAAGTTCCAAAATTGCTGTGAATTCCGCCATGAGGAAATACCAGGAGTGGATATTGCTTTTTCTCATTCACATTGTTCGGGAAAAACATATAGGAATAGAACTTCAGGCAATTATCTCTGAGTGTGTCACTGAACTGACATTCCGGGTCCCTTGGCTGTACACTTTTCGCCGGCCCGGCAATACGTACAATATCCATGTACGCAACATCTTCGACTGCCATCCTTAAATAGATGTCGTCCATTCGCTTTATAAGTTCCTGGTCACTTGAATACTCGTCCTCGGCTTTGGCGTTTCCGATTGAGAATACGATTGCTACAGAGACAGCAATCAATGTTAATAACAGATTCCTCATTGTTGATTGTGTTATGTGTGTTTTCGTATTTTACGCGTATCATTCGCGTAAAATACGAAAACAGGGTGTAATGGGTTGATTATCTGGTGGATTTCATAAAGAGTCATGTTCGAAATAAGTTTTCATTTCCTCCATGTGGCTTTCCACACTTTGGACAAGCTTCAGCTGGGCGCGGGTGCGGACAAGATTATGGTCCGGATATTTGATTTTGTAATAGGTGTCGCCGTTGAGATAGTCGGTCAGAAAACGGACGGTCTGCATGTAGGGGAACAATGCCGCCGCAAACGGAAGATGCTCTATCTCAATGGGGGTAAGAAAGGTTCCCGTCTCAAGATAGCCCTTTGTGAATGCCTTGAAGATTTCCATATTGAACGAGACGTTGTCCAGGTTGGGGTCATCTTCCAGACCGGTATTAGCCCCGGTCCGCATGAAGTCGCCGAAGTCGGAAAAAATGAAATTCGGCATGACGGTGTCAAGGTCAATGACGCAAAGAATGCGGTTGTCCTTGTCAAAGAGGATGTTGTTGACCTTCGTGTCGCAATGGCAAATCCGCTTGGGAAGCTCGCCGCTCCGGTAGAGCCTTTCCCCTTCACACATGGCTTCACTCCGTTTTTCAATCTCCTCCACGAGGTCCATGACCGTGCAAAGCCTTCCTGCAGCGTCTTTTGCGACGGCTTCGCGGAACTGTGCCAGACGGAACTCCATGTTGTGGAAATTGGGAATGGTATCAGCCAGCCGGAC
>DCHH01000049.1 GCA_002315625.1 Bacteroidales bacterium UBA1757
CGCGGCCTGCTGGCCAGCGTCCACTGCGACCCGAATTCCGGTCTGTACTATCATTTCTCACACACCTATCCGCATTACGCATGGACGGGCTGCCTGGGTTGGATCTACAACGAGTTGTGGGGCTACTACCTCGTCACAGGAGACAAGGAATTCCTGCCGACGATGCCCGACAACCTGATGCACGGCGCCATTGACGGCGTATGGCTATATACATTCGCCAAGCTTAATCACATGGACTGGGACGAGAAGGGTATCCGTGCCTCCATCACCTCCAATCAGGCCCAGACTCTGACGCTTCGCAACCGTCAGGAAGGTTGCCACATTCTTGTGAATGGCAAGGAGCTGGCCAAGGACGGCGACCATGTCAATTACACGTTCAAAGCCAACGAGACTGCACAGATAGAAATCATTCTCTAGCAGAGTCATCAAGGGAACTGACCAAAAAGTCCCATATTAGAGAAATCACCCCGTTCACAGTGCATTGTGAGCGGGGTGAATCTTGTTTTCAGAGGCTTTTGGCCAGCCCCGTTATTTACCCAGTCGCTATTTCTGTTTCCACTCGACAATCATCGTTCCGGACTTTTCGCCGGGGATGACCTTCATTTCAAGTGTGCCTGTAACCTTTGTTCCGGCTCCCATTGTAGTTAGGAAGGCCGTAACCGTTGGCTTGGGGTTGGCTTCGGTTGAAATCAGTTCCTTCTCAGTAAGCTCGCCTGACCAGAGCACAGGGCCATACGAGTGGTTCAGAACGTAGTTTCCGGGCTCCAGATTCTCAAAACGGTATTCAGTCTGCCCCTCCTTGAGCATGTGATAAACAGTATTCGAAGCGGCACGGTATGCAAAACTGCCCTGACCCTTTGCCAGCTGGATTTCAGCTCCCATGCCGATGGTTGCCAGCGGATTCTCACGGTAATAGTCCAGACCGCTGTCAAAAGCCTCAACTTCAAAGAAATATTCGGGAGCGGTGTTCATGCTGTGCATATACAGTGAAGTCTTGTCATAGACAATGTAGCTGTTGTAAAGTTTGTCCTTCCCGATACCGTAGCGTACGATGTAGCCGTCTGCTCCGGGAACCGGCTCCCATACCACGTTTGCCTCACGGCGGTCTTCAGGATTTCTGAGCGCCATGAACTTGTCAACCTTCTTTACAGACATCTTCGGAGTGGTGCCGAATATGCGGAGATCTTTGATTGAGAACTTTGCATTGTCGTATGTCGATACGTTCACAACCTTCACGTAGCGGGCCTTGACGGGTTTCAGAAACTCGTTGTAGTCATGCTTCAGTTCCATGTAGTTCTCAGGCTTGCTGATGACCTTCTTCCAGTTTGCATTGTCATCGGAAACAAACACCTCATAACACTGGTATTTTGTCTTCTCTGCTGGAGCCGTTGCAGCCGGACGCTGGCCCATTCCCATGCCCATACCGCCGCCAAATCCCATACCGCCGGCACGCTGTGCACCAATGTGGTCCCAGTTCAGCTGTATGGCGTTGATGCTGGCCTGTGCACCAAGATCTACGGTAAAGAACTCTCCGGCATCGCCTGTAGCAGCGGTCCAGCAGGTCTTGAAGTCCTCATCAAGTGCCTGTGAAGGCAGATATCCTTCAAAGGTCGATGACACAATGGCCTTCTTTCCAACAGACAGAAGCTTCCAATCGACATAGTTGTCAACTCCTCCGACCTTGCGCTCCGCCGGATAGTACTGAGGATAGTCTCCAAGGGCAGTGTTCGAGTACATGACGCCCTGCGCATCAACGGCAGTCGGATAAATTGCCAGTTCTGAACCGCGTCCGCCCTCGCCGTACTGTGCCGGAATCATGCAGATGGTCCACAGGTTGCCCTTCTTGTCATGGAAAGTACTTCCGTGACCGGCACCGACCTGGAAACCTGAAGTCTTGAATGTCAGAGGATTGTGCTCACTGTATGTGAACGGGCCCATGGGGCTGTCAGACACATAGACTCCGTGTGAGTATGAAATGAACTCAAGGCCGATGGCGGCGTACTGCAAATAGTACTTGTTGTTATGCTTAATCACGTACGGGCCTTCAATCCATGGAAGCTCCTCGGGTCCGTATTCGCGGCGACCGTTGAAGATGGAATAAATCACGTCCTCAGGCTTGCGTACCTCAAATCCATGGTTCTTGATGTCACTCCAGAACAGCTCTGTAGGCTCACCGATTTCCTTGAAGGTCTGCTTGTCAATCTCAACCACCTTGAAAGGCATAATCTGCGACCAGCCGAAGTACATATAAAGGTGTCCTTCATCATAGAACAGGTTGGCGTCACCGTAACGGTCACTCGAAAGCTCGCCGCACTTTTCCCATTTGCCGGCCTTGGGATCAAGGCACCGATAGACGTTCTTGTTGTTCATGGAGCAGCCAATCAGCTCGCCGTCCATTTCAACAACAGAGACAACACCGCCGGGATAATCGGGGGCATCAACGTATGTCCAGTCCTGAAAATCAGGAGAATACCAATAGCCCTTGCGGTGTGACACGAACAGGTAGTAGTCATCATTGAAGACAATCACCACGGGCTCACCGCCGCGGTATGCACGCTCATTACCTACAACAATGTCCAGAGGGTTTGCAAAGGTCTTTCTACCTGCCGCTTCGGCATTGGAGAAAGGGATTACACTAAGAATTGCCAGCAGAATGCCGGACAGGATAAGTCTTTCTTTTTTCATACTTATAATGTTTGGTTTGTTTCGTGTTGATAGTGTTTAGTTTAGTTTGTTTCGTGTCACAAAAATACCGATTATGTTTAAAATTCCTATCTTTGCGCAAGTATTAATAAAATTGTGTCATGAAAAGAACCGCATTATTCATTCTTACGGCTTCACTCTGCTGCGCTGCTGTTGCACAGGGTTTCCAGCGCGAACAGTTCCCGGAGGGCTCATATTCTCCAGTTACCAACATAAATCCAGGCTCATATCCGCGTGTCCTGGCCGACCGCAGCGTCATGTTCCGCGTCAACGCTCCCCAGGCACAGATGGTCCAGATTGACCTTTGCGGCAAGAAATATGATATGCAAAAGGGCCAGAACGGCGTATGGACGGTCACCACAGCCCCCCAAGTTGAAGGCTTCCACTATTATAGTCTTGTCGTTGACGGAGTTTCCACTGCAGACCCCGCAAGCCGCACGTTCTATGGCTGCAGCCGCTGGTCAAGCGCCATTGAAATACCTGAAAAGGGCATGGATGACTTTGAAATTCAGGATGTTCCCCACGGTCAGGTACGCATGGTCGATTATTTTTCAAAGGTCGAGAACGCATGGCGACCGCTGTGGATATACACCCCTGCCGGCTATGATGAGACCGATACGCAGTACCCCGTGGTCTATATCCAACATGGAGGTGGTGAGGACCACCGCGGATGGATTGAACAGGGTCGTACCGCCCAGATTATGGACAACCTCATTGCCGCCGGAAAGGCCGTTCCAATGATTGTGGTCTGCTCAAACAGCAATGTCAGGGCTCAGGGGATGCGTGCCGGCGGTGGATACAGCTGGCAGGGCATGCAGACCTTCCGCACCGAAATGGTTGATAACATCATACCATTTGTGGAAAAGACCTTCCGCGTAAAGAAGGACCGCAAGAGCCGTGCTATGTGCGGCCTGTCGATGGGCGGAGGACAGTCATTCTACATCGGACTGCGTGATCCTGAAGTGTTTGCAAACGTCGGGGTGTTCTCAACCGGCATGTTCGGCGGCATTGCAGGTGCGGCCAATTTCGACCTTGAGACCGAGGTTCCCGGCATGATTTCAGACACAAAGAACTTCAACAAAACCTTTGACGTGTTCTTCCTGAGCTGCGGCGAACAAGACCCGCGCATCTCCTACACCCGTGATATTGTGGCAAAAATGCGCGACGCCGGCGTTGACGTAAGGTTCAACTCATATCCCGGCGACCACGAATGGCAGGTCTGGCGCAAAAGCCTCCACGAATTCGCCCAGTACCTCTTCAAGTAAACATTGATATAAGAGCACGGATTGTTTAAATAGACATTCGTCAACGCACTTGCAGACTGTCGCCAACGCACTTTCAAGGACGGGATCACTTCCTTCCACCCCGCAAAGTGAGACACACCAGCCACACCAGAAAAGCCTGTGACTATGATAAGTGTGTCTGACTGCTCATATTTAGGCCCGTCAGACACAACTGACTTGCCCTGAGATACTCGAAGAGACGCCCGATGTGTCTCACACGTACCCATTAAGGGGTTGACGGTTCCATCGGCAT
>DCHH01000096.1:0-40445 GCA_002315625.1 Bacteroidales bacterium UBA1757
TCAGCAAGGGTGCTGCCCAGGCCGCACTTGGCGAAGTCTATATTTACCGTGCTTCCATGGCCGATGTCAATGGAGAACAGGCCAAGGCCACAGAGTACTGGACCAAGGCCCGTGACAAGTCAAAGGCTGTCATGGATTCTAATGTATATAGCCTGATGCCGGAATACACCGACCAGTTCTACTGGTTCAACCCCAGCGGTGCCAAGAATAACTCCGAATCCGTATTTGAACTGCAGTACTCTGCCAACGACAAGCAGAGCAACGACATGCACATCCGTTTCGGACTGGGCCGTACCAACACCGATTATATGGGCTGCTACCAATATGCCCGTATGGGTGTCTCACCTTATATTTACATAGAGATGCTGAACAACGGCGACAAGCGTGCCGATGTTTTCCTCACCTATTTCGAAGGAAAAGGAAACGCCACTGACCCTGCCGGAACCGCCTATACGTTCAATCCCGAGACAATGCACTGGGGCACCGTTGACGGTGAAGGCAAGTGGAATACCAACTACATCACCAACGACCGCAATGCCGAACACCGTTGCGTATTCAACTGCAAGTATTTCGATAACCACACTGCTTTTGACCTTCAGAAACCTTGTGCCAACTTCCCGATTATCCGCTATTCGGAAGTGCTGCTCAACTATGCTGAAGCTGCCAACAAAGTGTCTGGCGGTTCAGGTCTGACGGAACTGAATGCTGTCCGCGCACGCGCTGGTCTCGCTGCTTTCAGCGGTGATGCCGATGCCATCGACGAGGAAATCTTCAACCAGCGCCGCTTCGAATTCGTCGGCGAAGGCAAGATTTTCTACGATGAACTCCGCCGCGATGTGCTCGCTGAGCGTTCCGCCGCCAAGCTGGCTCAGGGCTTTGCCGACAAGCTCACCTATTTCGATGTTGAAACTCCTCTCTTCTCCCCGAAGAAGAGCTATCTGTTCCCCATCCCTCAGGGTGACCTCGATTCAAATGCCGCGCTCAAGGACCAGCAGAACCCCGTCAATGAGCCGAAGTCATTGAAATAACCCATATTCCATTTATCGGATAAAAAGTGACCGGACAGCAACATATACTGTCCGGTCACTTTTATTTTTATGGAGATTGCGTTTTCATCTTTTCCGTGATTGCCATTGAGTGTATTTTTGTATTTTTGTCAGTGCAAAAAATTATATAGTTTGGCATAATTTATATCTATTCATTTCCTTAATAAACAAGGCCTTATGAAACAGTTCACTCAGACCATGCTGGCGTCGGCGTTAGGCGTATTCATCGTTTTTGCGGTCATTATCATTCTCTCCACTCTGACCACGATATCACTTATTGCGGCACTCTCCTCCAAGGAAGCGCCTGTTGTGACTCCCGGAACCATTCTGAAAATCCAGTTGGACGGAGAACTCAGCGAATATGCCGCCGACCCGTTGTCTTCGCTGAGCATTTCATTCTCATCGGACGAAGAGATGCCTCAGACTGCCATCACTCTAGACAATATTCTCACAGGTATTGCCAAAGCCAAGGAAGACCCCAACATCTCCGGCATCTATCTTGAAGGTTCTGACCTGTCTGGAGCTCCTGCCTCGTTTGGGGAAATCCGTCATGCCCTCGCCGACTTCAAGGAATCAGGCAAATTTGTATATGGATATGCCGACCAGGTCATGACCCAAGGCAACTACTACATTGTTTCCGTCGCCGATTCCATCTTTCAAAATCCAAGAGGGATGCTCGAACTTTCAGGCCTCTCCTCGACAGTGATGTATTACAAAGATGTGTTGAAAAAGATTGGTGTAGAACCACAGATTTTCAAAGTCGGCATATTCAAATCGGCCGTGGAACCTTTCACTGAAAACACCATGAGTGCCGCGAACCGGGCACAAATCGAATCCTATCTGGGAGGCATTTGGAACAATATGCTCAGCGAAATTGCTGCATCACGCGGTCTGACGGTTGAAAAGCTGAACGCTCTGGCCGACGAAATGGTCCTTTTCAAGAAAACTTCCTATGCCATGGAAAGCGGACTGGTCGATGCCCTGCTGTATGAAAGCGACGTCAAGGAATTTCTTGCCCGTAAGACCTTCACTTCCGCCGACAAGCTGAAACTGATGGACATCAAGGAATATAACGAGGTTCCCGCTACTTCGACTAAAAAATTCCAAAGCGACAAGATTGCCATTCTCTATGCCGCCGGCGAAATCAAGTCATCGGTCATCGACCTTGGACTTGATCAGGGGGAACAGATTACCCACAAATCACTCCTCAAAGAGATTGAGCGCATCAAGGATGACAGTCACATCAAATCCGTTGTTTTCCGCGTAAACTCACCTGGCGGCGACGCATACGCTTCTGATCAGATTTGCCATGCTATCGGTGAACTCGCCAAAGTTAAACCTGTTGTAGTTTCCATGGGTGACTATGCCGCTTCCGGCGGCTACTACATTTCGAGCCACGCAAGCAAGATTGTCGCCTCCCCGACTACCCTAACCGGTTCCATCGGCATTTTCGGCACATCTTTCAACGGAGAGGAAATTGCCAAAAAGGTTGGACTGCACTACAGTGTTGTCAGCACCAACAAATACGGAGACTTCGGAAACCTTCTCCGCAAAATGACCCCGGCAGAACAGGCTCTGATGCAGGGATACATTGAAGAAGGTTACGACAACTTTGTGAATGTCTGCGCTACCGGACGCGGCATGAGTGATGGGGATATCCGCAAGATTGCCGAAGGCCGTGTCTGGACGGGTGAGCAAGGGCTTGGCATCGGTCTGGTCGATACCCTTGGTTATCTCAATGACGCAGTCGCCGTCGCAGCAGAAATGGCAGGAATCGATGAATACCGTATAGTCAAGTATCCGGAAGAGAAAGACCTGCTTACCATGCTGATGGAGAGTTTCGGCACTTCCATCAAGGCCCGTGTCCAAGTTAGCCGTATGGGATTGGACAAGTTTCAATTCATGGAGCTCAACTGGCTGCGGAACCACTCCGGCATTCAGGCCCGCATGCCATATTGCATTGAATTCTAAGAAACACCTCAAACGATGTACGGGCTGGCAATCAAAATTCGGAACTTTATGTATGACAAAGGCATCAAAGCCTCTGCCCGATTTGATTTGCCAGTTATCAGCCTGGGCAATCTCACCGTTGGTGGTACCGGTAAAACCCCACATACCGAATATCTAATCCGACTGCTGAAGGACAAATATCCCATAGCCGTTCTGAGCCGCGGTTACAAACGCAAGAGCAAGGGATTCGTCGAAGCCGGCAACACCGCCATAGCTTCCGATATAGGAGACGAACCCTTCCAGATGCACCGGAAATTTCCCGAGACCGTAGTTGCAGTCCAGGAAAAACGTGCGGATGGTATCCGTAACCTTCTCAAGCGTCATCCTCAGCTCAAAGGAATTCTATTGGACGATGCCTTCCAGCACCGTCAGGTCCATCCCAGTCTGAGCATACTTCTTATTGATAGCAACCGCCCCGTATGGAACGACCGGATGCTCCCTTTCGGTCGTCTGCGCGAACCTGTCGGGGGTGTCGGCCGGGCTGATATAGTCATATTCTCCAAGTGCCCGATGACCCTTTCGACCGAAGAAAAAGAGTCAATGAAGAGGCACTTGAACCTGCGCCCTGAGCAGAGTGTGTATTTTACAGGCATACAGTATGGTGAAATCTCCGGCCTTCGCAAAGAAGTCCCGGAAAGCGTTCCCATTCTGGCTGTTAGCGGCATTGCCGCGCACGAACCGTTTGAACAGCAGGTCCGCGGGGTCTCCAACCAAGTTTCCTTCCTCCGTTTTTCTGACCACCACAACTTTTCAGAAAAAGACCTGAAACAAATCCAAACAGCCCTGCGCCCCATCCGTGAAAATGGGGGATTCATCCTCACAACAGAAAAGGATTACGTCCGCATGGAAGGAGACCCGCTATTCCAGTCGCTGATGGCCGATATTTTCTATCTTCCCATCGAAGTTGCATTTCTTGAAGGAGAACAACAATTCCAGGAAGAAATCATCCGACATATTGAAACATTCAAAGCATAATTATGGAATACAGACAAATTGAAGAAACAGCCGAATGGCTGAAGGCACATACCAATTATCGTCCTCAGATTGCCATTATCCTGGGGTCAGGAACCGGTGAGCTGGCCGATGCCATCACCGAAAGGGAGTGTTTCCCATATAGCGAAATACCCAACTATCCTATTTCAACCGTACCTGGACACAAAGGACAACTCATTTTCGGTAAATTGAACGGAGTTGATGTCATGGCCATGCAGGGGCGTTTCCACTACTATGAAGGATACTCTATGGACCAGGTTACCCTGCCCGAACGGGTAATGAAACTGTTGGGCATCAAGACCTTGCTAATGACAAATGCGGCGGGAGGAATGAATCCCGAATTCACTCCAGGCGACCTAATGATTGTCACCGACCATATCAACAATTTCCCTGAACACCCCCTGAGGGGAAGAAACGACGATCGTTTCGGCACCCGCTTTCCCGATATGGGTGAAGTCTATACCCGTCGGCTTATCAAAATAGCAAAACAGGTGGCAGAAGAGCAACACCTTATTTTAAAGGAAGGTATCTACATCGGCTCTTCGGGGCCGACATTTGAAACTCCTGCCGAATACCGTCTGTTCCACCTCTGGGGAGCCGATGCCACCGGCATGTCAAGTGTTCCAGAAGCCATTGTAGCACACCATAGCGGACTGGAAGTATTCACTCTCTCAGTTATCACCAACTGCCCAGACAGCAAGGTAGTAAAGGAGGTGACCCATGAAGAGGTCCAACAGGTTGCCGCAACCATCCAAAGCCGGCTGACAGCCCTTTTCTCGGGGATGCTTCCACTGATATGACAACACACTGTACCAACCCAAATATGACAGAAGAACTGAATCCACAAAGAACTGAAATCAATGAATACGGCGAGTTCGGACTCATTGATTACCTAACACAAAACATCACCCTGAAAGACCCCACATCCAAGCTGGGAGTAGGCGACGATGCCGCCATCATGGAATATGGCGACCGGCAGACCCTCGCCACGACTGACCTGCTGCTTGAGGGTATCCATTTCGACTTGAGCTATTGTCCCCTGAAACACTTGGGGTACAAGTCTGCCATTGTCAATTTTTCGGACATCTGCGCCATGAACGGCCGTCCCACACAACTGCTTGTTTCCATCGGAATCAGCAAACGCTTTTCCGTGGAAGACATCGCAGAACTCTACGACGGAATGCTTGCGGCCTGCGAAGCATACGGTGTAGATCTGGTCGGAGGCGACACCTCCGCTTCCCTCACCGGACTCACACTTAGCCTGACATGCATCGGCGAGGTGGAAAAGGGAAAAGCAGTCACACGCAGCGGTGCGCAGAAAAACGACCTTATCTGTGTGACCGGCGATTTGGGGGCAGCCTACATGGGGCTCCAGCTGCTCGAACGTGAAAAGCGGATTTTCAAAGGTGAAAAGGATTTCTCCCCCGCCTTTGAGGGACACGAATACCTTCTTCAGCGGCAGCTCCGCCCGGAAGCCCGTAAGGATATTATTGAACAATTTGCCAAGAAAGGAATTGTCCCCACCTCCATGATGGACATTTCCGACGGACTTAGTTCAGAAATCCTCCATATCTGCAAGAGTTCCGACTGCGGCTGCCGTATCTATGAGGAAAAGATTCCCATTGACTACGAAACTGCATCTCTTTGCGAGGAGATGAACATGAATCTCAGTACTGCCGCCCTGAACGGTGGAGAAGATTACGAACTGCTCTTCACAGTTCCTCTGGCCCTTCATGAGCGGATGGAAGAGTGGCGCGGCGTGAAGGTCATCGGATACATCTGCGACAAGAGTGATGGAGCGCGGCTGGTAACCCGCGACGGCAGCGAAATTGACATCATTGCCCAAGGGTGGAACCACATGGAAAAGGAGAAAACCGACGGACAGGTTGCTCAATAAGAGGATTTGTCCTATCTTCGCACTATGTTCCAAAACCTCCAAGAACAATCATTCACTACCACATTTATTATAATTAATTATGGAACTTACTCTTAAGAAAGATGCAAAGTACGCCATGCTCGTACCCACCAGCATGGGACTGCGCATTACGCCGCAAGCCGGCCAGCCCGTTCACAGCAGTGACATGTTCATGCTTCAGGCCACCAGCGCCGAAACCAATGTTGCCAGTGTGGCTTCTATCCTTGGAATGCCTGTCAAGGTCCTGACGACCTTTGTCAAGGGTAGTCCGTTTGCCCACTTCATCAAGTCAAATCTCCGCAGCCGCGGAATGGACTTTGAAGGACCGGAAGTTGAACAGGGAGGCCCTTGGGGCTACCGTCACCAGATTAACATTGCCGACAGCGGTTACGGCTCACGCGGCCCCCGTGTCTGGAACGACCGTGCAGGTGAAGTCGGCCGCACCTTGAACGTCAAGGATTTCGACCTCGACCGTATCTTCGGCCAGGAAGGTGTCCAGATTGTCCACCTTTCAGGACTTATCGGTGCCCTGAGTCCCGAGACCAGCCGTTTCTGTCTGGAAATTGCCCGTGCTGCCAAGAAATACGGTTCACGCATCTCCTTCGACCTGAACTACCGCGCTTCATTCTGGAAAGGCCGTGAAAAGGAACTCCACGATATCTTCAGCGAAATCGCCAGTCTGTCAGACATTCTGATTGGTAACGAGGAAGACTTCCAGCTTTGCTTAGACATTGAAGGACCGGAAGCCGGCGGCAAGGACATCAGCGCCAAGATTGAAAGCTTCAAAGAAATGATCAAGCGTGTGAAAGCAGCTTATCCGAATGCCTCCGTATTCGCCACCACCCTGCGTCAGGTCAACAACACCAACAGCCACAACTGGGGTGCCATCATGCTGGCCGGCGACGAATGGTTCGTTGAAATGCCTCGTGAAATCCATGTCCTCGACCGTATCGGCGGAGGTGACGGTTATGTGGGCGGTATGCTCTACGCTATCCTGAAAGGCTGGGAACCCGAAAAGTGGATTCAGTTCGGTTGGGCCACTGGAGCTCTTGCCACCACATTCCTTACCGACTACGGCCAACCCGCAGACGAGGACCAGGTATGGAGCATCTACGCCGGCAACGCCCGCGTCAAGAGATAAACCTCTGAATCGACTCTAAAAAATAAGGTGGCCGCTCAGCGGTCACCTTATTTTATTTATACCATGATAGAACTTGCTTAGCCGATGATTGAAGCAAACTCGCTGTCAGTAACGTACTTGGCGAATTCGATATCGGAAGCGGCCTTCTTTGCGTAAGAAGGATCAGCCTTGACAGCCTTCTTCAAACCGTCAATAACCTCAGCCTTGTTATTGGTGCGTGCACCATTGATGGCCTGCAAATAGTAGGTGTCGGCATTGGGCTCGCTGACAGCGGCAAGGGTAGCCTTTGCCTTGTTGTAATCCTTGGCAAGAATCTGAGCCAAAGCGGCATTGTTGGTCTTGGCATCGCCAAATGACTTGACAGCAGCTGCATAGTTACCTTTCTTGATATTCAGCAGACCGGCAGCCTCATTGTAACCTTCTGCACCAGCAGCCTTGTTCAGATATGATTCAACGGTGTTGTTGTCAGCATCTTCAGCCATGGCAATAAGAGCCAGGTTCAGGCAGACTTCCTTTGACTGCTCTTTCTGATAAGCCTTCTCATACCAACCTTTTGCGGTCTTAATATCACCTTTGGCGTATGCCAGATTTCCGAGGTTGTTATAGGCACGATAGTCGTTAGGATACGTGGCAATAGCCTTTTTGTAAATGTCTTCCTTCTCGGCAGCGTTGTTTGTAAGGGTAGCAGCATAAAGGATTTCGTCAATACTCAGCTGGTTGGGAGTACCAAGAAGGGCCTTGATTTCATCGTCAGACTTACCAATTACATCAACGGTGATAGCCATCTTAGAACGACGGAGCTTAGGCAGAATGTCTTCGGCAAGAGCCTTGTAAGCAGAAGAGAGGTTCTTGATTTCAGCCTCGCGCTTTTCTGGATCCGAATACATGGAAAGCACACGGAGAATGAGATCCTTATCCTGAATGTTTGAAGCGGTCAGAAGCTGCTTGAAACCTTCCCAGTCTTCAGCGGTGAACTCTGATTCGATAGCATTGTCGAGTTTTGATTTCTTGAGCTCTTTCTTGAGATAGGTCTCAGTGTTCTTTTCACGCTGTGAAGCAAGCTTTTCGTTGAGGGTCGTAGGACCATCGGGAGAAGCGTATGAAGAGATGCTGACATTGGCAATCTCACGATCTTCTGCCTTTGCGGCGAAAGCAAGGGCGTTGGCCAGAGCCTTGACATCATCGGTCTTGAGTTCGGTGTTACGAACCTCAGCACGCTGAATGAGGAACATGATGTTGGCCTCCGTCACTTCTTGGATGATGCGCTGGAACTTGTCAGCTGCCAAAGCGGGAGTAGCATCCTCAGCGGTGGCCAGTTCCTCTGTAGAGATGACACCATCAGCCAGTTTAAGCGGGCTGCCGGCGACCTCGACCCAACCCTTGCCATTGTTGTTCGTCTCCACCTTGATATAGAGTTCTGAACGGCTCATGGCAGGAACATAGTCGAACGACTGAGAGGTAGTGAAAGAACCACCCTGCTTGTAGGCAATAACCTGATTGTTACCAGTAACCTTCTCACCCTGGAGGGTATAGACATTACCCACGGCCTGTCCACCTTCATATTGGATATACGGGGTAATCTTGACGACAGTCTTGGCAGGGATTGACTTTTCAGGGAAAGTACCCTTTACGGTGGCGTCAACTTTTCCGCCAACCTCGGTCAGAATCTGAGGGTCAACACTGAAATGTTCTTTGTCCAATGACAACTTGCTGCCGCAGCTTGAAAAAGCCATGGCCAGCAGACAAACTGCTGATAAAGTAAGAATACGTTTCATAATAGTTGTGAATGATATAAAATTGTTGTTTCTATATGTCTGCAATTGACTGCAAATGTACAACTTTAATCGAAAATCCGACAAAACAAAGTTGTTTTTTTTTGGAAAAAAGAAAACTCAACCCTAAATATTATCACTTTAGGATGAACATCTGGAAAAACGTATGCTCAACATCTCGCATTCTAAGCAAATAGACACCCTTTGAGATATTGTACGGAAGCTGGATTTCATTTTCACCAAAATGTGTCTCACAAGTTAGAATCCGCTTCCCCGTCAATTCATACACGTCAATATTAAGGGAGGCATACCAGTCACGGGGTAAAAGATATGTAATCCGCCTTGTGGCTGAATCATAACTAATTATGACATCATCCTTGCGCTCCAATGTCGTATCTTTCGGAATTGGTTCAAACTGACGATGCTGACAGCGCGTGACCGGTTCCATCCAGATTGAGCATACACCAGGTCTTGTATGATGCACAGGAAAAGGTTGCCACCCATTCTGCCAGTACCAGGCAGTATTGAGGGGGGTGTGGGCACCATACAGAGCAAAAGAATCTGTACGCAACACACCCTCGTGTTCCAAAGAGCAAGCCACCAGGAAATGATTTCCGACAAATACGGCAGAATCAAACCGGACAAAGTTTTCCTTATTTGAATAAATGCTCTTCTCTTCCGTGTGGAAATCAGGGAAGACATAATCAAGGTGAGTTGGGTTCAATAATGTCTCATACAAGACACTATCCGGGTGGATACCGTCAAAGACCTTAATCTTCACATCCTGAGATGCACTTTTCCAACCAACAGATGGCATCAGATAAATTCCAAGTATTGAGCGAGTGCTGTCTGTATGGAACTCCTCTGCAATCATATAGTCATCCTCATTGTTTCCAAACAAATAACCATATCCCGGAATGTGAAAAGTCTCGATGGAATCGCTTATTCTGATATTGGTATTGCGCTCAACCTGAAGTGAAGCATACGGATCCATGCCTTCAAGAGAAGTAAGTCCCATACCATCCGGATCCAACCAGCACTTCAACTGGTGTGAAGGATTATCAGTCTGAAAAGCCCATGCCTTGTCCATCCGAACGAAAAAATCGCCCAGGACAGAAGAGTCGCAACCAGCCTGGCCGCCAGAATCTCCTCCGCTCAACACCCCAACTACGGCTCCTTCAGAATCAAACAGTGGGGCTCCGGAAGAACCTGACCATGTATGGGCATGCTCCCACTGCGACACACTCCAATGAACACCCTTGGATATACCCTGTCCGAATGTCCAATCAACCGCAGATAGAGCATCCTCTTCTATCGCATAGTGCTTTCCTTCGCCATCAGGATGATGGATACAAGTAAAAGGGGTATTGGTACTGTCATCGGGAAGTATATTCCATCCGGCAAGGTAGGGACGATAATCAGCAGGGGGCAGCTTATCAAGTTCCAGCAAGGCAAAATCACCGGCAGAAGATATAGCCTTCGTTGTGCAGCCTGACAATGAAAACTCCTCCGAGCCCTGGATGTCTGACATGCAGCGTGGCGACTCGTAGTTCATAAAAACCAGTGTCCGGCTTCCCAATGAGGGATTCGCCGCAGAGAAACAATGAGAGGCCGTAAGGATGTAAGGCCGTCCATCCATACGGGTATTGTTGAGAAACACCCCGGTACAATACTCCGTACCCTCCACAATAAGCAGGCAGACACTCCGGCCTATGTCGTCATATTCATCGGCACAACTTAGCGGGTCAAGACACGGAAGGTTCAAGCGGTTAAAGTTCCGCTCAACCCTCAGCCCTGTATAATCGTGGTTAACGCCATAAATCTGCAACTGTCCGGAAAAGGGGGCTCCCGGAGGCTCCTGGTACTCAATAATCAGTTCGTCACCCCCGACAGGTGCCGTGGGCAATTCACCGCCGTCTTGCATATTTGCATCTGTAAAGGCACCTAAGACTTCACTTTTGTCCGGATTGAAAAGAAAAAGTCGTGACCCGGGAGGCACGACAAAAGTATCAAATATTACATTAAGCGACTTGGCCCCCTTTGAATGGATACGCACACGCCAGACTTTCGTACCATCTTCCAAGAAAAAGGTCTCTCCGGAATTATCGGGGTTGATATCGACCGGAATACGTTTCGCAAAATGAAGGGGACCATGAATATTTGCATAAAGCGAATCAACGGTCCTTGCCGAATCCACATCAAACGATGGAAGCTCGATACCCTCCGAAGACAAGCACTTGGTAAGCGAACGACTGCGTGCAGAGCGAACAGTTTCGTCATCCAAAGGGTGGCCCCCGTATGAACGCTGGGCAGCAAGGGGAATTGCAACCAATAGCAGAATAATCAGTGTGAATTCTTTGACATGATGCTTCTTTCGCATATATTCTCCTCCGGAATCAGGAGCCTCATGTGAGCGTAAAGGGCCCAGGATGTAGCGGACAGGCCACAGTATGGAAGGAATGCTCACAGCCATAACCGTCAGCATTACCAGCAGTAAATCAGTCACACGAATTACCACTGGATAGGCATCCACGATAAATCCGCCGCCGCCCAGTTTGATGAAACCAAACTGTTGTTGCGCCAGACAGAGGGCTGTCCCGATAACGATACCCGCCAGGCCACCGATAGCAGCAATCATCCACCCCTCATAGACAAACACCCTGCGAATTGTAAAATCGTCGGCTCCCAGGCTCGAAAGAATACCGGCATCGTTTTTCTTTTCAAGAATAAGCATGGAAAGCGAGCCGATGACATTGAAAAGGGCAATCAGCAGGATAAAACTCAGCATCAGAAATGTAACATACTTTTCCATGCGGGTCACATGGAAAAACTCGGATTTCTGCTCCTGCAAATCCTGAACCAGGTAGTTATCGCCTAAAAGCCGTCGAATATCTTCCTTGAGGGCTTTCACATGATGCCTGTCTTGAGCCTTCAGTTCAACGGATGTGACATCTCCGGCGCCGTATTCAAACAATTCACGCGAAAAAGTCAGCGGCACAACCACATAAAAATCATCGTATTCCGGCTGACCGATGCAGAACATTCCGGACAAGAGGATGCGCCGGGACTTGAAGGAAGCAGACGGATTAGCTATGTTCACCTTAGCCGTCCTACGTGGTGCATAGAGAGTAACAGGGTCTATCAGCGAGTAGCCAGTGCCCAGGACAGAGGCCACCCCGGTACCGATACATGCAAAAGGAACGCCTTCATTTTCAAGCGCAAAGCCACCAACATACAGGCACTCCCCGATATTGGTCAGTTCGCCGAAATTGTCGGACACTCCCTTGACCACGACCCTCATCTGGCTCTCCTTGTATCTTGCCAGACAGTTATCCTCGACACATTCACTGAAGACTGCCACACGGGCATCATTTCGTAACGCCTCAAAAGCTAAGGTATCGGTATTGAACGACTTTCCTTTGACGGATGTAATCTTTATGTCGGGGTCGAAGTTGCTATAGAGTGCCGACAGCAAGTCCTGGAACCCATTGAAAGCCGATAAAACACACACCATCGCCAGCGTTGCAGCAGCAACACCCATAACGGACACCAATGAAACCAGATGAATCGCGTTATGCGATTTTCTGGAAAAAAGGTACCGGCGTGCTATGTGCAGCGGCAGGTTCATGAAGCGGAAGGCTCAGAAGGGCCGGTTGATTTCGTCGAATCAGACTTCAGCAGTTCGTCAATGCGCTCTGCATAGTCTAACGAATCATCAATGAAAAAACTCAGTTCCGGCATTTTACGAAGCTGGAAGCGGACACGCTGAGCCATTTCATATCGAATCTGACGTGCACTAGCCTGTATGCTCTTGAGAATTTCCTCTGCCTTGTCGGAAGGGAAAATACTGAGATAAGCCCTCGCCACACTGAGGTCCGGGCTGACCCGTACCACACTGACACTGACCATGACACCAGGCATCTTTCTGGTTTCACTGAGGAAGACTTCGCTTAGTTCTTTCTGAAGAAGCCTGGCAATTTTATTCTGTCTTGTTGTTTCCATAATAAGTTACTTTTTTCGTACTAATGTAAGACCGTCGCGAAGCGGGAGCATCACTTTCTCTACGCGAAAATCGGCTGCAAGATAATCGTTAAAATCGGAAATGGCAAGGGCCTGGCAATCGTTACGCTGTATATCGTGCAACATTTTACCGTTCCATAGCGTATTGTCAGCGAGCAGGAAACTTCCAGGAGCCATCTTCTGAAGCGACAGTTCATAGCATATCTTGTACTGCCGCTTATCAACATCAAGAAAAACCATGTCGAACGTTCCATCCAACTTCGGGATAAGCTGTTCAGCCTCTCCGTAATGCATATATATAAGGTGTCCATACGGGGAGCGGGCGAACCATTTTCCCAAATGGTCAGCCAGTTCGTCGTTGCGCTCGATGGAATGCACCTCCGCCCCCTCTCCTGCCCCTTCGGCCAGACAAAGCGTTGAATAGCCGGTGAAAGCACCCAGTTCCAGAACCCGGCGAGGACGGATCATACGGGTCAGCATCACAAGCAACCGTCCCTGCAGATGGCCTGATGCCATCCTTGGGTTCAGAAAGTGGACGTATGTCTCACGACGCAATTGCTTCAGCAGTTCCGGTTCCGGATCGCTATGGCAGCAAAGATAATCCTCCAGTTCTTCAGTGATATCAATCATTTGACTTAAGTTTCGCAAGTAAATACATTGTTGATATTCAGAATATTGTGGAGACTTGCGAAACTTTGCTCCTTCAATTATTCCTTTTTTAAAGGGACTCTGCCCCTAAACCCCGCGCATACCGGCGGGCCTCTGAAGCGGCCTGATTTGAGTCTCGAATATGCGAAACTCAAATCATTTGACAATCAAAGCTTCGACACCTTTCCGATAAGAATCCAGGCCATAACCGACGAACCGCTTGTCGCAGACATCCTTCAGAAAAGAGTACTGACGGAACGGCTCACGCCTGCTGGTATCCGATATATGTATTTCAACCACAGTCGCCGGTATGGCTCTCACAGCATCTGCTATTGCAACCGAGGTGTGGGTATAGCCACCGGCATTCAGCAGTATGGCTGTATCATCATCAAAACCCACCTCCTGCAGCTTGTCAATGATGTCACCTTCGTGGTTTGACTGGAAGTACTCAAACTCAACTTCGCTGAAATCGCGCTTCAAACCCTCAAAATATTCTTCGAAGGTGGTTCGTCCGTATATTTCAGGCTCGCGCTTTCCCAGCAGATTCAGGTTTGGTCCGTTGATAATGACTATTTTCATTTCGCACGTAATTTCGTATTTTCGCGCCTTTGTATGACAAAGCGTCTGCAAAAGTACAAAAATGGATACATCGTGGCAAAAAAAGTACATAGCCTTCCTTCGGCTGGAAAAGTCATTGTCGGACAAGACCGTGGAAGCTTATCTGTCTGATATAGACAAACTTCAGGCCTATGCTCAGGAAAGGGACCTTGACAAATTGTCAAGAAGCGACATTGAGGATTTCCTCGGCGGGCTTCACGATGTGGGCATAGGACCACGTTCACAGGCCCGCATAGTCTCAGGGCTGAAATCGTTCTATGGATTTCTCGTGATGGAAGACGTAATTCGCTCTAATCCGATGGAGCTCGTAGATACCCCGAAAATCGGATTACACCTTCCTGAGGTCCTCACAGTTTCGGAAATAGACCAGCTCATCGGCTCAATAGACCGGACAGCACCCCAGGGTCAGCGAAATCGCGCCATGGTAGAGACTCTTTACAGTTGTGGCCTTCGTGTATCCGAGCTGGTCGGACTGAAACTGTCCAACTGCTACTTCAATGACGAATACATTATGGTTGAAGGGAAAGGAAGCAAACAACGCCTAGTACCCATCTCACACAAAGCAATGCACGAAATAGAACTGTGGATGGCCGACCGCTGCCACATATCTCCCGTCAAAGGGAATGAGGATTTCGTATTTCTCAACCGGAGAGGCAAAGCTCTGACCCGGTCCATGGTGTTCCGTATCATAAAATTGCAAGCTGACATGGCAGGAATCAAAAAGAAAATCAGTCCTCACACCCTGCGCCACTCCTTTGCCACCCACCTGCTGGAAGGGGGTGCCAACCTGCGTATCATACAACAACTACTGGGTCACGAAAGCATTCAGACCACTGAGATATATACCCAAATGGACCGTACTTTTCTCCGGGAACAAATCATGGAGTTTCTCCCCGAAAACAGAAAATAGGCTATTTCCGTCCGAAGTCAGCAGGGACTTCACCCCAAAGTTCGGTACGCCACTTATTCAGTGGTATTTCTTCGTAGGTGTTAGTTGCCAACCAGTTATCTGCCTTCTTTATCAGTTCAAAAAGAGGGGCGTTACGGGGAGAAGGGGCAAGTTTGGTACCACAGTGTTTCTTTTTGACCCAAGATAGGCCGTTAGCGCTGTCGGAATAGACGGGAATGCGAGTTTGCTTCTGCTTCTGGAGGGCAAGAGCATGGACAATGGCCAGGTATTCCCCAATATTGTTAGTTCCCTCTTCAAAGGGGCCTACATGGAATATTTCCCGTGCCTGAGACGCTCCCTGAGAATCTGATGAAGGTTGCACATAGACACCCCGGTATTCCATTTTTCCAGGATTGCCGCTGCAAGCCGCATCAACTGCGATAAAACAGACTGTTGGGCGCTGCGACTGCTTTGGAGAATCACCCGAAGGTTCAGCAAGACGGCTTTCCGAAGAGCCACTCAGCCCAATGGACTGATTATGGGCAGCATACGCCGTCTTCCATCCATTAGCCATGGCTTCACGGGCCTCTGCCTCGGTGTCGAATGCCATATAACGAGCATTCCCGAATCCTTGCACCTGTTTGCGACATTCCTCCCAAACAGTGTAGATACCCGGCTTCTGCCCTATCCAGACTACGTAGAACTTAGTCTTCGGCATTGGCGTTGCGGTCGCTTTTGTACGACTTCATCTTGCCGCTGAAAATCTCATACTTTCTCAGTTCGCAGTCAAGCTGTCCGTTCATCAGCTGTATGCGCACACTGTGATGCAGTCCGATACTGTCAAAGCACTCAGGACGGTAGCTCAGCACCCATGCATCATAGCCGGTAAAGATGTGCTTGAGCCGCTCACCCAAGTCCCGGTAAAGGCCCAGCAAATCATCAGGTTTGATGCGTTCGCCGTATGGGGGATTGGTCATGAGAAGACCACCGGGAATTGTACTCTTGATATCCTGTATAGCTTTCTGCTTCAAGATAATATGCTTGTTCAAGCCTGCATTCTCAACATTGCGGGTAGCAATGGCGATGGCCTGGCGGGAAATATCCGAACCGTAAATCTTGTATTCGAAAGGCACCTGAGTGTCCTCGTCATAGACCTCCTCGAAAAGCTCCTGATCATAGTCTTTCCAATGTTGGAAGGCAAACCCCTTACGATATATACCTGGGGCTATGTTCATGGCAATCAGGGCCGCCTCAATCGGAAGTGTACCACTGCCGCACATGGGGTCAATAAAGTTTGTCTGCCCTTTCCAGCCGGCAAGCTTCAGCATTCCAGCCGCCAGCACTTCGTTAAGGGGTGCTTCCGTCTGCTCCATCCTATAGCCACGTTTATGCAACGACTCGCCCGAGCTGTCCAGGCAGAGGGTGCATGCATTGTGTGACACATGGAGATGAATGTAAATATCGGGGTTCGTCAGCCTTACTGAAGGACGACGTCCGAATTTTTCATTGAAGTGGTCGGCAACGGCATCCTTCACCTTATAAGATAAGAAAAGGGAATTGTTGAACGTTTCCGAATAGACTACAGAATCGACAGCGAATGTCTTGGAAATGTCAAAATAGTCCTCCCAGTCAATTTTACGCAGTTCCTCATAGATGGCCTCAGCATCCTTTGCTTCGAAAGCAGCGATGGGCTTGAGTATGCGAAGGGCCGTATGCAACTGCATATTTGCCTTGTACATAAGACGTTTGTCACCTGTGAAGAAGACCGAACGGCGGCCGATTTCAATATTATTTCCTCCAAGATTGGTAATCTCTTCAGCCAAGACATTTTCCAGCCCGCGCATGGTCTTGGCAATCATTTCAAATTCCTGCATAAAGTCTGTTTACGGAAAAGCGCTGCAAAGGTAATACTTTTCAGGCAACAAATACTTTTTCCGGAATCGTCATCGGGGAAAATATAAGTTGTGAACCCGAAAAAAAGAATTATCTTTGCAGTTCACAATCAAGTCAAAAGAGGAAATTTTACTAATCTTTTATAATCATCTAACTATGAGCTGTTTAAAAATGTCTTCCATCGGGAAGAAAACGATTCAGAGCATTACGGGAGGAGCGTTGATTCTCTTCCTCACCTTCCATGCCCTCATGAACATCTTCGTAATTATCAGTCCGGAGGCATACGACGCAATTTGCGAATTTCTGGGTGCCAACTGGTATGCTCTTGTCGGTACGGTCGGTCTGGCTGCCCTGGTAGTGCTTCATTTTATTTTCGCCATTGTTCTGACTGTTCAGAACTACATTGCCCGCGGCAGTGAGCGCTATGCCGTTTCTGCACGTCCCAAGGGTGTTGAATGGTCTTCCCGCAACATGTTCGTTCTCGGACTGGTTGTCATTGGTTTCGTTGTTCTTCATCTGTTGAACTTCTGGTACAAAATGCAGCTCCAGGAAATCCTTGGCAACGAATTGGAAATGAGCGGTGCTGAATTTGTTCAGGATCTCTTCTCTCATCCCGTCTATTGTATTCTGTATATGATTTGGCTGGTGGCCCTTTGGTTCCATCTTCAGCATGGTATGTGGAGCGCCTTCCACACCCTTGGCTGGAACAACAACAAGTGGATTCCCCGTCTGAAATGCATCTCTAATATCTACACCGGCATCGTTTGCGCCCTGTTCTTCTGCATTCCACTTTATTATCTGATCATTAATCTTATTGCCTGATAAGTCATGAGTAACGAAACAATCAAAATCGATTCCAAGATTCCACAGGGACCCTTGGCCGAAAAATGGACTAATTACAAAGCCCATCAGAAACTGGTGAACCCGTCGAACAAGCGCCGTCTTGATATCATTGTCGTAGGAACCGGTCTGGCCGGAGCATCTGCCGCCGCTTCTCTCGGAGAGATGGGTTTCAATGTATTGAATTTCTGTATTCAGGACTCACCCCGCCGTGCCCACTCAATTGCTGCACAGGGAGGTATCAATGCAGCCAAGAACTATCAGAACGACGGTGACTCTGTCTATCGTCTGTACTATGATACCATCAAGGGTGGTGACTATCGTGCCCGCGAGGCCAATGTATATCGTCTGGCCGAAGTCTCCAACAACATCATCGACCAGTGCGTTGCACAGGGCGTTCCTTTTGCCCGCGAATACGGCGGCACACTGGCTAACCGTTCATTCGGCGGTGCTCAGGTCAGCCGTACATTCTATGCCAAGGGACAGACCGGCCAGCAACTGTTGCTCGGTGCCTATTCAGCCCTCAGCCGTCAGGTGAAGGCCGGCAGCGTGAAGCTTTATACCCGTCGTGAAATGCTTGACCTGGTTATCATCGACGGAAAGGCCCGTGGTATTATTGTCCGCAACCTGGTTACCGGCAAGATCGAGCGCTATGCCGCTCATGCCGTGGTTCTCGGAACCGGTGGTTACGGAAACACTTTCTTCCTTTCAACCAACGCTATGGGTTCGAATGGTTCTGCAGCATGGCAGGCCTATAAGCACGGTGCTTATTTCGCTAATCCCTGCTATGCTCAGATTCACCCCACTTGTATCCCCGTTCACGGAACCAACCAGTCGAAACTGACCCTGATGTCAGAGTCGCTTCGTAACGACGGACGTATCTGGGTGCCCAAGAAACTGGAAGATGCCAAGGCCCTTCAGGCTGGCAAGCTCCAGGGACGCGACATTCCTGAAGAAGATCGTGACTACTATCTGGAGCGCCGCTATCCGGCCTTCGGCAACCTGGTTCCCCGTGACGTTGCTTCTCGTGCCGCCAAGGAGCGCTGCGATGCCGGTTATGGTGTGAACAACACCGGTCTGGCCGTATTCCTCGATTTCAGCGAGCCGATTGCCCGTCTGGGCAAGAGCGTAGTTGAGGCCCGTTACGGCAACCTCTTCCAGATGTACGAAAAGATTACCGACGTCAATCCGTACGAGAATCCGATGATGATCTTCCCGGCCATCCACTACACGATGGGTGGTATTTGGGTTGACTATGAACTCCAGACCTCCATCACCGGCCTGTTCTGCATAGGTGAAGCCAACTTCTCCGACCATGGCGCCAACCGTCTGGGTGCAAGTGCCCTGATGCAAGGTCTTGCCGACGGCTACTTCGTTCTTCCCTACACAATTCAGAACTATCTGGCCGACGAAATCCGCACTCCTCGCTTCTCTACCGACCGTCCCGAATTCGAGGAGGCTGAAAAGAAGGTCAACGCCCGCATTGAGAAACTGATGTCTATTCAGGGCAAGCGTTCTGTCGATTCCATCCACAAGGAACTCGGTCTCATCATGTGGGACTTCGTCGGAATGGGCCGTACGGCAGAAGGTCTGAAGAAGGGCATTGAAGAGATACAGCGTATCAAGAAGGAATTCTGGAGCAACGTCTTCATTCCCGGCGATGGCAAGGATATGAACACCGAACTTGAGAAAGCCCTCCGCCTGGCTGATTTCATCGAAATCGGCGACCTGATGGCACGCGATGCCCTGCATCGTGAAGAGTCTTGCGGCGGACACTTCCGCGAGGAGCACCAGACTCCTGAAGGTGAAGCCCTCCGTCACGACGACAAGTACATGTATGTCGGCTGCTGGAAATATACTGGCGAAGACAGTGAGCCCGAACTCCTCAAGGAGCCGCTCAACTACGAATTCACTGAAGTTAAAACCCGCAATTACAAATAAACCATGGATAAGACGATTAATGTTACATTGAAAGTCTGGCGTCAGAGAGGCCCCAAGGCGAAAGGCGCTTTTGAGACATACAAACTGAACGGTGTTTCAACCGACAGCTCTTTCCTCGAAATGATGGACCAGCTCAACGAGCAGCTCATCTCCGAGCGCAAGGAACCCGTCGTTTTCGACCACGACTGCCGTGAGGGTATTTGCGGCATGTGTTCACTCTATATCAACGGACATCCCCACGGGCCGGACGAGGACATCACAACTTGCCAGCTTCACATGCGCAAGTTCAAGGATGGCGATACCATCACCATCGAACCGTGGCGTTCACATGGTTTCCCGGTCATCCGCGACCTTATGGTAGATCGTAGCGCTTTCGACAAGATTATCCAAGCCGGAGGTTATGTATCAGTCAACACCGGCGGTGCACCTGATGCCAACGCAATTCCCATCTCGAAGGAAAAGGCAGACCTTGCAATGGATGCTGCCTCCTGTATCGGTTGCGGAGCATGCGTTGCTGCTTGCAAGAACGGTTCCGCTATGCTGTTCGTTTCGGCAAAGGTCAGCCAACTGGCCCTGCTCCCACAAGGTAAAGTTGAAGCCGCTCGCCGTGCAAAAGCCATGGTTGCCAAGATGGACGAACTCGGATTCGGAAACTGCACCAACACCGGTGCCTGCGAGGCTGAATGCCCGAAGAACGTTTCCATTTCCAACATCGCCCGCTTGAACCGCGAATTCCTTTGCGCAAAGTTGAAAGACTAGAATGACGCCTTGTGCGATTTTATTACAAGGATTTCAAGGTACCCAGCGCCTTATCGACAGCTGGGTGTCCTTGAAATCCTTACTCCTTTTTATAGGAATGGCCCTTCTCCTGTCGTTTTTTTTGGGAAGCGCAAAAGAAGGAGTGGCGGCATATATCAAATCGACGCTGACAATTCACCAAACAACCGGTCAATACTCGTTTGACGCACGTAGATCAAGGCTCAGAAGCTTATTGTTGATTATCTCAATAGCAGCACTCACACTCTTCCTGTCTCTTGGCGTCCAACAGATACTGAATTGCAGTCTGAAAGGCCCGGGAGGGTGGGCGACCATTACGCTGCGGATAATATCTCTCAGGTCCATTCTGATTTCCCTGTGCTGCATCCTGGTTTACATAGCTGCTAAATCTGCAGCCATTTTCCTGTATTCATCGGTACATTTCCGCAGAGAATACAGATTATCCAACATAGACTGTTTCATTTCCTATCTTATTGTTGACGCCCTGTTGCTGATTCCACTTCTTTTCTGGAACGAAGTAATGCCATTGAACGGACAGACAACATTCTGGGTAGCCACTGGAATCTGGCTGTTTGTAAAAGCCTGGAGTACTCTGCATATATATGTAATTTTTTCTTCGAGAGGTGTTACGTTTGTCCAATTTTTATTGTACTTTTGCAGCTTTGAAATATTACCCTTGCCAGTATTTTGCAAGTGTCTGTTTCTATTAGGCTAAGTGATTGAACCATAACTTTTTATAGCAATGAAGATTAAGAACATTCTGGTTTCCCAACCAAAGCCGGCCTCGGACAAATCTCCTTATTTTGACCTTGAAAAGAAGTATGGTGTCAAGATTAATTTCCGTCCTTTCATAAAGGTGGAAGGGGTTGATGCAAAAGATTTCCGCAAACAGCACGTTGAAATACTCGCCCATACCGCCGTCATATTCACGGCCCGCACAGCAATTGACCATTTCTTCCGCCTTTGCGAAGAAACCCGCGTCAACGTGCCGGAAGACATGAAATATTTCTGCATGAGCGAAGCCGTTTCGCTTTACCTCCAGAAATATATCCAGTACCGCAAAAGGAAGATCTTCTTCCCCCAGACCGGACTTATTGACGATCTCGTGCAGCTCATCCAAAAGCACAGCACTGAAAAATATCTTCTGTCCGTTTCCGACGTAAACAAGGATAACCTTAGCAACATACTGGAAGAAAAGGGTATCGAATACACAAAGGCAATAATGTACAGGACTGTAAGCAACGACTTTACTCCTGAAGAGCCTTTCAATTACGACATGCTCGTCTTCTTCAGTCCCAATGGTATTGCATCACTGATGAAGAACTTTCCCGATTTCCAGCAAGGTGAAATCGCCATTGCCACTCTTGGCGTAACCACTGCACAGGCAGTAAAGGATGCAGGGTTAAGACTTGACATAGAGGCTCCTACTCCACAAGCTCCGTCTATTACGGCTGCAATGGACGCCTACCTGAAGGAATCAAACAAGAAAAAATAGAAAAACGTAAGGTGAACACCTTCAGCAAGGACGAACGGCTGTGCGGTGAACTGCGCTTGGCAGAACTTTTCGCCCACGGAGAGAACGTTGTTGCATTCCCGCTGCGTGCATGCTGGCAAGTAACAAATCATCCGGCAGAGCATGCCGCCAGAGTGCAGGTTCTTATGAGCGTACCTAAAAAGAAACTGCACCGTGCCAACAAGCGGAACCGGGTCAAACGTTTGCTTAGGGAATCCTATCGTTTACAGAAACACGATTTGGTAGCAATAGCCGAATCCGAGGACAAATGGCTTCAGGTTGCATTTGTCTGGATTCCTCAAGAGGTATTGCCATATTCACAAGTCTCGGCTAAAATGCTGAAAATTCTTGGTAAGATACAAGCAAAACTGCAAGCCCATGAGGCGGATAATCCTGTATCTGATTAATTGTCTCAAGAAAGGATTGACCTTTCTGCTGCTTCTCCCGATATGGTTCTACCGGGCCTGTATTTCACCACTCACTCCACCATCCTGCCGGTTCACTCCAACCTGTTCACAGTACGCAGTTGAGGCATTGAAAAAACACGGTCCCCTCAAAGGATTGTTGCTTACCGTCAAGCGCATACTTCGTTGCCATCCGGGAGGTGGAAGCGGATATGACCCGGTTCCATAATAATACATGACAACAGACATCCACACACATCACTACAGGCCTCAGGATGATTGCCTCCAGGTACTGAATATTCGTTTGAGGCCGGACTCGGACATAAGGGATTTTCCGCCTCCAGCGGACAACCTTCTTCTCAGCGCAGGCATACATCCCTGGGACACAGGATTATTCACCGACAAAAAGGCTGCGGAAAAAATTCTATGCAAAATTTTAAGCAATGAACGCATTGCATATATCGGTGAAGCAGGCTTGGACAAGCTGAAAGGCGACACCCTACAACACCAGATGGAGCTGTTCAGACTGCAATTGTCCATAGCCGACCGTCTGCATAAACCTGTTATCATTCACTGCGTAAAAGCAATGCAGGAGATACTGGCCCAGAAAGACGACTACAAAGAAATCCCGGAATGGATTATTCATGGTTTCCGCGGCAAGGCCACGCAGGCCCGACAATGGCTGGAACATGGCTTCAGTCTCTCCTTCGGACTTCATCACGACCCGAAAGCCTATTCTTTATGCCCCGGTGACCGTCGATATACTGAAACTGACGACCTGTGAAAAAGGGGAGAGAAAAGATATTCCCTCAGACAAAAAATTACTATCTTTGCGGAATTACAAGAAACGACATATAACAATTATAAACTATGAAAAAAGAGATTCAATTCAGTCTGGTATATCGTGACATGTGGCAGTCATCGGGAAAGTATGTGCCCCGCAAAGACCAACTGGCCAAGATTGCCCCCGTCATTATAGATATGGGATGCTTTGCCCGTGTTGAAACCAACGGAGGCGCCATGGAGCAGGTCAATCTTCTCTATGGAGAAAATCCGAACCTTGCAGTAAGGACGTTCACCAAGCCCTTCAACGAAGCAGGCATCAAGACTCACATGCTTGACCGCGGTCTGAATGCACTCCGCATGAACCCTGTTCCCGCCGACGTACGCCAGCTGATGTACAAGGTCAAACATGCACAAGGAGTTGACATAACCAGAATATTCTGCGGACTTAACGACCCTCGGAACATTATTCCGTCCATCAAATGGGCAAAGGCTGCCGGCATGACCGCCCAGGCAACAATGTGTATCACCTACTCCAAAGTTCACAATGCCGAATACTACATCAATCTGGCAGAGCAGCTGATTGAAGGAGGCGCACAGGAAATCTGTCTTAAGGACATGGCAGGCGTAGGACGTCCTGCAATGCTCGGAACAATCGTCAAGGCAATCAAAGAGAAACATCCCGACATCATCATACAATACCACGGCCATACCGGTCCGGGCTTCTCGGTAGCCTCCATGCTGGAAGTTGCCAAAGCCGGCGGCGATGTTCTGGACGTGGCAATGGAACCACTGTCTTGGGGCATGGTGCATCCCGATGTCATTACCATTCAGGCCATGCTCAAGGATGCAGGATTCCTGGTTCCCGACATTAACATGAAAGCCTATATGGAAGCACGCAGCCTCACTCAGAGCTTCATGGATGACTTCCTCGGCTACTGGATTGACCCACGCAACTCAAGAATGACCTCTTTGCTGGTTGGATGCGGTCTTCCCGGCGGCATGATGGGTTCTCTTATGGCCGACCTGAAGGGTGTTCATGCAGCCATCAACGCCAACCGCCAGAAACGGGGCCTTGCCGCCCTGTCGGAAGATGAACTTCTTGTAGAACTGTTCGAAGAAGTGCAGCGTATTTGGCCTATGCTGGGCACTCCCTGCCTTGTCACGCCATTCAGCCAATATGTCAAGAATGCAGCCCTCATGAATCTTTTCTCGAAGAGCATGGACGAAAAGGCATTCTCGAGAATGGACCCGGCCATGTGGGGCATGATTCTCGGCAAGTCAGGCAAGCTGCCAGGCACTCTTGCACCTGAAATCGTAGAGCTGGCCAAGGAGAAAGGCTTCGAATTCTACACAGACGACCCACAAGCTCTCTACCCCGACGAGCTGCCACGCTTCATAAAAGAGATGGAGGAGAAAGGCTGGGACCGCGGACAGGACGACGAGGAACTCTTTGAGTTTGCAATGCACGAGAAACAATACCGCGAATTCAAATCAGGACAGGCCAAGGCACAGTTCAACAAAGACCTGCTCGAACGTATGGAAAAAGCTCAGGCCAAAGGTGGCGAAGTCAAGCACTTCACAGCCGCCGACAAGAGAGCCATCCTGCATCCCGACGCCGAACCCATCGAGGCAACTGCATCCGGAAGGGTTATCTGGGACTTGGACTATATCGACAAATCGGTGAATGTACCTCAGGGAAAAGCCTTCAAGAAAGGCGAATGGATTTGCGCCATCCAGACCAACAACGGATATGTCCAGAATATCGAATCATTCATGGATGGACGTATTGCCGGAGTTGAGAAAGGACAAGGAGAACTCGTAAACAAGGGTGAGGTCATCGCCTGGATAGAGAAATAGACAATTCAAGCACCAAACAGACACAATGCGGAGAGACATCCTGGCCACCATACTTTTGCTGTCAGTAATAGTATTGAATGCCAAAAACGCAGAAGCCACTGAAGCGGGTATTCCCGGCCAAGAAGCTGAAAACGCCATTTCATTTGAGAACCTGGCTTACGGCAAACCCGTTTTCGCATCCTCATCATATAGTGATAACTTCAAGCCCAAGTACGCCGTTGACAACAGCAATGCGACCATCTGGCGACCTAAGACAAGCGGCAACGAGTCACTGACCATTGACCTTGAGGATGAGATGGATGTTGAGCAGGTGCTGATTCTGTTCGAGCATTTCTCCTCCTACCACCAGTATCTGATTGAATATTCCAAAGACGGCATCTCCTGGAAAGTCTTTTCCGATAAACGCGACAACCGTCTTGCGGGAAATCCCATGGCCGATTACGGCAACATCAGGACAAGGTACATCCGTCTGACGGTCACAGGGAACGAGAAAAACGGCCAGTTCGGTGGCGTGAGGAGCATCAAGGTTTTATCAGGAATCAATACGGATTCTATTCAGCAGCTGGTAGCCGTATCATCGGCAGACTTAGCCTGTAGAACCGCCGATAAAAAAACCATTTTGTCGAACCGTTACGGAATGTCGGGAGGAAAATGGAGAATCAAGGGGAAACTTTCTGCCAGTCAGGCTGCCGGGATAGCGTGCCTTAACCTTGAGCCGGGATGCGTGGCCACCCTTCCTTCTTCGGGAAATGCCCACACCCCCACGTTCACATTGGCATACCGCATTTTCGGAACGGCTTCACAGGCTCTCCACCCAATTGTATTATGGGATATGGAACAGGAGACGGTTGACCTTTCCATTGAGACACGCGACATGCCTTCCTGGCACCAGGTGGTATGGGTCGCCAACGGGCATGAAGTACGTCATTATGTAGATGGCACCTTGACAAGCACAAAACCGGTGAATCCAGCAAAGTCACCATTGTTCCTTACAATACAAAGCGGGAAAAGACAAGTTCAGCTTACTGACCTTACACTCTTCAATCGGGCTCTGCCCATGAATGAGACCGCCAAGTTTTTCAAAAATCCCATCTCTGCCCCCGAACCTGCAACAGCCCGGAATCGGAATCAGGCACTGTTCAGCATCAATGCCGATGACTATGCCGTAAGAACCACACAGTACGAAATCGGTGAATTCAAAGCTAACGGAAATCCTGTCGATGTGGTGATGAAGCAAGGACGAAAAGCTTTTGCCTTTGACGGAACTCAGCAGTTTCTGATGCACAAAGCTCTTCCAGTCACCATGGAAGAGAATGCTCCCTATTCCATTGAAGCGTGGGTGATGAACCCGCAGGCTGATATAGAAGAAACTATTCTGGACCTTATCCAAAACGGAAATGAACATGGCAACATCATCTTCGGGAGCGGATTCGACCCCGAGGACGGAGTCATGAATCATGCAAATAAGGACAACAATACAGGCATCCGCGAGGCCGTAGCCAAAATACTCTTTGACGATGCTCCATGGCAACATTGGGTAATAACATTCGACGGATACACCGAACGCTTCTATCTTAACGGGAAACTATGGCGTGAAATAAACATGTCGCTGAATCTCCCGCACTGCGAAGAAGTTTCCATAGGAAGCCGAAGAGACGGCAGTTATCCTTTTAATGGCTATCTGCACAGCCTTGATGCATACGATTATGTCGTTTCGGATACGCACATCATGAACAACTTCCGCAGTGTTGTGAAAGCTGACAGACTCATCGACTTTCATGCTGCCGACATTACCGGCACAACATGGAACAACGAAGGCAGATGGGGCGGAACCACGATTCTCACCAAGCAGCCGTCCGCTCACGCCGGACGTAAAGGGCTGACTTCTGATATCACCTTGAACACAAAAGTGCACAGCCCTTCCGCAAAAAGTTACCTCACGACTTTCTGCCTTCTGCAGGAAACAGGGACAAATGTCCTTGACCTGAACGGGACAAGTCTGACACTTCCATCCATGCGGCCCGGCCAGTGGCATGAGGCCGTCCTTCAACAGGAAGGTGTCTGGAAATTCTACATAGACGGACAACTCAAGACCGCACTGGAAGAAATCACCACTGAAAGCAATACATTACATATTTCCTTGCTCAGCCAGGACAATGATGCACCCGTAGCCTTGATTTCAGACATTGTGCTCAGCAATACTGTTTTGAGCGAACAGGAGCTCAAGGACAACTATCATCACCTGTATGAGACACCATTTGAAGGACATAACATCACTGTTGAAGCTGTTCCGCTTACTCCCAGAATGGCTCGTCTTACGGTGAAAGACTCCAATCAAACGCTTAGACAGGACCGCTGGCGCTATAGCTACAATGGCGGGGAATGGGTAAAATCGACCGAGCAGCTGGTCACCATTCCTAAGGACGGACGAGCAATGCATGTAGAGATTCAAGATGCATACGGGAATGTCCTTTCCACACTGCCTGATATTCCGGTGTCGGTTTTTGAAAGTGATTTCCGGCACATTCAGGATGTCTATACAATTGACAAATGGGACGAACTGGTGCTGGGAGCAAAAGCCGAGCCGTATTATGAAGCCGGATTCAGTCCTCACACTATTATGCTGGGATCAACGAATGCAAACTTCACCAGAATTCCCGATGAAAACGGGCCTCTTCTCTGCCATCATGTCAACGGCGACTTCGTACTGCAAGTCAAGGTGCCGTTCCTTTTCGGTCAGGAAAGGCTCACAACACCTGCAAATAACGAAGGCGGCCTGATGGTACTTCACCCTAATAATGATGCTACTCAGGATATTCTTCAATTGGGTATTTCCCCTCTTAATGAATGCGGCAACGTTCTGACTGAGGTCACCAAAGACGGCCGCTCACAGTTCCCGAACAAACTCGGGTGGAAATACCACCCCTATCTGCAAATTGAACGCAGAGGCGATGCCTTCCATTTCCGTACAAGTTCCGACGGATACAACTGGATAGAGATGCCCGGTTCACCTGTCGAGCGACCCGAATGGCATGGACAAAGTATCAAGGCCGGTATATTCCAGACAACATATACCGACAACCACGCCACAGTTACCTTCGAGGAGTATAACCTCTGGCAACGCAAGTAAAACCTTAATTTGGAAGGCTGGTTAAAGTGCAGGGACCATCATCTGGATGGCCCTGTCAAGGATATCGATGGAGAATCTCTTTCCGGAGAGGATTTCACCGTCCAGGCACAACTCGGTCTCTTTCTCAGAGACAACATCAACATGACGGCCTCGGCAATATGTGATAATATTCCGTTTCCGGTCCAAATGACGACCTTCTTTGTATGTTGACAATAGTGAGGCAAATTTCAGCAAGGGTATCGGATGCACCAGACACACTTCCAGCAGACCGTCATCATTGATTGCCTTTGGAGCACATTGGTATGTGCCCCCTACATAGCGGCAGTTAGCCAAAGTACAAAGAAGCATTCTGCGACGGGTAATTTTCTTTCCATCGACTGTGACATCTATAGCATTATAGCGGTTGCCAAGCACAGAAAGGAGAAGACCCTTCAGGTATGCGTTCTTTCCTCCCCTTGAACTGATGGCATTGGCCTTTGAGCACACCGCAGACTCAAATCCCACATTGCAGACATTAATTGAATAACGGTCATTGACCTTGACTATGTCGATGGCACTTGGCTGTGCCTGCAATAACTTGTCTATATCAAGAAAATCCCTGTCCTTGTAATACTTGACGAAATCATTACCCGTTCCATACGGCATTACCGCAAGAAACTTGTTCTGTTCCCCTATCAGGCCACTGGCAACCTCATTAATGGTTCCATCACCTCCACAGGCCACGAAACACACATCCTCGGCCGGGTTTTTCTTGCAGAAATCCTTGACAAATCTCGTGGCATCCAAATGGCACACAGTACGATAGAGTTCGTACTTCATCCGGTCGCGATACGGTTTGAGCTTTTGCGAAAGTCTGTCGAACAAACCTGATTTGGATGGTTGCGAATTGACTACGAAAATGTATTTCATTTATTCTTTTGCCTGTTACCCCTATACAATACTGCGAAAAACCGCAAAGAGGCTGCAAAGGTAATAAAAAGAAGTCATAGCACCAACCCGTCCCGCATTTCCACAGTCCGGTCGGTCAGGGAAGCCAGCTCTTTGTCATGGGTAACGATGACAAATGTCTGACCTAAACGTTCTCTCAGGTCAAAAAACAGACGGTGCAGTTCCGCTTTGTTGCGACTGTCCAGACTGCCGGACGGCTCGTCTGCTAGTATTACTTTCGGATGGTTAATCAAAGCCCTTGCCACGGCAACACGCTGATTTTCACCTCCCGATAGTTCAGAAGGCTTATGGTGGGCACGGTTACCAAGTTCCAACAGCTCGAGCATCTCCCGAGCGGCCGACTCAGCCTCCTGTTTTCCCTTTCCTGCTATGAGAGCTGGAATGCTGACATTTTCCAATGCCGTGAATTCAGGCAGAAGCTGATGGAACTGGAACACAAAGCCAATGTTTTTGTTCCTGAAGACGGCCTGCTGGCGGACTGACAGTTTCTGGACGTTGCTCCCGTCGTAAAGGACTTCTCCAGAATCGGGACGGTCAAGCGTACCGAGCAGCTGCAAGAACGTCGTTTTTCCGGCACCGCTCGGTCCTACAATAGATACAATCTCGCCATCGTTGACCGTGAGCGAAACCCCCTTCAGCACTTCCAGCGTGCCAAATCTTTTGATTATATTCTTAGCTTCTATCATATCCTTCCAGTTATTGAACGCAGTACAAAAGCAGCCAGATGACATCCGAACAGTGCCGGCATATAAGAGATTGTTCCAGGAACAATACGTTCTTTCAAACCATCCTGAGATGAAAAGGCAGGATAATGAGACAAATCTGGCACTTCTGGCGAAAAGACGACAGGCAGACCATGGCGGATGCCCATTGCTGCCAGCCTGACCCGGACAGCCTTAGCCAGACCACACTGGCAAGTCTTGGAAATATCACAGCAACGGACCTGCTCAGGGTCATACTTGCCGGCTGCCCCCATTGCAGAGACAACACGGATATCGTGTTTGAGACAAGAGGCTAAAAGAGCCACCTTTGGGGGAACGGTATCTATAGCATCAACCACAAAATCGTATGGTGGCAACCCGTCAGAGAACAGGCCTTTGCGCAAGACAAAATCCTCTGCATCGGATTCGGTCAGGAAATGGTGAAACACATGTACATTCACCTCTCCGTTGATGTCTTTCAGTCGCTTGGCCATGACATCCACCTTCACCTCTCCAAGGGTACTGCAAAGAGCCGGCAACTGACGGTTGCGATTACTCTCGCCCACGGTGTCGCCGTCAACGAGCGTAATATGCCCCACCCCGGAACGGCAAAGAAACTCAGCCACGAAAGCCCCTACTCCGCCGACTCCGACCACAGCCACGTGTGAACGGGTCAGGATATCATACTTTTCCTCACCTAATATATAAACAGTTTTCCTTGACCACTCTTCCATAATCACAACAAAGGTACTGCTTTTTGCCATTCCCGCAATGGTCAGGTCGTATGTGTCTCACTTTGCTGAAGAATCTTACTGCAAGACGGTACATACAAACGACTGACGAAAGACATTTCCTGACAAATCGTATGTAATAACGCGGAGCACATAGCTTCCGGAAGGAAGAATGTTGCCTTTGTCGTCCTGACCATACCAACTGTATAGACCGTTCACACCCAGTATTCCATTTTCAGCCAATGTAGCCACCTTTTCCCCATATCTGGAATACACTTCAATTGTCACCACCGGAAGATATGCGTAAATATCCTTGTATATTAAAGTCAGCATGGCAGTCGAGTCATCATGCAACGGGAAGAGCCACGAACGGGGGAGAAAAAAGTCCCCGGACGGACACTCATCCACATACGTACGCAATTGAGAGTTTGGGCGTCCCGGAGTTCCATACGAGACATCTGCCGAGGCGGAGGCCCAGGAGGCAGCCATATTGGACGGAAAAGACGGATGAAGTTTCTCTAATGCAACGCCCTCCCGGTCCGTAAGAAATGGATGGTGCATAGCAGGGAGAAATGAACATTCATCAGTAACAGTTCCAAGAGAGTCAGTTATGACAATAGTGCCCCCTGCATTGGGCATAGACGGGAAACCGTTGACCTGCAGCCAAATACCACTATCATAACGACCATACGATTCCGCAACGGAAGAAGTATCGGACGAGAGCAGGCAATACTCCCCGGGCTGCAACTTACAAGAAATGGCCGACAATTGACGTCCTTTGTTCAGTTCTCCTTTGGAGTTGCGATTGTGAATGTAATAATGCGAAAGGTCAAGCTCACGGCCTGAAACATTAACCAATTCAACATAATCGGCACCCTCTCCCACCGGGTCGAACAACAGTTCGTTTAGGCTGAGCACAATCGTATCACTGTCGTTTGCTGCAGTGCCTGCTGACAACTCACCGAAACCATTCCATGCGTTATTTTCACACGACATGAAACATGCAGCACAGGCCATTATAAAGAGAGACAGGCAATAATTTTCATCTGATTTCATATTTTCGTATTTTTGTGGGCGTAAAATCGGCAACAAAGTTACAACAAAAATCTTTTATTGAAAATTTAATATTAAACAAATATGAAAGCAGCCATCGTAGGCATCAGCGGTGCCGTAGGTCAGGAGCTCTTGAAAGTCTTGACACAGAGAAACTTCCCGGCAGAAGAACTTGTTTTGTTCGGTTCCTCACGCAGTGCAGGTCGTACCTATAACTTTAGAGGCAAAGATATTGTCGTCAAGGAATTGAAGGACAATGATGATTTCAAGGGTATTGACGTAGCTTTCGTATCAGCAGGGGGAAGCACCTCAAAAGCATTCGCACAAACCATCACCCGTCACGGGACAGTCATGATTGACAATTCAAGTGCATTCCGCATGGACAGCGATGTTCCGCTCGTCGTTCCCGAAGTGAACCCGGAAGATGCCCTGACACGTCCGCGCGGCATCATCGCCAACCCGAACTGCACCACCATACAGATGGTTGTGGCTTTGAAGGCCATAGAGAAGCTCAGCCACATCAAGCGCGTTCATGTATCCACATACCAAGCCGCCTCCGGAGCCGGAGCCCTGGCCATGAAGGAACTGGTCGAGCAATATGCCCAGATAGGCAGAGGTGATGAAGCCAAGGTCGAGAAATTCGCCTACCAGCTTGCATACAACCTTATTCCGCAAGTTGATGTGTTCAACGACGACGGCTACACCAAAGAGGAGGCCAAGATGTACAACGAGACCCGCAAAATCATGCACAGCGACATCCTTGTCAGCGCCACTTGCGTACGTGTACCCGTCTTGCGTGCCCATAGTGAAAGTATCTGGATTGAAACCGAGCGTCCAATCGAAGTTTCCGAGGCCCGGGAAGCCTTTGCTGCCAGCGAGGGTATTGTACTGCAGGACGACCCGTCCAACAAGGTCTATCCGATGCCTCTCTTCCTGTCCGGATCCGACCCCGTCTATGTAGGCCGTATCCGCAAGGACGTAAGTAACCCCAACGGACTTGCTTTCTGGATTGTTGGAGACCAGATTCGCAAAGGTGCCGCACTGAATGCCGTGCAGATAGCTGAATATCTTATCGAAGCAAAATCATTGTAATATGCAGATAAAAATAGTCAACCAGAGCAAGCATCCGCTTCCAAACTACGCAACCCCTTTATCAGCAGGGATGGATCTCCGGGCCAATCTCGATGCACCAGTCACCCTGCAGCCAATGCAGCGTAAACTCATACCCACTGGCCTGAGAATCGAACTGCCAGAAGGATACGAGGCTCAGATTCGTCCACGAAGCGGTCTTGCCATTAAAAAAGGTATTACTGTACTGAACTCTCCAGGCACCATTGATGCCGACTACAGAGGGGAAATCGGAGTGATTCTCATCAATCTTTCCACCGAGCCTTTTGTCATCGAAGACGGCGAACGCATCTGCCAGATGGTCATAGCACGGCATGAGCAGGCTTCATGGACAGAAGTAACAGAATTGACAGACACCGAACGGGGCGAAGGCGGCTTCGGCCACACAGGGAAACAATAAGTCAGAATGAAACGCATCAAGTGGCTAATAGTTGCTGCCTTTCTGACCATTCAGGCCATGGCCGGAGAGAATGAATGCTCCTATTTCTTTCAGGAAGCTATGCGCCTGAAGGCGTCACAACAGTATGCCGAAGCCTTTGACCTGTTGCGCCATTGTCATGCAATTGACCCCACCGATGCCGGCACTCTGTATGAATTGTCGCCATACTACAGGGGGATGAACGATATGGCCACCTATCTGGCATATCTCGAGGAGGCACACCGTCAGGATCCTGACAACTACTGGATTACCTTACAGTTAGCCTCCGCCTGGAAAGAAGCTCAAGACCTCAACAGGGCATCTCAACTGATTGCAGAAATCATAGCCGACGACCCCAACGAAAGCGACCTTTATTACCCCTTGGCACAAATGTATGCTGAGCTGAAAGACTACAAGTCAGCCATCCATGCTTTTGACAAACTGGAAAATGCCATCGGGGTCAGAGATGATATCACTCTGGCAAAGTGCCATATCTATGAGACCATGGGACAGCCCTCCAAAGCCATCAAGGAATTTGAGCGCCTGGCCCGTACCCAGCCCGACAACGCCCATACTCAGCTCACGCTGGCTTCCGTCTATCTCTCCCATGCCGGTGAGGATAAAAAGGGGAAAATGGAAGAAAAGGCCCTTTCAATTATCAACTCTTCCATTAAGGAGAATCCCAATAGCGGCGAATGTCTCATGGCCCTGGCCGACTACTACCTTAAGACAGGCAACGACAAGGGTTTGGAGCAACAGCTCACCGCCGTCATCGACAGTCCAAAGGTCGATATAGAGACAAAACTGAGATCTCTTCAATACTTCGTAAAGCAGACGCCTGAAGACAGTGTCTTTGTGCATCAGTCGTTCCTCAAGGTGCTGGAGCAATACCCGGAAGAATACACCATTCACCAGATGTATGTAATCTGGCTTATGCAACACAACGAGAAAGAACTTTCCAAAGAGGAATTAAGGAATGTCCTCGACATGAACCCAGACCAGGTTGAAGTATGGGAAGACTACATGACATTGTATCTTCAGGACAATGATGTAGATAATGTTGAGCGAATCAGTGAGGAAGCCCTCGGATATTTCCCTGACCATAAGGCGTTCTGGTACTATTTGGCAATCAGCAAAAGTATCAGGAAAGACTACCCCAACGCCATCGAAGCCTATCTCAAAGCCGCACAGAACTCATTACAGGGAGACGAGGCTTTTAAATCGGAATGCTACGGCAACATTGGGGATATCTACCACGAGCTGGGCGATACTGTCACTTCTTATACATATTACGATGAAGCCCTGCGCTATAATCCGAACAATGTACTGGTGCTCAACAACTACGCATATTTTCTCTGCCTGCAGGGAGAATCCCTCGAACAGGCCGAGCAAATGTCACGCCGAGCCGTCAAGATAGAAGCCACAAACAGCACATACCTCGACACATACGCATGGGTATGCTTCAAGCAAGGGAAATACTCAATTGCCAAAGCCTACATGGAACGCGCTTTCGTCAATCTCAAGGAATCAAATCCGGAAATCTCCGAACATTACGGCGATATTCTATGGTTCTGCGGAGAAAAGGAGGCTGCTGCTGCTCAGTGGATTGAGGCATACCACCTTTCATCTGAACCTTCAGATGTGCTGAAACTGAAAGCCGAATCGGGAGACTATTACGAATAATTTCATGAAGAAAAGAAACATCATTCCACTTGTGGTCATCAGCCTACTGGCGGTTGTTCTCCATGGTTGCGGTACGCAGAAAAATATTTCCGTACATCGTGACGAAGCGAAACTGGAACAAGCTCTACGGCAAATAAATTCATCAACGCACACCCTCGATGCACGATACACAGTACAAACTGGCTCATTGCCCATCAAAGGACAGATTAAGATTCAAGAAGACAGTTGTTTGTGGCTCTCCGCCCAATTCCTGGGAATGGAAGCAGGCAGGGGCCTGTTGACCGATAACAGCCTCCAGATTATTTACCGTATGCAAAAGGTTGGCTTCACACTCGACAGTTGGGAATTTTTCCCACTCGTACGGAGATGCGCAAATGCAATCCTGCTGCATAAGATTATTCTTCCGTCAGGAAAAGAACCGGTTATATCCGATTTCATTGCAGCCAGAACTGACGATGGGGGATGGCAGCTTATCCGCCACGAATCTCCCGCCGACATTTCATACTTTCTGGACGGCCAACTACAACTTATTAGCAGCCGCTGCACAATTGACGGACATGAGATTACGGCCTCCTATTCCTCCTTTGAAGAAGGATTCCCGACTCACATTGTCCTTTCGGCTCCAAAGGACAACTTTTCCGCAGAGCTTAACCTTAGCAGGATTGTTCGTAACGGTAGCCTCAATATCGATTTCAATATACCCCAAGGATACTCTGAGGCCCCAGTCGGTCAACTTCTTAAAATGCTCCATCTGAAATGACCATACAAGTACGTACACACCTTATATTATGGGTTCTGCTTTGCCTGAGTAGTGTTCATGTACATGCTCAGAGCCTTAGTGAAATACGCAGACAGCATGAGGAGGTGATACGTCAGATTGATGCGACTCAAAAGGCTTTGGAAAGCAATAAGAGTACCATCAGCAACATGCTTTATCAATACAATGCCTTAAACAACAAGGTAAAGGAATCTGAGCGCTATCTGTCGGCACTTACCGCCGAATACAGAAAAACCACCGAAGAGCTGAATAAGCTGAATGCCGAAAACTCTCAGCTTGAAAAACAGCTGAATGAGTGCAAGGATGACTATGCCAAGATGGTTCGTCAGATATACCTGCATCTCAAAGACCGCGATAAACTTTCCTTTATTTTCTCTGCCGAGGACTTCAACCAGAGCATCCGCCGTATGCGCTATCTGAATGACTATTCACATTACGAGCATGACAAGGCCAAGGAGATCAAGGCAAAACAGTCCGAGCTGGAAGAAGTCCGTTCCAAACTGGAGATAAAAAAGCAGGAGCAGGAAGAACTTGTAAAAGAGCAGCAGGGAGCACGCGACAAACTCAAGGGTGAACGCTCCAAGCAGGACAAGATGGTCAAGCAGATGCGCCGCAAGAACACCCAGCTGACAGAAGAGCTGAAAAAACAACGTCAGAAAGCGGCCAAACTGAATGACATGATTGACAAATTCATCGCTGAGGAAAACCGCAAATCGTCGTCTGCCACTCCTGACGGACAAAAGCGGGAGGCTGCCACCCAAGGAGGCTATGCCATGACCATCGATGAGAAGAAACTTTCCGATGAATTCGGCAAAAACAAAGGCCTTCTGCCATTCCCTGTCAACCAGCCTGGCGTCGTAGTGGTCCATTTCGGCCAGGATAAGCATAGTGATATGAAATATGTTCAGAACAGCAGCAGCGGCATCGACATCAAGACCTCTCCGGGAGCCTCTGCCCGGGCCGTATTCAAAGGCTATGTGTCGAAAGTCTTCACTCTGCAAGGTGGTAATTACAATATCCTCATCCGCCACGGCAACTATCTGACAGTCTATACCAACCTATCGGATGTCAGTGTCACTACCGGGCAGACTGTCAAAACAGGTCAGGAACTCGGTCACATCTATGTTGACAAAGCACAGGACAACAAGACAATTCTCCATTTTCAGGTACGCTTGGACAAAGACAAACTCGACCCTGAAGGATGGCTAAAAAGACAATGACCATGAGCAAAACTTCTAAACTGGCCGAAGAGGCTGTCAGCCTGCTCAGGAATCTGGTTGCAATTAAGTCCTACAGCCGGGAGGAGGCTGCCCGCTGTGATTATCTGGAAAAATACCTCAAGGAGCATGGTCAGCATGTCCATCGCATCGGCAACAATCTTTGGTGTGAAGCCCATAAGCACAATGCGGCCTTCCCAACCATCTTACTGAACTCCCATATTGACACAGTACCTGCGAGCGAAAAGTGGACGTATGAGCCATTTGTATTACAGGAGAAAGAGTTTTTACTACCTGACGGCAATAGCGAAAAGAGGCTCTACGGATTGGGCAGCAACGATGCCGGAGCGCCACTGACATGCCTTATCCAGACATATCTTACTCTGTCAGCCCAACAAATCCCGTACAACCTGATACTTGGCCTCAGCTGCGAAGAAGAAGTGACAGGTAAGGGAGGTATTGACATGCTGCTGACAGAACTGCCAGCCATTGACTTTGCCCTGGTCGGCGAACCCACCTCAATGAAAGCGGCAATTGCCGAAAAAGGGCTTATGGTTCTTGACTGCACGGCTCACGGCACAACGGGCCATGCGGCTCACAATAATGGCGACAATGCCATTTACAAAGCCATGAAGGCTATTAACTGGCTACGGACGACAATCATCGACAACGACCCTTCATCACCAGTCAGACCCGGCTGGAACGGAGAGAGCATACTCGGCCCGGTCAAGATGACAGTCACTATCATCGAAGGTGGTTCCAAACACAATGTCGTACCTGACAGTTGCCGCTTCACTGTTGATGTAAGGGTTAATGACAAATATGAGAACGAAACCTTGTTCCATTATATAGAGCAGCAGCTCGCCGGGATGGATTGCACTGTTCAGGCCCGCTCATTCAGGCTTTCCTCATCAGGCATTTCTCCTCAGCATCCAGCCGTTCAGAGGTGTAAATCCCTCGGCCTTGAATGTTTCGGCTCACCCACCCTGTCAGACCAGTCACGCATGCCATTCTCATCGATAAAAATGGGCCCCGGCGACTCAAAGCGTTCACATACTGCCGATGAATACATCCGTCCGGAAGAAATCAAGGACGGCGTTGAAGGCTATCTCAGATTTTTAGAAGGACTCACTTTATAGTTTATCCAAATGACACACCGCACTTTTTCTATTGCCGTTGCCTGCATGGCATCAATTCTCAGTTTATCTGCCCAGCAGATGACACCCGTGACAAAAGCCAATTATGACCAGGCAGAAAAATACACCAACAAAAAGATGCAGCGCCTTGTCAAGAGCCGCGTCTTAGTGCCTCATTGGTTTAAGGATTCCGATAAGTTCTGGTACCAGTGGACAGACACCAAGGGCACCTACTATTATATTGTCGATGCCGTAGCCAAAACCAAGACTCCAGTCTTTGACCTTGAAGATCTCGCCATAGAGCTGACTGAACTCACCCTCGACCCGTACGATGCCCAACACATTCCCATAAAGGGCCTTGAACTGAAAGACGACAACACCTTCAAATTTGAGGTTCAGTCAAATCTTCTTGTTCCTAAGAAGAATGATTCCGCCAAGAAGGATACGACGGCAGTAAATGATAGCGTATCTGTCAAAAAAGCCGTTTTCATCGGCACAAAAGATATGGAAAAGAAACTCTTCCGCTTCGAATACGACATCAGGTCGCACCGTCTTACCGATGTCACGGACAAGGAGGAGGAAAAGGACTTCCCCCGTTGGGCCTCAATTGCCCCTGACACTTCATGCGTTTTATACGTGAAAGGATATAACGTTTTCTGGACCGATATGGCAAATCTCCGCAAACTGATGAAGGACGAGAAAGATTCAACCGTTGTGGAGCATCAATACACCTTTGACGGAACGGCTGACATTCCTTACGGCAGCGACAATTACGCCGGTGCGCTCGAACGCGACACGACCAAGCGGTACCCGCTGTACGGGGCCTGGTCACCCGACAGCAAGACCTACGCCTCCATAGAGTACGATATGAGCGACATAGAACAACTATGGGTCATCAATTCCTTGAGCGAACCTCGTCCTACACTGGAAAAATACCGTTATCAGGTGCCGGGAGAGGCCAGTGAAAAGGCCTCATTGCATATTTTCAATGTCGCAGAAAAGAGTCACCGTACTGTCAACACCGCATGCTTCAAGGATCAGAACCTCTCAATAGAGACCCTGCCTTCAAAGAACAGTGACAAGTTCGACAAATATAACCGGGTAATCTGGTCGGGCACCAACGACGCTTTCTGGCTTATCCGTACCAGCCGCGACCAGCATCATGCCCAGCTTTGCAAAGCCGACCTCAGGCAAGACACCGTACAAGTGGTTTTGCAGCAGGACCTGAACACCTACATCGATGTCTTCAATTTCCGTTCAGTCAGTCAGGGACGGGAGTTCATCCTGCAGTCGGAAAAGACAGGTTGGTCACACCTATATCTCTACAACTCCGACGGCACCCTGAAAAATGCAATTACCAAAGGGTCTTGGCATGTGGAAAACATCCTTGAGGTCGATGAGCAGGCCCGCGTGGTCTATTTCACCGCCTGCGGCTACAATAAGGACCAGCATCCCTACTACATGCATGCCTACCGCATCAACTTCGACGGAACAGGTCTGAAGGAAATCAACAGTGGCGATTTCCACGATGACGATTATTTTTCCGGGAGAGGAAGCAAGGCAATCTCTGACGACGGCAAATATCTCGTAAGTGCCCATTCACGCGTTGATATGATTCCGGAAAATGTTTTGTACCGTACCGACGGAACTAAGCTTATGGTTCTGGAAACCGCCGATTTCAGCCAGTTGTTCAAGGCCGGCTACCATTTCCCCGAGATTTTCACAGTCAAGGCCGCCGACGGCATCACAGACCTCTACGGTGTCATGTACAAGCCGTATGATTTCGATTCCACAAAGGTATATCCAATCATTGAATACGTTTATCCCGGCCCTCAGGTAGAATCTCCGTACTATTCATGGACAAATGTCCAACTGCGCACAGACCGTCTGGCCCAGCTCGGCTTTATTGTCATTACGGTCGGCCAGCGTGGAGGTCATCCCTGGCGTTCGAAATGGTACCACAACTTTGGTTACGGCAATATGCGCGACTATCCGTTGGAAGACCACAAGGCGGCGGTCCAGCAGCTCGCCGCACAGCACAAATGGATTGATGTCAACAAAGTTGGCATTCACGGCCATAGCGGCGGCGGATTCATGTCAACTGCAGCCATCCTTACCTATCCCGATTTCTACAAGGTCGCCGTTTCCTGTGCCGGCAACCACGACAATCGCATCTATAACCGCTGGTGGAGCGAGACCCACCACGGCGTGAAGGAAATTATAGCCGAAAACGACACCACATTCGAGTATGCCATCCACTACAACCAGGAACTTGCCAAGAACCTCAAGGGACATCTGCTGTTAGTGCACGGCGATATCGACAACAACGTTCATCCTGCCAACTCCATCCGAATGGCAAACGCGCTAATCAAGGCCAACAAGCGTTTCGATATGCTCATCCTCCCCGGACAGCGCCATGGATTCGGTGACATGAACGAGTACTTCTTCTGGAAAATGGC
>DCHH01000096.1:40510-74171 GCA_002315625.1 Bacteroidales bacterium UBA1757
CAGATTAACAACGACTAAAAAGGCTTATTTCGCTGAGTAGCGAAGGGTTGAAGCGTTTTCCGGACGGAAAACCTCAGCCGCCATCTGCTGAAGGTCTGCTGACGTGACGGCGTTCGTTCGGTCAAAGTCTTTCAGATAATCTTCGGCGGTACGGATGGTTTCGTACCAGCAAAGCTGAGTCGCAATATGCTGGCAATTGGTGTTTTTGAAAAGGAAGGCAGAAACGTATTTATTCTTCACCTTTTGCAATTCTTCCGATGAAATCGGTTTATCTACTAGTTGCTGCAGTTCCCCGTCAAGTGCTGCTTCTGCCTGGTCAAAAGATACACCCTCTGCCGGCTTGCCTGTGAACTGGATTGTACCGGCTGTGCGTTCTCCCTCTCCTCCCACATATATATCGAGGTCGTTGAATATATGTTGCTCCCGGACCAGATGGCGGGTCAGGCGAGAGGAGCGGCCGCCAGCCAGAACGTCAGTGAGAAGGTCACAAACTTCGTACCCTTTTTCTGCAAAAGAGGGTGCATGCCAAAGCTTGTACAATGCATCAACAGGCACATCACGCTGAACTTCCAACAGTTTTGGCTGTGTCTGGACAGGTAGAGGCTTTATTGTGCGAACCGGTAGATGTTTCGCCGGAATGTCACCGAACCATTTTTCTACCATTCTCTTTGTCTCCTCAAAACCCACTCCGCCGCACACGGCCATAACCGCGTTGTCGGGAGCATAATAAGTCTCATAAAACTGTCGGACATCTTTCAGACAGAACTGGCGTATATGGGCTTCCGATTTGCCAATTGTCGGCCAGGAGTATGGATGGTCACCAAAGACAAACGGTCTTGTCAGCAGACTCACGTCACCATACGGCTGGTTAAGGAATCTCTGACGGAATTCTTCAAGTACCACCTGCTTCTGTACCTTGAGGCTTTCACGGTTGATGTTGAGGCACAGCATCCGGTCGCTTTCAAGATAGAGGGCCGTTTCAAGATTGTAGCAAGGAACAGTGATGTAGTAGTTGGTCACATCATTGCTTGTCCAGGCATTGTCATCACCTGAAGCATCCTGAACCATGCGGTCAAAATCGGGGACATGAGCCGAGCCTCCGAACATAAGATGCTCGAAGAGATGGGCAAATCCCGTATGGTCGGGATGCTCATCCTTCGAGCCTACATTATACATGATATTGACCGTCACCAATTGCGTACCAGCATCGTAATAATGGAGCAGCGTCAGTCCGTTGGACAGTATGTAGCGGTCAAATTTCATCGATGAAATCGTGGGAAATTACTTGATAATCGACATTTTCATCCAGACATCGGTCTTGGGACGGTCACCAGAAGCGGTCTCAACAGCCTGAATTTTGTCAACGACATCCAGTCCTTCAACGACCTCTCCGAACACCGTGTATTCGTTGTCAAGGAAAGGTGTACCGCCAACTGTCATATAGACCTGCTTCTGCTCTTCGGTATAAAGCGGTGCAGGAGGATTGGCGGCGAAATGCTTCTCCATGTCCTCAATCAACTGATCCTGCAGCTTTTGCAGTCCGGCATTGTCCTGGGCCTGATAGAGCTGGCGGATATAGCTCTGACGCTGGGCAGCGAGACTGTTGAAATAAGCCTGCTTGGCAGACATCAATTTCTGCTCTTCAAGCTGTGCAAACTGATCGGCAGTATATTTCTGTCCGGTCACGATATAGAATTGGGAGCCGGAAGAAGCCTTCTTGGGATTTACCTGGTCTGCCTGACGGGCTGCTGCCAGCGCACCTTTTTTGTGGAAATACTTCGGATAGACAAACTCTGCGGGTATTGTGTAGCCCGGGCCTCCGGCTCCAAGCTGCTTGCCGGCAGGGGCTCCCTTCGAGTCAGGGTCACCACCCTGTACCATAAAATCCTTGATGACCCTATGGAACAGCAAGTCGTTGTAGTAGCCGGACTTGACAAGTTTGATGAAATTGTCGCGGTGTTGGGGCGTTTCGTTGTACAGGCATACCGTGATGTTGCCTAATGAGGTCTCAATCAGAACCTTTGTCTGTTGTTCTTGTGCACTCATGATGGTGGTGAAAAAAAAGATAGTTGAGAGTGTTATGATTAATTGACGCATTTGTAGAAGATTTTGAAGATTACGGACGGCAAAATTAGAAATATTCTGCGTATTTTTGCGAATCAGGAAACCCTCATAATTCATAAACTGATTAAAATGAAACCTACACTATTTGTTCTTGCTGCCGGAATGGGCAGCCGATACGGAGGATTGAAACAGCTCGACGGCCTGGGCCCCAACGGGGAGACCATCATGGACTATTCCGTTTTTGATGCCGCCCGCGCCGGATTCGGCAAAATCGTATTCGTCATCCGTCATACTTTCGAAGAAGACTTCCGCCAGAAAATAGCCGCCAAATACGAAGGTGTACTTCCCATAGAAATTGTATTCCAGGAAATCACCTACCTTCCCGAAGGATTCACCTGCCCTGCCGACCGTCAGAAACCATGGGGGACGAACCACGCCGTTCTGATGGGCAAGGATGTCATCAAAGAGCCGTTTGCCGTCATCAATGCGGACGATTTCTACGGACGCGAGAGTTTTGCCGTCCTGGCTGAACAGCTCCGTCGCATGGAAGGGACGAAAGGACAGTACTGCATGGTGGGCTACCGCGTAGGCAATACCCTTTCCGAGAGCGGAAGCGTCGCCCGCGGCGTGTGCCAGAAAGACGGAAAGAACCTGCTGACCAATGTCGTTGAACGCACCTACATCATCCGCGACACCGACGGCCAGATCAAGTACAAGGACGAAAACGACCAGATGGTAGCCATCGATGAGAACACTCCCGTTTCCATGAACATGTGGGGATTCACTCCTGACTATTTCGACTATTCCGAGGTCAATTTCATCAAATTCCTTCAAGAAAATATCGAAAAACCCAAGGCTGAGTTCTACATTCCCTGGGCGGTAAACAACCTCATTGTTGAAGGAAAAGCCACCTGCGAAGTACTTGACACCCCCTCAAAATGGTTCGGCGTCACTTACGCAGCCGACCGTCAGTTCGTAGTCGATAAATTTGCCGAACTGGTTGCAAAAGGCGAATATCCATCACCCCTCTACAAAAAGTAATCATGGACTACACTCACATCTGTCGGAAATTCGAAGAACTATTCGGCAAAGAATACAGCCTGTACGCCTCTCCCGGTCGTGTGAACCTTATCGGAGAACACACCGACTACAACGGCGGATTCGTTTTTCCAGGTGCTATCGACAAGATGATTGTCACCGCTATCCGTCCGAATGGTACCCGCACGGTGAACGCCTGGTCGTACGACATGAATGAAGCCGCCCGTTTTGCCCTTGACGAAAAGCCGACCCAGGGCTGGGCCCTCTACATTTATGGTGTAATAGTCGAAATCCTGAAAAGAGAATTGAAGATTGAAGGATTTGACTGCGTCTTTGGCGGTGACATCCCCATCGGGTCGGGTCTTTCAACCTCAGCCGCTTTGGAGAGCACTTTCGTCTGCGCACTGAACGGCATGTTCGACCTTGGTCTTAGCAAACTCGACTTTGCACAGATTGGACAAGCCGCTGAGCACAATGCCGTCGGAGTACGTTGTGGTATCATGGACCAGTTTGCATCGGTCTTCGGCGAGGAGGGGAAACTCATCCGCCTCGACTGCCGTTCGCTGGAATACGAACTTTTCCCGTTTCATCCGAAAAACTGCCGCGTCGTTCTTTTGGACACTCAGGTCAAGCACAACCTGGCCGCCTCAGAATACAACATCCGCCGTGCCGAGTGCGAAGAGGGTGTGGCCACCATCAGCAAGGTCTATCCCGAAGTCAAACTCCTTCGCGACGTGACCCCGGAAATGCTGACCGAGTTCAAGAATCAGCTACCGGAGAGCACTTTCCGCCGCTGCATGTACGTCATAAAGGAGGACATCCGTGTCATGGAGGCATGCGCAGCCCTTCAGAAAGACGATTACAAGCGCTTCGGTGAACTGATGTACTGCTCTCACGAAGGACTCAGCAAAGAATACAATGTCTCTTGTGAAGAGAGCGATTTTCTTGTTGATGTCGCAGTCCGAAACGGAGTCCTCGGTGCCCGCATGATGGGAGGCGGCTTCGGCGGCTGCACAATCAACCTGCTGGAGGCCGACAAATACGATGCATTCATTGCCGATGCAACAGCAGCCTATTCGAAGGCTTACGGAAAAGCCCCGAAGATTTATGACGTCTGCATCGGACAAGGCTCACACAAAATCAAATAATCCATAAACTACAAAAATATGTATCTCCTCGGTTACGACATCGGCAGTTCCTCAGTCAAGGCCTGCATCATCGACGCAGAGAAAGGCGAATGCCTTGCCTCCGCTTTCTACCCAAAGAAGGAAATGGCCATTGAGGCCAAACAGACAGGCTGGGCCGAACAGAACCCAAACGCCTGGTGGGAAAACCTCAAAGCCGCCAACAAGGAAATCCTCAGTGAAGCAAAGGTTGACATCAGCGACATCAAAGGTATCGGTATTTCCTACCAGATGCACGGTCTGGTGCTGACCGACAAGAATGACCAGCTGCTCCGTCCCGCCATCATCTGGTGCGACTCGCGTGCCGTTCCATACGGTGAAAAGGCGTTCCAGTCAATTGGCGAAGAGAAGTGCCTCTCCCATCTGCTGAATTCACCGGGCAATTTCACCGCTGCCAAGCTGGGGTGGGTCAGGGAAAACGAACCCGATGTCTATAACCGCATCGGTCACCTGATGCTCCCCGGCGACTACATCGCCCTGAAGCTTACTGGCGAATGCACCACCACCGCATCCGGTCTGTCAGAAGGAATCATGTGGGATTTCAAGGAGAACAAGCCAGCCGGATTCCTGCTCGACCATTTCGGCATTGAATCGTCCTGGATTCCGACAATCGTCCCCACATTCTCCAACCAGGGAGAACTGACCCGCAAAGCCGCTGAAGAACTCGGCCTGAAACCGGGCATTCCCGTCTGCTACCGCGGCGGAGACCAGCCGAACAATGCCCTGTCTCTCAACGTGCTGAATCCGGGAGAAGTTGCAGCTACTGCCGGCACCTCCGGCGTTGTCTATGGTGTTAACGGCCACATCAACTACGACCCCAAATCACGCGTCAACAGCTTTGCACACGTCAACCACAGTGCCGAGCAGACCCGTATCGGCGTACTGCTCTGCATCAACGGAACCGGTATTTCCAACGCCTGGATGAAGCGCAACAGCGCCTCGTGCGGAATGTCCTACGCCGAGCTTAACGAGGTAGGAGCCCAGGCGCCGATTGGCTGCGACGGAGTGTCATACATACCTTTCGGAAACGGAAACGAGCGCATGTTCGAGAACAAGCCCTGCGCTGCCAGCATCCACGGACTTCAGTACAACCGCCATGGACAGCCACACCTGATGCGTGCAGTCCAGGAGGGTGTAGTCTTCGCCTTTGCATACGGTATGGAAATCATGAATGGCATGGGCATTGAGACCAAGCTTATCCGCGCCGGCAAGGCCAACATGTTCCTCAATCCTGTCTTCCGCAACACCCTTGCCGGACTGACAGGGGCCAGCATTGAACTCTACGACACCGACGGCAGCGTCGGAGCCGCCCGCGGTGCAGGTATCGGAGGTAAATTCTACAAGGATGCCACTGAAGCCTTCTCCACATTGAAGAAGGTCGATGAAATCCACCCGATAGCCGCTGACCACGATGCCTATACCGAAGCTTACCTCAGATGGAAAAGTTATCTGTAATCACTTTTATATTTAATTAATTTTCAAAACATTACAACTATGGCAAAAGAGTACTTTCCTGAAATAGGAAAAATCAAATTCGAAGGTAAGAAGAGCACCAATCCGCTCGCATACCGTTATTATGATGCAAACAAGGTTATCATGGGCAAGAAGATGAGCGAATGGCTCAAATTCTCCATGGCATGGTGGCACACCCTTTGCGCAGAAGGCGCAGACCAGTTCGGTGGCGGAACAAAGACTTTCCCCTGGAACGCAAATGCAAACCCCATCCAGGCTGCCAAGGATAAAGTTGATGCCGGATTCGAAATCATGCAGAAACTTGGCATCGAATACTACTGTTTCCACGACATCGACCTCATCGCCGAGGCTCCCACAGTTGAGGAATACGAAAAGAACCTCAAAGAAATCGTCGCATACCTGAAGGAGAAACAGGCTGCCACCGGCATCAAGCTGTTGTGGGGTACCGCCAACGTCTTCGGAAACAAGCGCTACATGAACGGCGCTTCCACCAACCCCGACTTCGACGTTGTTGCCCGCGCTATCGTCCAAATCAAGAACGCCATCGATGCCACCATCGAACTGGGCGGTTCCAACTATGTATTCTGGGGCGGACGTGAAGGCTATATGAGCCTGCTCAACACCGACCAGAAGCGCGAAAAAGAGCACATGGCCACCATGCTGACCATGGCCCGCGACTATGCACGCAAGAATGGATTCAAGGGTACCTTCCTCATTGAGCCCAAGCCCATGGAGCCCAGCAAGCACCAGTATGATGTCGATACCGAAACCGTTATCGGCTTCCTGAAAGCTCACAACCTTGACAAGGACTTCAAGGTCAACATCGAAGTCAACCACGCCACCCTGGCTGGACACACCTTCGAGCACGAACTTGCCTGCGCCGTCGACGCCGGCATGCTTGGCAGCATCGATGCCAACCGTGGTGACTACCAGAACGGCTGGGACACCGACCAGTTCCCCATCGACAACTTCGAACTCATCCAGGCCATGATGCAGATTATCCGCAACGGCGGTTTCGGCAATGGCGGTACCAACTTCGACGCCAAGACCCGTCGTAACTCCACCGACCTGGAAGACATATTCATTGCCCATATCGCCGGTATGGATGTCATGGCCCGCGCACTGGAAAGCGCTGCCGAACTGCTCGAGAAATCTCCCATCAAAAAGATGGTTGCCGAGCGTTACGCTTCATTCGACAAGGGCGAAGGCAAGAAGTTCGAAGAAGGCAAGATGACCTTCGAAGAGGCATACGAATATGGTAAGAAAGTTGGTGAGCCCAAGCAGACCAGCGGCAAGCAGGAGCTGTACGAGGCCATCGTCAACATGTATTGCTAATTACATTTCCTATATTAATAATGTGTCACCCCGCCCGCAGATTTGTGGACGGGGTGACATTTTTTGGGAGGATAGGCTTTTTTGTGTAGCTTTGCGTTGTCAATAAAACAATTATGAAAAGACTTGCATTCATCTTTTGCGCACTCACAGCGCTGAATACATTTGCCTGGGAACGTGAAACAATATGGCCGGACGGAAAGATGCCTGATGCTCAGGCACATCAAATTGCCGCAATGACCGATGAATCCCGTAAGGAAGACTTCCGTCCCGACAATAATCGCGTAGCCTATCTTGAATGGTTCGAGGCTCCAGCACCTGAAATCCGCAACGGAGCATGCATGATTCTCATTTCAGGTGGAAGTTATCAGAACTGTTGTGACGTGCGTCTTATCAACGAATGGCATAAAGAACTAACTGACAAAGGAATACAGTGTGTGAATTTCGTTTATCGCACTCCGCGACCAGTTGGACTTCCAATCTACCAGAGCGCCTGGGAGGATGCCCAACGTGCTGTCCGCTTGGTTCGCAGCCAGGCGGCCAAACGCGGATTCGATCCGGAAAAAATCGGTACCATTTCCATGTCTGCCGGCTCGCACCTTGCCCTGCTGCTGGCAACCAGTTCTCAGACACGCGCCTATCAGCCCATTGACGCACTCGATTCATTGGACTGCCACATCAATTGGGCCATTGTAAACGCTCCGGCATACGTCACTACAGACGGAGAAACTGGCACTCCTGCAATCCGTCAGGGATACGGGCCGGATATCAAGCTTAGCGACTGTTTTAAGTTCGATGAAAAGACCTGTCCAATGAGCCTGCACCATGGCGGAAATGATGTCTATACTCCTAATGGTTCAACAATGGTATATCGCCAGCTTCGCCGTATGAGGATACCTGCCGAACTTCATCTTTATGCTGATGCGGGACACGGGGCATTCGGATTGGAGCGCGGCATTGAATTCATGCGCCAAATGGGGTATCTTGGCACACTTGAACCCGAAGTCCGTCTTATTGAACGTTATGCAAATGACGATTCCCGCTCCAGTGTAGTAGAGGAAAAGGTCTGGCCCGAAGGCAAGATGCCTGACTTCCAGGCAGAACAATGCGAACCATATATTGAATGGCACTTCCCGAAAGAGCTTAAGACAAAAGCCATTCAGATAGTATATTCGGGCGGAGCATACTCACGCAACGACCCAAATAGTTTCGAAGCTGCCCCCGTACGCCGCTATCTGAATGAAAAAGGAATGACCGTTGTCACACTGAAATACCGTTCACCTCGTCCGAAAGGAATGCCCAAGCATATTACCGCATGGGAAGACCTTCAGCGTACCATCCGCATTGTGCGTAGCGAGGCTGCCGATTATGGATTGGATCCAGACCGCATCGGCATCATGGGCTGTTCGGCAGGCGGACACCTCACATTAATGGGTGCAACCTCATCAAAACATCAGTCATATCTTCCTATCGATAACCTTGACAAGCTTTCCTGTAAGGTTCAGTGGGCTGTAGGCATCTATCCCGCCTACACTCTTACCGATGGTTTGGAGAAATCCAATTCCGGCGGCGGAAACGATGATAGCGCTGTTCTCTCGCCTGAATTTTCTTTCGACCTGGACACCCCGCCAATGCTTTTCCTCCATGGTGACTCTGATCCCTGGGCCGCAATGAACTCTGTCAAGGCATGGGAAAAGCTTCGGAGCATGGGCATCCAATGCGACCTTCACACCTTCGCCACCCGTTCCCACTGCTTTCAGAAGACCGCTTCACCCGGTACAGGTAGCTACACCTTCATGGACCGCATCTGGGACTTCCTCTCCAAGAAAGGCTTTAACAAATAAGAAAGTTGCTTTCAAGAGAGCTGATAGAGCATAGCTCTGTCAGCAGTAGCCTCACCCGTACCATAATCGAAGCCGTCATCATCGATGAATGTCATTGGTTCATCGCCTTCGAAACCCATGGCGGAATACCATTTCCTCAGGGTATCAGAAGACGGTATAAGGGCAACTTTTGAAAATCCTTCCCGACGGCATCGCTCTATTGCTTCAAGGCAAAGCCCACCAGCCATTCCCCGAGAACGATAGGGCTTGGCAGTAGCAACTCCATAGATATAGGCCGTGTCTCCAAAGGGAACTATGTGCAGCATTGAAACAATCTTTCCATCGACTTGAGTTGAAAGCATCCTGTTCGGGTCAAACTTTCTAAGTAGAAAAGTATCGATGAAATCGAGTGAATCCTCGGGGAAGCACTCCATCCATAGTGCACGAACCTGCAGCTCCGTATCTGTCAGTCTTCGACCTGTAATCTTTTCGGCAAACTTCACTGGATGATATGAAAGCTTTGACTTCCTGAGACCAGGGAGACCTGCATCATCTTCCCGATTAATAAGAGTGTATTGCCGGGGAAGATGTTCGACAAACTGCTGGTTGATTACCGTGAAAGCACCATCGTATGAGATGTCGGCCTTCTCAATATGTACACAGAACACGTGGTCGTTAATGGGAGAACCAAAAGTGAAGGCTACCATCTTGTCACCGACATAGATGGCTCCGCCAGTCAGTGAAAGTTCATTCCAGTTGTCAAAAGCCTGACGAATCATCTTTTGCTCGTCCGAGAGTTCCTCTTTTAGTTCACCTTCACTTATTCCCTCTCCCTTTATTGTCTTTACATGCTGCCAATCGGTTTCAAGGGCCAGACAATCGTCAAACAGCTCAGGCGTCAGTTCCACATAACAGTAGTCATACTCCGAGGTGAATTTATGGATGTGGTTGCGCTTCGCCTGATAATGCTTACCGCTCAAGAGTCTCAGGTCATCCGCCCGATAAAGGTAGTTGGCATAAGTCCGGTCTGGAGCAAACCCAAAACCGGGAAAACTGTTGCGGACACAGTCAACTCCTTCAGGCGTCATATCAATCAACGCCAATGGTTTCCCATGCGCTTGGGCATCTGCTTCCAGCAATGGAATGAGAGGTGAAAAATCACCATTGCCAATCGGCTGCACATACTCTACAGTATCGTAAATTTCGCTGACATTCTTTAATATAAGGAAGCCTTTCTCTACGCACCAGTACATCTGCCAAAGATGCTGCCAGCAGAAAGAATCGTCAAAGCTGTAATCACAGTGGTCATAGCTGAGACCTTCAAGATAGGACTTGAAAACAGATTTATCTTCTATGGAAAGCTTCTTGAAAAACATGGTGTCATTTCTTGCGGTCCGGACGTGATGCAAAAAACACTCCAAAGAGAATTATGAGCGAACCCACAGCCCCAAGGTGTGTTAGCCGTTCACCGAGGAACAAAGAGGCGGAAATGAAGGTGAAAACAGGATTAAGATAAATGTAGTTTGAAGATGTCACAACACCCAGGCCATGAATGACAGGATTCCATGCCACAAAACAGCCTAATGAGGCCACCAGACCGAGAAACAGGATGTTGAACAAGACGGTGGATGTCCATAATCCGGCGGCGGGGAAGTTCCAAGGAGTAATCAGGAAGTAAGGCAGAATAGTCAGCAGGCCATAGAAAAAGACTTTACGGGTAAGAAAGACTGCGCCATACCGCTGCAACAAATCATCCATCACATTGGAATAAACCGCCCAGCAGCAGGCCGCCCCAATAGCAAAAAAATCTCCTTTCAACGACAATTGCAGCCCGGTCTGACCATTGAAGAGGACAATTGCCATACCTACAAAAGCCATTGCCGTTCCTGCCCAAAGATGTCGGGTCATTCCGACACTCCGCTTCAACATAATGGCAAGAAGACTAGTCAGCAAAGGTGTGGTACAAACAATAAACGACACAGTTGAAGCCATCTCATACTCCAAGGCTGTATTCTCCGTCAGGAAATAGAGTGACCCGCCAGTCAGGCCGACTATCAGGCACAAACCCTCATCTTTCCACGTTGAAGCAAAAAGGCGGAAACCTTTGTGAAGGAGGTCATATACCAACAATCCTGTGTATGCCAACACAAAACGAAGCACAAAAATTTCGGAAGGGACAAGACCAGCCGCCAACAGGCTCTTGGTGCAGACAAAAGTCGAACCCCAGATAGCCACAATCACCAGTGCAGCCACATGGTATCCTATCTTCCCATAAAAGCGCATAATGGCTATTCCCGCTCAGAATCAATACCGGAAAGTGCTTCCTCCAACAAATTCACGCAGTAAGGAGGTGAATGGGATTTCATCGGGCCGGATGGGAAGCAGATACCTCAGAAGATGGAGCAACCGCTTTGCCTCAGCATACTCCGGACAATCCTGCGGTACCTTTCTCAACTGAGGTTCTACAAAAGGCTTAAGCACCGACAGCTCGAAAAGAAGCACAGAATTAAAAACGGCATCTGCATTGCCTTGGAAGGGAAGAATCCACTTCTCCTCGCCAGCCCGGACACTCTGCCAGCGGTCAAGGGTTTCACGGCAGGGGATACCACGATACTGGCTGTCACGAACGATACGGCGGAGCAGACGGTTGTCTGTTATGGAAATACAGTTATGACAATCCAGCAGAAGGGTAGTCAGAACTGAAGCAAATATTTTGAACTGAACATTCTGAGGTACGTCTGGCAGCAAATCGGGATTCAGGGCGTGGATTCCCTCCAGGACGAGGATGTCATTATCCCTGAGTTGAAGCACTTTATCCTCATGGTATTCCTTGCCGCCCTTTGTAAAATTGAAAGTGGGGATATTCACCCTCTCTCCTGCCAGCAAACGCTTGAGGTGGTCGTTGAATAGTTGCAAATCCAGAGCATAGAACGACTCGAAATCAAAAACGCCGTTTTCATCGCGTGGTGTCTCGTCCCGCTCGACGAAATAGTCATCCAGAGAGATTGCGATAGGATGAAGGCCGTTGACGGCAAGCTGCACAGACAGGCGCTTGCTGAATGTCGTCTTGCCGGACGAGGAAGGTCCCGCGATTAGCACCACCTTTACACCTTTCCGTTCCGCTATGGCATCGGCAATCTGTCCGATACGCTTTTCCTGGAATGTCTCTGCCAGCTTAATCAATTCGGAAATATGCCCGGATGATATAGCCTCGTTGGTTGCACTGACTGCCGGCAGTCCCAGGGAGCGGTTCCAATGTATATAGTTCTGGAATACATGGTTATATTCCAGGAACACCTGGGCGTAATCCTCGAAAATCTTGTGCTCATAGCCCTGCTGCATAAACGGGGCAAGCCTTTCAGGATGATTCATGTCAGGCAACCGCAACAACAATCCGTTGATATATGGTTCCAGGCCGAAAAGACGTACTTCCCCAGTGTCATGGACCAATGGGGCATAGAAAAAATCAATATGTTCTCCCATCCGGTAGTAGGTGGTATATAACCGGCCGCACTGACTCAATATGGCACTTACATCCCTGCGTCCCACGGAATCGAACTTTTTGATAGCCTCGGCCGTCTCTTCCTCAACACATTCAAAGGGAATAGCCCTGGCAGAAAACTCTTCCACCCGCTGACGTATTTTCGGAAGGCATTCCTCAATGGCCTGATTAGCCCTCACAGAAATCTCTTTCGGAGGGATAGTACCATTCAAGGCATCCAGAGAGGCAAGATACAGTTTGCAATAATAGCCGCTTGAAACCGAATAGCGGAGCTGAAAACGGCTGCCTGGATATAGTTCATCCACTGCTGCCGATATCATAAAGGTAAGCGAACGCATATACGCCGCAATACCGGAGTTATCGTCCATTCCGAGGAACTGCACCTGCATTGGATGAAAGAAATCAAAAGCAAGGTCCTCATCCCGATTGTTTATTTTAACGGCTAAAGGACGGAATCCAAGCTCACCTTCTATCCGGAGGGCAAGGTCCCAGGCATTACTGCCCTTGTTGACACAAATTTTCTTTCCCGTATTCAGACAAGTAATATCGATCTGCTTTTCCATCGTTATATGAATTATAGGGGTTTCTTCAAAAGTGAACGGACTACGTCCCGGTCGGTTTTCAGCTGGTCAGACAATGACTCCGTAGAATTGAAAGCCTGCTCTTCACGGACAAAGTGACGCAACGAAATCTGTATTGAACAACCGTAAATATCTCCGTTGAAATCGAAGATATTGACCTCAATGCTCCGCTGTTCCCCGTTCTGGAGTGTCGGTCGGCAGCCTATGTTCAACATGCCCTGATAGGGACCTTCATATATGATTTGATCATGACCATCTCTTTTTGACTCAAGCATCACCTCTACTGCATATACTCCGTTTGCGGGCACCAGCTTCTCCGGCGAGTCGGGCACGACGTTTGCCGTCGGGAAACCCAGCTTATGACCGTTTTCGAACCCTCGTTCCACATGTCCGGAAATTGTATATGGATAGCCCAGAGCATCATTCGCAGTCTCTATGTCATGTCGAAGTAAAGCCTCCCGGATAGTGGAAGAGCCCACTATGCCACAATTTGCCGACATAGCCTCAGCGTGAAGGACCTCTATGCCTAAAGATTCACCAAACCTGCGATAATCCTCAAAAACCTCGGTCGTTTCACCGCGGTGGCCAAAACGGTGGTCATACCCCATCAGCAGATACTTTACGTGGTAAGTATCACGCAGAACTTTCTCCATAAAACCATACGCGGACAATTGCGAAAGGGAGATGTCAAAAGGAAGAATGACAATATGATCGACCCCGCACCGGTTTATCAGAGCCACCTTCTCTGCACAGTCAGTGAGCAGTTGGGGGCAAGACTTACCCAATACTGCCTGTGGATGAGGCCAGAAACTCAGCACCACCGACGGCAGGGATTTCTCCTTGGCCAGTGTCGTCAACTTTTCCAGTAGAAAACGATGCCCCTGGTGAACTCCGTCAAAAAAGCCAATTGTGGCCACACACCCATCAGCCCCAATTACAGGATTAGGGAATGACAAAATATCATTGCATGGATGTCGTAGCTGCATGGCCAGAATTTTTCACAAAGGTACGCCAATTTTGTGATATCGAAAAAAAGCAGTAATATTGCACCCGATTTGCAGACACCCCTCCGCAAAAGGTTCCTTAGCTCAGTTGGTTAGCAGCACCTGACTCATAATCAGGGGGTCGTAGGTTCAAGCCCTACAGGAACCACATTGAAAATCAAGCACTTACGGAAACGTGGGTGCTTTTTTTGTACCTATTTTGTACTCCTTACGAATCACTCCCGGATGAATTTTTAACCAAGTGGATAAAAAATGACTTTTATTGCATACCTTTGTGGCCGATTCGAAAAATGATTATGCTACAAAGACTTGTCATCTTCCTGCTGGTTCTATGTTCCGCATTGGCTGCCTGCCAACGCGTTTCGGTCGCCATTGAGGAAGACGGTCCAGTAACTGTGGGCATAGCATTGGGGGGCGGTTCCGGAACTTCCCTGTCATTCACGTCCGATACAAAGACATCCGCAACGGAAGATGGCCTGTCTGACATTTGGTCCGATGGTGACAAAATTGCATTGTGGGCCTACGGCACAAATGACAACTGCGTACTGAATGCCCAGCCCTTTTCTGCTTATTCCGTTTCTGAGAAGGTATCATTTTTCACATCAACTCTACCTTCCCAGATGCCCGATGCGCTGTATTCATATTTTGCGTCCTATCCTTTGCCCGAACTGATTGAAAACGGCAAGGCACGTTATAACATCCCATCCCGACAGGATGGTCGTTGCAGCAATGGTGCCGGATTGCTGTTTTCGAACACTGCGACTGCCGGAGCTTTGAAAGCCATCGACTGGAAGGGAGGTAATGACCATTCAGAATTACGTCTGGACATGTCGCCCCTCATACACAGACTGCGTTTTTATATGACAGCAACAGATGGTCTTGAGGGAGAACATATCGAGGAACTTAAAGTGACCTTTCCACGGGCAGTAGCAGGACCTGTTGACGTTGATTTGTCAGTCGCCTGGGCCCAGACCGATACAAAGCGCTCAGCGGTCATTCATGGGGCCGGCGAGAACACCATAACCGTCCTCACCGACAGACCAGTACCCGAATCGACTTCATCTGAAAGACATTATATAAACGTAGCCATGGTACCGACCACATTCAGCGCAGGCGAATCGATGGAGGTAACAATTCACACACAGTCAAAGATTGCATTTGCCACCATTCCATTGCAATCCAGAACTTTCGCCGCCGGTCATTCAACACCCGTACGAATTATCCCCACTAAGATTATGGATTGCCCACGACTATTCTTCAACCTGGCCTCCAACCCGGTCGGCGAGGATATACAGAGCATTAAACTCACTGCTCCACAAGGCTGCAACTGGGGGGCCTCTGGCACTAATGTCATCACATTCTCCACTTCCGAACTCATAAAACCAGGTGACACGTTCTATGCAGAGTTCTATGACTTCTCCCAGTTTGAATCGTTCGGCGGAAAGGAGATTCAAGTCACCTACGAATCTGAACATCTTACCATCAACCAGAAAATAACACTCGGCACTCTTGCCGGAAAAATATCCGATAAAATCGACCTGAATGTACCATGGCTATTGAATGAAAACTTCAACGGTGTATCATCCTTCTCCTCTCATGATGAATATGGCACATCCAAAGCCGGCTCAAAAAATCCTTATAGTTTCCTCAACGGTTGGGCCGGTGCCCGCATTGGAGCAGAGGCCGGCAAGTGCATCCGTATCGCATGCCGCCGTGAAACTTCTGCGAGGTATGATGCCCGTGTGGAATCTGCTCCGTTGAATGCCGTGTTCAAGAAGCCTGTAAATCTGCTGGTCGAGTTCGATTATGGCGCAAACAACCAATTCGGCGGCATACCCATCATCTATGACGGTAATGTGGGCCAGAATTGCAATATCGGCTACATCACGACTACAGATAATTATAAGAGCGGAGACAAGGACGGCACATACCAGCACAGCTTCTACATCAAGGAATACAGCGGTAGCTATGACAGCACACCGAACAACGACAGTTTCATCCTCCAGAATGTACCGGCCGGCAACGTCGTGCGCATCAGCTGGAGAACGGTGATCGAATCACAGGCAGGCACCACCAACACAACAGCCTGGTTCTACATAGACAATGTTAAAGTAACTATATCAAAGCAATGAAAAAAACAAATTATTTGACAGCCACACTTGTGGCGTTGGCACTGACCGCATGTCAGAAGACAGATGGATATGGCCAACTGAACTTCTTCCTCGAAGAAGGAGAAGTTTACGAAATTACGACAAGGGGAAGCGTTTCCGACTATGCGACACTACCTGCCGATGGAGATTTCACACTTTCCATCAAGTCAGGCAGCAGTCTCGTATGGACAGGGCTTATCTCTGTCTTTGACCCCACCACCCAATTCAGAGCCGGTAGTTATACGGCAGATGTCACCTACGGCAATGCCGAGGACGAAGGTTACGAAAAACCATATTTTTACGGTTCAACTAATTTCGATATTACAGGCGGTCAGACCACTGCAGTAAGCATTCCGGTCAGTTTGGGCAACTCCATTGTCAAAATCAGAACCACCATAGCTTTTGACAATTATTATTCCTCAAAATCATTCAAAATCACAACGGGAGCAGGCACCGTCATTAACAATGTCACAGGTCCTGTATTCATGGATGCTTACAAGTTCACCCTTTCAGGAACCCTTACTACCCAAGGGGGTACGGTCAAAACTATTAGCGACCAGACCTGGAACGTGGATGCCGCAACCTGCTACACCGTGAAGTTCGATGTGACAAACACCGGAAGTACAACCGTTTCAATCAGTTTTGACGACACTGTGCAGACAGTGAATTTTAGCGAAGAACTTAATGACTAGGACTATGAAAAAGTTGTTTATCTTAATGAGTGCAGCGATGACCCTTTTGGCATCCTGCCAGAAATCTGAGGTTCCATACTCTGAAGCGAAGGGAACACTTTCTTTTTCAGGCCTTGAGATAGGCTACGACACGGAACTTGAAACGAAGGGTTCCATCCCGTCACCAGGGAACTACGCCATCTTCGTCTTCGATGAGGCAGGCGAGCAGGTTTACAAGGCTTCATATTCCAAGAGCCAGGAAGACAACGGCATCTCTTTGCTTGCTGGCAACTACACCATTGAGGCCAGGAGTACCGAAGAGGCTGTGCCCGCATCTGTCTTCGAAGTCCCCATCTACGGCGTCAAACAGACATTCTCCATCGAAGCCGGACAGACCACAAACATTGGTGCACTTACATGCACCCTCCTTCAGTGCAAAGTCACCGTGGATTATGACAATGCATTCCTTAATGAAGTTACCGGCGATTGCCAGACCGATGTCACAGTCACAACAGGTTCCCCGCTCACATACAAACTGAGCTACAACGAAGGGGTTATAAGCTATGACAAGTCAGCCGGTTACTTCGCCATCAACAACGGTTCAAACACTACAATGACCATAGTGTTCAAAGGAAAAATCAACGGAAAGAGCCAAAAGATGACCGCCTCGCTTACCGGTATCCAACCGAAACAGTGGCGCCAGATCACCTTCTACAAGAAATCCGACCAACAGGGGAACGCCACGTTCCAGATTGGCATCAACAGCTTCGTCGATGATGAGGAGCTGGTTGTTCCACTCACAGCCGAGTATGAAGCCGTGAGCGGAGAGGACCCTGATGCTCCCAAGGGAGATGGCGGCATCACCTTGACATTCTCTCAGGGTTGCTCATACACTGACCTCAATAATATTGAAGTCCCCAATCCCGATGTAGAGGCCATGAACCTCAGCTTCGACGTCACCGTTCCCAATGGCATCAAGAAGTTCGTAGTTGACATCACTTCCGACAACCAGAGTTTCATGAGTTCTGTTGCCCTGACCGGAAGCACCCAGCTCGACCTTATCAATCCTCTGGCTAGCCAAAGCCTGATTTTCGACATCGTACCTTTCCCGCACGGTCAAGACTTGCTAGGCAAAACGGCTCTTACTTTTAACTTAAATGCCGCACAGGAGCCGATATACATATTCAAGGGCTCTCATACATTCACAATGACCATCACGGACCAGAAGGGTTGCAAGAATAGTATCCCCGTTGTGCTTGTCGTTAAATAATGAGGAGGAATTGAAATGAAAAAAGCATTTATATTTTTCGGACTTGCAACCATAGTATTCAGTGCTTGCTATAAAATTGATATGGTTGTGGAAGAGGGCTCCATACATGTCGGTGTCAATATTGACGGAACAAAGGCAGCACTCAGCACAGCAGATCTCCTCGCCAATTCAAAGGTCAATATCTACTATGCCGATTTTTCGGGTCTTGTTCGCACATATACGTACAGCCAGGCTCCTTCGGAAATCTACCTTCCGGCAAACGAATACCGTGTCGATGTAATCGCTGGCGAAGCCGTAAAAAAGACTCCCGCCATTGCTTCTTGGGAGCAGAAGAGCTATAAAGGCTCCAAGACTTTCACCATCCAGTCGGGCAAGAGCAATACCGTAGAGGTCGTAGCAAAAATCAGCAACGCTATCTCTGCGGTCACTTTCGACCAGAGCATTGGAGAGTATTTCGATGCCGGTTATACCGTTAAAATCGGAATCGGGGAGAACAAACTCACATACAACGCCAGCAACAGCGGTGCCGAGGGCTATTTCCTCATCGCCGGAATGGATGAGCCCCAATTCGACTGGACATTTACAGGAAAACTCGCTAAGGACGGTTCCAACTTCATCAAGAGCGGGACAATCAAAGGTCTGGAGGCTGGCAAACAATACGGAATGACACTGAAATATACCCTTAAAGACGGTGTGGGGACATTCAGCCTTTTTGTTGATTACGCAACAACTGTCATCACCGACAATATCGTCTTCGAACCCGTTTCAACAGGTCTTTCTGCTTCTGCTTACAAAGACATTTGGGCTGCTCATGCAACTGTCTATGCCGATGTTGACGAGACGGAATACACAGATACCAAGGCCGTTTCCTTCGCATATAGCAAGGACGGTTCCTCCTGGTCAACCGTTGCCGCCACCCGCGTATCTGAAGGCAGCTATCGTGCCACATTCACAGGTCTGAGCGCATCGACCAAATACACCTATAAACTCGTTATAGGCGGCGATGATGTCGGCGACCCGATGTCACTTACCACAGATGCCGCTCCAGTTGTACCCAACGGAAGCTTTGAAGTCACCTCCAAGTCTTCTGACGGCAACTATAAAGAATGGTACAATGCCAACGCATCCGATCCACTTTGCCGTACCCCATGGTGGGGCTCCGGCAACGGAAGTGACGGCATCGCTGGTTCTGCTGCCTATAAGATTATCTGTGATGCCGATACTGACGAAAAAATAGACGGTAATCAGTCTGCTTGCCTGCAGTCACAGTACGCAGTGGTCAAGTTCGCTGCCGGTAACCTCTTCACTGGCTTCTTCGCTGGTCTTGTGGGTACCGAAGGTGGCCGTGTAAACTTCGGTCGTCCCTTCACCGCACGTCCTACCGGATTGAAATTCTGGGCCAAGTATGTCGGCGGCAAGATTACCGATATCAATGGACTTCCTTCCGGCGTAAGCCTCACCAAGAATGATTATGACTGCGGCAGGATTCAGTTTGCTCTAGGAACCTGGGACCGGAAGACCTACGGCGGAACAAACGAATGCCCCGTACAGGTCAATACGACGGATGCATCTACTTTTGTCAACTATACCACGGACGCAAAGACCATCGCATACGGTGAACTTCTGTTCCAAAGCAGCGCAAACGACGGTTTCGGAGAGTGGAAGGAATACTATATTCCTCTCAACTACCGCAACATGGATACGGCTCCTACACATATCATCATCTCTGGTGCAGCAAGTATGTACGGCGATTATTTCACTGGCTGCAGAACTGCCCGGTTGTGGCTTGACAAAATGGAATTCGTTTACGAGTAGTATTTGAGTTTCGCATTTGCGGGACTCAAATCAGGCCGCTTCAGCGGCCCGCCGGTAGGCGCGGGGTTTAGGGGCAGAGCCCCTATAAAAAAAGGAATAATGGAAGTAGTAAAGTTTCGCAAGTCTCCACATTATTCTAAATATCAACAATGTATTTACTTGCGAAACTTGAGTGAGTAGTATATGAAAAGGTGGCTCTTACTTGTTATTTCATTACTTAGCCTTGACTTGAGTGTCGGGGCTAAGGATGAAATCAAGCGATACGACGACGAAAGCCGTCCCGTCTTTGCGAAGGAAGGGACGTGGAGCGTCGGTGGTACCGCTTCCGTCAGCGGCCACAGCAATAGCAACTACTCTTTTTTTGTCGTTGAAGGAATCAATTCGAACGGCTTCAAGCTTTCCGTCACCCCGGAGTTTTGCTGGTTTTTAGCAGACAATATCGCCGTCGGGGGTAAACTGGGCTACAGCTATTATTTCCTGGATGCTGAAACCGGTTCCGTGAAGGTAAGCACCATCTCTTTGGGTGTTGATAATTTTTATACAGCCCGACAGACGCTCAACATGATGGCCTACGCCCGTTTCTTCATTCCAATAGGTGATGCTAAACGAATCTCCTTTTATGCTGACGCAGGGCTGCAAGGCTCGTATAGCCGCGCAAAGGAAAGCGAACAGCATACCGGCTCTGTCGTGGGGACATATCAGGACAGATGGAAACTGGGTATTTTTGTCAATCCTGGTATAATGGCTTATGTGCTTGACAATCGCATTGCAGTTTTTGCCAGTCTCGGAATTGCCGGATTCGGCTTCAGCCAGACCAACCAGGTGCACAATCAGGTTTCCGAGGGGACGAGGAGAAGCTTTACCTTCAATTTTCTGATTAATCCTACTGTGCTCAGCGTGGGAGTGAACTTTTTCATTGACAAGAAGAAATGAAACGCAAGTTATTGATATTCATTCTTCTTGCCATTCTCACGGCAAGAGCGGCAGTTGCAGAGACTATGATTCAAAAGGGCAGCTTAGCCGCTGGCCTGCAATTCGCTTATCTGAATTTAGACAGCGACAACAGTGAGCTTTACCTGCTCATCAACCCTATTACGGCAAAAGGAATAGTGTTTCACCTGTCACCATTCTTTGAATATACATACAAAGACGACCGCTCTGTAGGCATCAAGCTTCAGTATCTGTCAGGTACCGCCGCACTCGACAATCTGACACTCGACCTGATGAGTGATGGCATGACATTCAACTTCAATGACATTGACAGCCGCCTCAGCCGCTTCGCAGGCATCATTTATCACCGAAACTACTTCGCCCTCGACAAGCGCAGCAGGATAGGCGTTATCGCTGAAGAGTCGCTCTCGTATTCACGGACATTCATTGATTACGACCATGATGCCCCACGAACAAAATATTCGACCGGAAACAAAGTGACACTGGCGGTGAGTCCCGGCATCATTTTCTTTTTGATGAACAATATTTCAGTCAGCCTGACCGTCAGCATGGCCAACATTTCTTATAACTCCGTCAAAAGCTACCAGCCAAACAAGGAACCGGGTTACAGAAACAAATTCGGGGCCAAATTCGGCATAGATGTGACTGGTGTCAACTTTGAAATAGCTTTCCACTTCTAGCATGACACGCCTTGTTACTCCATTTATTTCTCTCAGCAAACAATGTCTTTTGGTATTGCCAGTTCTGTGCGCCCTGTCAGGGTGCATCAAGAACGACTTGCCCTATCCGACTCTTGTTGCTGAGGTGACTTCTATGGAGGTTGAGAATGCATCTGCCGTCACCATTACTTCTGCCTCCAAATCCATATCCATCAAACTGGAAGAAGTTGCAGACATCCATAACGTCAATATCAAATCAGTTAAGTTTAAACACGACATCACAAGCTGCGAACCGGGGTTGGCAGGAATCCACGACCTTTCATCCTCCAAGAAATTCACCCTGACCACTTACCAGGACTATACCTGGATGGTTGTGGCCACCCAGCATATAGAAAGGTATTTTACCGTGAAAGGCCAGATAGGTGAACCTATTATTGATGAAGCCAACCGTCGCGTTGTAATCACCGTCTCCCCTGACGTTGACCTAGAACAGGTAACCATTACATCGATGAAACTCGGTCCGAAAGACATCTCGAAATACAATATTAATTCCTCTGAACCCCAGGATTTGTCCGAAGGATTGGATGTTTATGTAAGCTATTCCGGCAAAATTGAGCTTTGGCAGATTTTTGCCATCGTCAGCGAGACCACTGTGGAGATGAAGTCCATCTCTCCGTGGACAGGTTGCTGCTGGCTCACGGCAAGTGGCATCGAAGGCAATGAATGCGGCTTCCTTTGGCGAACCAAGAACGGTCAGGAATGGCAGGAGGCAACTGGTGTAACCCAGGAGGGCGGTATCTTCAAAGTATGTCTTGATGGTCTTGAACCTCTTACACAATACGAATGCCTGGCCTATTGTGGCGAAGACAGGACAGAAATTTGCGAATTCACCACTGAGGAGGCCCGTCAACTGCCCAACTGCGGCTTCGAAACCTTCAGCAACGCCGAATCCAATGTGTATAAGTCATGGTATGACCCGTTATCCTCATCACCCGAACTGAAGAACAAATGGTGGGATTCCGGAAATGTAGGCTCTACGACCTTGGGAGAAGATTATTGTATTGCCCTTCCTGACCTCATGGAAAAGAAATCAGGAAATGCCAGCGCTTGCTGCGTATCACGTTATGTTGTGGTCAAATTCGCAGCCGGCAATACCTTCTGCGGCTCATTCGACCATCTTGTTGGAACCTCCGGCGGTGTAATCCATTTCGGCCGTCCATGGACGCTGAGACCACGCGCCGTACGGCTATGGGCTAAATATGAATGCGGCACCATTGACGTTGTCGATACCTACCCGGCAGAGCGCCCGGTCAAGGAAGGCGACCCTGATATGTGCTCCATGATTTTCGCCCTTGGAGACTGGGACTACAAGAAATATGGCGGAGATCCGGAGTCGCCGGTAATGGTCAACACCACCGACAAATCAACTCTGTTCAACCCCGATGCAGAAGCCGTCATTGCATTTGGCTCATTCTACTCCGACAAATCCACTGACGGCTGGGTGCAACTGGAAATACCACTTGAATACCGTTCTCTTGAGCGCCGTCCAACTTACATCGTTGTCTCCTTTGCCTCCAGCAGCCTCGGCGACTACTTCACCGGTTCCTCCAAAAGCAAACTGTGGATTGACGATATAGAGCTTATCTACTGATTTCGCACACATTTGAGCCCAACTATTGGGCACAAGTTTCTGCGGGTTTTGCCGGGGAAAGAATTGTGACGACGGGAACAAGAATCAGGCCGGATAGCATGGCCAGGACACCGGCATTGACTGGAGAGGTAAAGTATGGGGAAAGGAACTGACGGCCGGTGAACGTGCAGAACATACAAGCGCACATGATGAGCACACCGCAGGCAAAGCTAACCCAGACAGACGCCTTCGACGTACGTTCCCAATATAGTCCATAGAGGAAAGGAGCCAGGAAAGCACCAGCCAATGCACCCCAGGAAATACCCATCAACTGGGCGATAAACGTCACTGAACTTCTTGCTTGCACGATTGCCAACCACGAAGAAATACCGATGAAAACGAGAACTAATGCCCGAATGCACGTAAGTTTTCCTTTTTCAGACATTGAACTTCCAGTTCTCGCCATGGCTGGAGAGATGATATCCAAAGTAAGCGTTGAACCAGAGGTGAGCACAAGAGAAGAGAGTGTTGACATCGAGGCAGAAAGTACCAGAATAATAACAACACCTATCATCACGTCTGGCAGAGAAGCCAGCATGGAGGGGATGATGCTGTCATAGACCGGTGTCCCGGCTGCAGTGTATTCAATACTTGTAGCATACAGCCTGCCGAAACCGCCGAGGAAATAGCATCCACCAGCCACAATCAAGGCAAAAACAGTTGAAATGATGGTTCCACGTCGAATAGCGGCCTCATCCTTAATAGCATAGAACTTTCCGACCATCTGGGGAAGCCCCCAGGTACCAAGCGATGTCAGCAGCACCACGCCAAGGAGATACAAAGGCTGAGGGCCAAACAGCGATGTAAATACCCCATTCGCTCCAGGAGCAGTCTCGCAACTGACCTCAGAAAGCTTTGCCACAGCCTCAGAAAAACCACCGTTTCCATTCAGTACGGCTGCAATCACAGCGACGATACCCGCAAGCATAATAATTCCCTGAATGAAATCATTCACTGCAGTAGCCAAATAGCCACCCAGCAGGACATAGATTCCCGTGAGGACGGCCATACCAATGACACACCAAGCATAATCAATACCGAATGCCATCTCAAAAAGACGCGAAAGGCCGTTGTAGAGTGACGCAGTATAAGGAATAAGGAATACAAAGACGATAACCGAAGCTGCCACCTTCAATGCTCCTGATGAAAATCTCCTGCCAAAGAAGTCGGGCATCGTTGCGCTCCCCAGCTGCTGGGTCATAATTCGTGTCCGCTTACCCAATACCAACCAGGCCAGCAGAGAGCCTATCAAGGCATTGCCGATTCCTATCCAAGTGGAGGCCAGTCCGTATTTCCAGCCAAACTGGCCGGCATAGCCGACAAAAATGACTGCGGAAAAATAGGAGGTACCGAAAGCGAAAGCAGTAAGCCACGAGCCGACATTACGGCCACCCAATACGAAACCTTGAACAGTACCGGCGCTGCGGCGACAAGCGATACCTACCCCAACCATTATGGAGAGAAAAACGACCAGAAGAATGATTTTTACAAGCATGATGTGAAAAATAAAAAAGCCTGCCCCTTCGAGGGCAGGCTTTGGTGAATTATAGTATTCTGTTTGATTTGTCAACTACACACGACCATTAGACCGCCCTGCTTAACGCATGCGATAATAATAGTAGCGGTAATAGTTGATGATTCTCTTCATTTCAAGAGGATTTATTTCTTCTCCTCAGGAGTAATGACTTCAATAAGCGTTACTTCGAAAATCAGCATGGCACCCGGCTGAATCTTATCACCTGCACCCTGATCACCGTAAGCCAGATTCGAAGGAATGTAAAATTTGTACTTTGCACCCGGTTTCATCAGCTGAAGACCTTCAGTCCAGCCCTTGATGACCTGATTTACACGGAACTCAGCAGGATTGCCACGCTCGATTGAGCTGTCAAAGACAGTACCATCAATGAGAGTTCCGTGATAGTCAACCTTAACACGGTCAGTAAGAGTCGGGCATGCACCTTCAGGGTCACCTTCTTCAATAACTTCATACTGCAGGCCGCTGGCGGTAGTAACGACACCCTGACGGGTAGCATTCTCCTTCATGAAATCGGCGGCTTCCTTCTTGTTGTCCTGAGCCTTCTTGTCCATCAGTTCCTGAGCACAAGCCTGGAAAATCTGAATGGCCTCTTCGGGCTGAACTTTCAGCTTACTGGTCTGACCGTTGAATGTGGCGACGAAAGCCTTGATGAACATTTTGTTGTTGAAATCAAAAGGCATAGACTCAATGTTCTGAAGGATATTGTCTGCCAGACCTACGCCGTAAGCATAGCTCAAGCTGTCAACCGTATTGCCGATAGGCTTGCCGGCCTTCTTTGCAGGAGCCTCCTGACTTGTCTCTTCACCTTCTGCTGCCTGTCCTTCAGCGCTCTTGGCGTTGCAGGAAGTGCACACAAAACCCATCATGGCTATACCCATTGCCACGGTGGCGACTTTGAAATTCATTTTCATTGCTATGGTTTTAAAAAATAATTCGTTTCGGGTGCAAAGTTAGAACAAATAATTGTTTTTCTTTGCACTCGAATTAAAAAAAGAAATATGGATTCAAATAAAGAAGGACTACAAAGAGAGGAAATTATCTTAAAAGCGGCGAGGAAAGTATTCAGACAGAAGGGATACGATGCTTCGACGGTACGCGATATCGCTGACGAAGCAGGTGTCAACCATGCACTTATCAATTACTATTATCACAACAAACAGAACCTGCTACGTTGTGTCCTGCGTGACGACCTATATACACACCTGAAAGGGCTGGCCACCATAGTCAACAATTCAGCACTGACATGGGAAGGGAAAATTCAGGCAATTATCGATTATTACACCGACTACCTTATTCATGATCCCGACAGCCAGCGTTTCTTCTTCAACGAAGTGGGACTTGACGACGATTTTCTATCCAAAGACTCCGGACTCAGCAAGATGGTCCGCGGTTCACTTCTGGAGCAGGAACTGATGGCTCTTGGGCTTACGTCGGAACAGACTATTCATTTGGTTATCAATGCTATATCTCTGATTCTTGGCCCGATTATGACTGCCCCTCTGATGAAAGTATTCTGCAGCCTCGACGAGCAGACCTATCTATATATGGTCAGCGAACGCCGTCACAATATTCTTCCATGGCTGAAAGCTATGTACGGAATACACTAAACTGACAAGTCAGTCGCTCCAGAGTTCGTCGAAAGAGCTATCGTGCTGTACCACCCAGTTTCCGCTATTGGTACGATAGATATAGGTGGCCAGCTTTACTTGGTCGGTATAGGCATTCAGACATTTTACGACCTGCGATTTTGGCATGCTTCCTGCATCAGCAACAATCTGATCACCCTTGAAGGATGCATCCGAGCCATCTTTGTATTTCACCTGAAAAACAATTCCCGTAGTAAAGCTTAGGTCGTAGGTGGCAAATAATAAGGTGTCCTTCGGCGTGAACACTACGCGGAAAGCCCCTTCCGTACCAGGGCCCGACTTACGCCACGAGGTTGTCGTAACATCCTCGCTTTGGAGATTCTTTGACACATTGTCAAGAATCACATAATCGATACGGACGTCGGCCGCCATAAGGAGACTGTCGGCAAAGTCAGCCTTCAGAACCACAGTCGTGGTATCCACCTCCTTCGTGCATGAAGTGGCTAAAGCCGTCAGAAGTATGACAAGGGTCAGTAGTTGTTGTTTCTTCATTTTGTTTATTGTTGTCATGCTGAACTTTTCTGTCATGCTGAACTTGATTCAGCATCTATTGTTAATACGGGGTCCCGGGTCAAGCCCGGGATGACGAAGTTCAAGCCCGGGATGACGAAGGTTATGCCATCAGGCATGCATCAAGTCCTTTGGCGATGGCTTCCTTGTCCAAGTGCTGGCCAATGAAAACAAGCTTCTGCATGCGGTCGCCATAGAGAGGATGCCACTCGTCACGAAGTTTCTTGTCTCGCTGTTTCATTGCTTCCAACTCATCAGCAGGCATTGTAGCAAACCATAGGCCGGCATTACGCAAAGTAATCTGGCGGCCCGCCTCCTCAAAGACATAACAGGTATCGTATTCGTCCCAGAAGTAGCACATTCCTTTCACACGAATAACCCCCTTTGGCATCTCCTTATCGACAAAATGATCGAAAGCATTCATATCAAAGGGCTTACGACGGTAATAGACAAAAGTGCCAATGCCATACTCCTCAACCTCACCTCCTTCGTGATTATGTTCGTGGTCATGATGGTGGTGATGATGATGATGTCCCTCCTCATGTTCATCATGTTCATCGTGTTCATGCTCTTCGTGCTCATCATCGTCATCATTGTCGTGATGGTGATGATGGTGTTCCCGTTCGTCCTCTTCCAGCTCATCTTCCGGTGCATCCACCTTACTGACCCAAGTCGCTGATACGGCAGTCTTTTCAAAGTCAAACAGGTTTGTGAAAAGAATATTGTCAAGCTCAATGTTGCCGTAATCACACTCGATTATTTTGGCAACCGGCTGCAGTGTGCGTACAATAGAGCGGACACGACCGAGATCCTCTTTGCTGAGTTCGGAAGCCTTGTTCAGCAGAATAATGTTGCAGAACTCTATCTGCTGAATGACAAGATTCTCAATATCTTCCTCGCCGATACCTTTCCGCAGCAGATTCTCGCCGCACTTGAACTCATCGGCCATACGTAGCGCATCAACCACTGTCACGACACAATCCAGATGTGCTACACCGTATTTAGTATATGCCGGGGCCATTTCCGGAATGGAGCAGATGGTCTGGGCAATTGGTTCAGGTTCACAGATACCGCTGGCTTCGATGACAATATAGTCGAACTTCTCCATACGGGTAAGGTCGTATATCTGCTGTACCAGGTCCATCTTGAGCGTGCAGCAGATACAACCGTTCTGCAGTGCCACCAGACTGTCGTCGTTCTGGCCGACGACACCTCCCTTCTCAATAAGTTCCGCATCGATGTTCACCTCGCCTATATCGTTCACTATCACGGCAAAGCGGATTCCTTTCCGATTTGATAGGATACGGTTCAACAATGTAGTCTTACCACTGCCCAAGTACCCCGTGAGCAGAAGGACGGGTATTTCTTTCTTCATGGTCAACTTTCCTCCTTATAATATACCTTGTAATACTTTCCTTTCTCGTCCTCGCCCTGTTCCAATAGATTTCGGTTGCCGTGGACGTATATATGGAAATTCTTGTCAAGTTTGATAACACTGCGTATGCTGCGTGAGCCTTTCTTTACCGCACTGTCAGAAATCGCAAATTCATCGGCAATTTCTATGTCGCGCTCCTTCTGATAACCGGTGCGATACTTGTTAAAACTGTCGATTAATTCGGGCTGAGCTATGACTTGGTCGGTAAAATCGTCCATCGTGAAATGGTCGTTCTGCTTGAAGAAATCCACCGACTTGTTGAGCAAATCCACCTGGTCTGCCTTGCTCACCTCAAACTGCTGGGGAAGCTCCTTGACAACATACTCCTTGCACATTGCCATCACATCCTGTGTATTGGCATACGAGTCGCGACGCTGGCGAACTTCAAGGAATTCATCCATCCAGTACAGCGCCTCGCTACGGTTGGAGTTGTCTGTGACCGACAGCACATAGCCTTCTTCCTTACTGCGATTGAAAATCAGGCACCCTTTGTCGAGCTTGCGTAGGCTCACGCCCTCCTGGCAAGACAGTTCCAGTCCGCTCATTTCAGGACGAACCTGCAAGAAAGTTTCCTTGCTTTCCGACTTGAACAGCCCGATAACATCAGTGGCTTCTCCGTTGATATCGCCTTGAAAATATGTGACATACAATTCGCCACTCTTTATGTTCGGCTTATTGCTCTTCTCGTAAAGAAAGTTTGCAAGCATCAACGACTGGTCGTAAAGGGTTTCCGGATTGTGGAAAATGGTTGCTGCAGCCGTATAGACAAAATTATAGTCAAGGCCCTCCTTGTTGTAAAAGTTGAAGAACTCCTCTGTCTTGAAGGCAGAGGTGAAATAGGTGGTCAGCACCTCCTTCAGTGTGTCGTCAAGACAAAGCAGGCCACTGCTGTTGAACACACCCTCCTCTTCTGAACGGTTGCCCACACGGTGTACAGCCGCTGCCATCAGTTCCATAGTATTTTCTCCAATCATTGCATTTGTTTTTCTGTCATGCTGAACTTATCCGTCATGCTGAACTTGATTCAGTATCCCTTCGACAAGACGGGATCCCGGGTCAAGCCCGGGATGACGTGAGTTTATTCTTCGCCGCCGAATTCCATCAGGTAGGCTTTGATGAAGTCATCGATGCCACCGTCCATCACAGCCTGAACGTTTGAGGTCTGAAAGTTGGTGCGATGGTCTTTGACACGGCGGTCATCGAACACATACGAGCGAATCTGGGACCCCCACTCGATTTTCTTCTTGCCGGCCTCCACCTTTGCAACAGCCTGACGACGCTTCTCCAGTTCCAGGTCATAAAGCTGGGAGCGAAGCAACCGGAGGGCATTCTCGCGGTTTTTGGGCTGGTCACGGGTTTCGGTATTCTCAATCACGATTTCATCGGGCTGATTGGTCAGCGGATTGACAAACTTATAGTGCAACCTGACACCCGATTCCACCTTATTTACGTTCTGTCCACCAGCTCCAGAGCTACGGAATGTATCCCAACTGATACCTGACGGGTCAATGGCTATTTCAATTGTATCATCGACAAGAGGCACCACGAAGACACTGCTGAACGAAGTCATACGCTTTCCCTGGGCATTGTAGGGCGACACTCGCACTAAACGGTGCACACCGTTCTCGCTTTTCAGATAGCCGTAGGCATAGTCGCCCTCGATAGTCATACTGGCCGTCTTGATACCGGCATCGTCACCGTCCTGCCAGTTGCTGACCGTATATTTGTAGCCGTGGTTTACGCAGTAGAACTGGTACATACGGAAGAGCATCTCGGCCCAGTCCTGGCTCTCGGTACCGCCTGCACCGGCATTTACCTTCAGCACAGCACCCAGTTTGTCCTCGTCGTGACGCAACATATTGCGCATCTCCAAGGCTTCCACTTTCTTAATGGTTGCAGCATAAGTCTCATCAATTTCAGCCTCTGTCATGGCCTCTTCCTTGAAAAAGTCAAAAGCCAGCTGCAGTTCTTCACATGCAGTCTCCACAACCTTGTATGCATCAATCCAGCTTTTCAACTCCTTGATTTTTCGCATCTGCTTCTCAGCACTCTTCGGGTCATCCCAGAAATCCGGTGCCTGTGTCTTCTCTTCTTCAGGGGTCAGGCTGGCAATCTTTCCATCAATGTCAAAGAAACCTCCTCAGCGCGTGCTCGCGCTCCTGAACTTCTTTAATCTGTTCGGTCGTAATCATAGTTGGTTATCAGTATGTTAATATAGTTATCGTTCCTGTATGGCCCGTGTTCAAAATCGCAAAGGTACGGAAAAACCCGATTAATTTTACTACTTTGCCAATAATCCGATACTTCTCTTGCCGTCAGTCTTGATATGTATCGGATGGTCGAAGTGCCAATGTATCAGGAAGTCGTTTTCAAAGACCGGTGTTTGGTCCTTCAGAAAGTCTAGATTTAGGAAGTTGTCATCTTTCTGATTAAACGGAATGGTATAGTAGTGGACACCGAACGAAGTCAGATTTTGGAAGAAGTGGGTGCCCTGGCTCGGGTCAATTTGATACTGACTCAGCCCGGTTTCGACAATAAGACGTGCTGAGGCAATGTTGGGCCACTTCACCGGAATGCCAAGCCACGGGTCGCTTGAACCCCAACGGCCTGGACCGACCAGTACATACGAGCGGTTCTGCTCGGTGAACTTCCTGTTCAGTTTGTCAATCTCGTCAACTGCCAGCTGGTTGTGGGGAGCACTAAACTCTTCCGGCTTGACATAGACCAGGTCACATACGTCGTCAACTATGCCCTGCCCCAAAGCAGAAGTTGTTTTCAGAATACAGTTCTCAGCCGGAACGGCCGACAAATCTTCCTTGAGGGTCTCCTTTGAATCGACAATAGGACGAATCTGCAACAGATAGAAAATGTGTTCGTCACGGTTCTCACCCCCATTGAGGTTGACCGCAAATTCGATTTCTACGGGTCGGCCCATCTCCATCTGACCGAGTTTCAACACTTTGGCAAGTATCTCGGCCAACGGGAAGGCGTTGTTATTGAGAACATGTGCAAACGAAATGATTTTCCGTCCGCCATCCCACAAGCCGTCACGGATTACCTGGTCGTAAGGGTCGTATGTAGAGGCGATGAATTGCAAAGTACCATCCTTCTCGGCTTCACGTACAGGCAATTTCAACAGGTTACTGCCGTCATCAACTGTCAGGTCTCCTGATTTGTTCTGTAAATCCAAGGCCAGAAAGCGGGTCTGCGTCTCGCGGAGGGCATATTCCATCGAGCTCATCTGCAGAATGTGGGTGGGATGCATGGGTGAAAAACGAAGCGTCATTCCACCGTCAACGATATATTTGCCTAAACCGAGAGCCACATTGGCAATTCCCTCTTCTGCTTTTTCCTCTCCGATGGGATAAAAGTTGAGAGAGCGTGCCACACCCGAAAAAGTCGGATAGAAGCGGTTTCCGTATGCCGTTCCGCACACTTCCTCAATGACAACACCCATTTTTTCCTGGTCAATCACATTCGACGTTGCCGTCATATATGCCTTGCTCTGCCGGTAAAAGACTGAAGCATATACCCCCTTGATCGCCGTTCTCAGAAGTTTCAGCATTATTTCAGGATCCTCGTCGTAAGGCACCATGTATGTGGAATAAATACCGGCAAACGGCTGGTAGTGAGCATCTTCTAGAAGACTTGACGAGCGGACGGCAATGGGCTTACGCACAACTTCGACAAAGGCCACCAGATTCTCAAACAAACGTTCAGGAAGATGGGCATTCGTAAAGGCGTTCAATATCTCCTCATCCGGCAAGTTCTGGAGCGCTACCTCATAAAGGTTATTCTTCTCCATGAACTCGTCAAACACATCAGTACACAACACCAATGTCTTGGGTATCAGCACCTGTGCATTCTCAAATTCGTTAAGTTCAGGATGGCTCTTAATCATTGAGTTCATGAACGCCAGTCCACGAGCCTTGCCTCCCAGACTGCCGTCGCCGATTCGCGCAAAATTGGAGTATTTGTCGTAACGTCCCTTCTGGAACTCAGCCACCACACCCTGGTTTTTAATACGCCGGTATTCAACAATCGCATCGAAGAGCATCTGCCGCACAGGCATAGTTTCCTTGTAGGCTGAAATAGGGATATCCTTGATGAAGCGCGCTATCGGGAACATGGCACGGGAGAAGAGCCAGCGCGAGGCATGATTGCGTGCAAAATGATATCTTAGTGAGTCGTCCGGAATAGTGAAAACTGCTTTCTGCAATGCCTGCAAGTCGTGGATACGAGCCACCTCCTCACCCGTCTGGGGGTTCTTGAACACAAAATCGCCGAAACCGAACGAGTCGTTCATCAGCTGGCGCAGTTCCTGAGGAAAGGTCTTCGACCCTTTCTGTATAAAGCCCATCTCTACACTTTCCGCTATCTGCCGGTTCTCAAGTTCTGAAGAATCAATTACAATGGGAAGGACAGGGTCTTTTTCGCGCATATAGGCACACAACTTGAAACCTGCATGCGGATCCTTCTTTCCCCTGCGCTGAAAACTGACATCGGAAATGACCCCAAGCATATTCTTTTCGTATTTATTGAAGGTCCTAATAGCTTCTTCGTAGCTTCTGGCCAGCAGGATTTTCGGCCTTCCGCGCATTCGCAATGTACGCTGGTGGGCATTCAGGGCCTCAGTTGCAAAGTTCCGAGACTGTTCCAGCACATATTTATAAAGATCAGGCAGAATAGACGAATAGAATCGTATAGAGTCCTCAACCAGCAAGATGGCTTGAACACCGACATTGTTTATGTCATTTTCAGCATTCATCTTGTCCTCCACCAGCTTGACAATAGCCAGAAGCAGGTCAGTATTGCCCAACCAGCTGAAGACATAGTCAATGGCCGAGAGATCGACATCCTCAAGATACTGCGAAACCTCCCTGGAGAACGGGGTCAGCAGCACAATCGGAGTCTTGGGGTTATGAAACTTTATGCGGTTGGCGATTTCAAAGTTTTCCTTGCTTTTGTCGCCCGGCATATAGATAATCAGTTCGTAATTGTTCTCACGCATCTCACGCTTTGCCTCCTCTTCAGTGCTAACCTGGGTAAAACGCGGCGGATAGCGGAGGTTAAGCGAAGCGTACTCGTTGAAGATTTTCTCGTCAACTCGTCCGTCATCCTCCAGCATAAAAGCGTCATACTTACTGGCTATCAGCAGGATATTAAATACGCGCTTGACCATGAGGTTGACAAACGACGTGTCCCGCATCTCGAACTTCCTGATAGATGAAACCGACTGTGCCATACTATATTGGATTTTGAGGCAAAATTACTGTTTTTATCCGACTTTCTTCTCATAAGCGGCCGAACAGGATTTTTCTTAATT
>DCHH01000048.1 GCA_002315625.1 Bacteroidales bacterium UBA1757
CTATCAAGGATATTATGGCATTTGTTGCCGACCGTGCTGTAAGGCTTTCTGTCGCTGTTAAAGGAAGTGCATACGAATAACATTATATTGGCTATGAGAGGCGATATCAGGAAGTTGCTGGCGCAGACAGAGTTGTCGGCGGAAGAGAAGATGAGGGCGGTGATGGACAATCCAAAGTGGAAGAGTTATGTGGATGAGCATTTGCGGTATGTGGAATTTGAAGCGTCCGAGGAGGCGAATGAGTCGATTCAGCAGCTGATTGACTGGTATGTTGACAAGAAGAGCAAGCGGGTGAAATACTCAGGCGTGAAGCTGAAGAAAATGTTCCTGTCGCTGCCGGAGGTTGAGCAGAGGCAGGTAGGACTGGCGTTGCTGACCGGTTCGGAGTCTGATACGGAATGGACTTGCCACCAGCTGCTTCCAAACAAGCCGATGTTTCAGGAAAATTGGACTGTCCGCTGGCATCCATGTTACACTGAGGCCGTCGAGGCATGCTGGAACCGTTTCCAAGGGCAATACTGTGGACAGCTGATGATTCAGTTTTTGGACGAGGAAGCTGTGCGCAGACACCTGCAGGAACTGGAAACCCAGAAATTGTATTTCAGGCTGTGCCGGCGGTTCGCCAATGCAGGCTGGTTTGTGATGGATGTTGAAAAACTGAAGAGATGTACCTATATCAATTCCTATCTTTCCGTGATGTCACTTTTGCCACAGGGAATATCTCCAGAAGAGGCCCGGGCATTGCTGTTTCAGTGGACGGGAGTGGCAACGGTCCATCATATGCAGCGTTTTTTCACAGACGGCAATATTTTCTGGAATGCAAAGACGTGCGACCACCGGGTGCTGAATGCCTGGGGATTCACGACGGCTCTGTATTACATGCTGAAAATGAACCTGCATGAGGTCGTGAGCGATTTCCTGGACTGGGAAGAGGAGGTGGTCAATGACTATCGGGAAACTGTGAAGACGGATGAGGATACTCCAGAGTTGGAAGACCGGTTCCGTCAGACGATTCTGGACCATTTCCCCGATGATATGAGGCATTTTACAAAGCTGGATTTCCAGCATTACTATTATGTTTCTACACCGGGCAAAATCCTTACGGTTCCGGAGTTTCACTCTATTTATGAGTATGATTCGCCGGTAGACTTTCCGCCGTTCGGCATTCTTGTCCCGGGCCATGGCATGGTGGGAGATTTTTATTCTGCTGTGGGAGCTGCCTCTCCCCTGGAGCAGATGTCGCACGACAATCCGTCAGTGGCCAAGTTTGTTGAGGAACTCGACCTTGTGGAGGATTTCCTTCCTGAAGAAGGTGACTCGAAAGTCTCTCTCTATGGCAACTCGGATGTCCTCCCCTTCTGAAAATATAGCATTTCTTATCTTTACCAGTCATTACTATTTTATGATAATCATTTTGTAGTAATGAAAAATGGTTGCTATCTTTGCGCAGAAACAGGTTCAAAATGAAAAACCCATTTATTACTAACGGATATGCTGGCGCTGAATATTTCTGCGACAGGGTGGCTGAGACGTCCGACATCCGCTCTCTGCTTGAGAACGAGAACAATATCGCCCTTATTTCCCCGAGGAGAATCGGAAAGACCGAACTCATCAACCATGTATTCGACTGTCATGCCCTCAAGGACGGCTACCACTGCTTCCTGATTGACATCTATGCAACAAAGTCGCTCAGCGACATGGTGAATATGATGGGAAAGGCAATCCTGGACGAACTGAAACCGAAAGGCCGTTCGGTGTGGGAGAAGTTTGTGAAGAGTCTGGCGTCGCTTCGCTCCGAGGTCACGTTCGACATCAACGGCACCCCATCATGGAGCCTGGGACTCGAAGAGGTCTCCAATCCGTCTGCAACGCTCGACGAGATTTTTTCGTATCTCCAGAACGCTGACAAGCCGTGCATTGTTGCTATAGACGAGTTCCAGCAGATAACCAAATATGGTGATGATACCATAGAGGCTACCTTGAGGACCTACGTACAGAAGACTACCAATGCCCATTTCATCTTCTCCGGTAGCCATCGGCACCTCATGGACGGCATGTTCACATCTCCCTCACGTCCTTTCTACCAGTCTGTCACAATAATCAACTTGCAGCCGCTATCTCCCGAAAAATATGCCGAATTTGCAGTATTGAAGTTCGAGGAGTCAGGCAAGAAGCTGGATGCTGCCGTCGTGTGGACACTGTACCGTCGCTTTGACGGTGTCACCAGCTATATTCACCGGATACTGAACATTCTCTTTTCCAGAACGGGAATGGGGCAGGCATGCACCAGTGACATGATTGAACCCGCCATTGACTTCATCATACGTCTCTCCTCGGACACATACGAGTCACTCTTCTATCAGATGCCGTCTAAGCAGCGGTCCGTATTCCTGGCTATAGCCTCTGAAGGTCGGGCCTCTGAAGTCTTGGGTGCTCCTTTCGTCAAGAGGCACTCGCTGACATCTGCAAGCAGTGTGTCGGCCGGGTTGAAAGGTCTGCTCGACAAGGACTTCATCACGAAAGAGAAAGAAGAGTATTCAGTCTATGACAAGTTCTTCGTTCTCTGGCTAAAAAACCGAAACCTGATCTGACGGTGCAAAACCTGGTTCATTGCGGGATCATTACTGCTTGTTTTCAGCAGGGAGCCCGTCGATTTGCCGGAGGTTTTCCGAGAGCATTCCGAGCATGGCTGTTCTCTCAATAAGCGGGGTGAATGTCAAGCAGAACGCTACTGTCTCCAGAACATTTGCCACACGGAAAACCTTGTCTCTGCTTACATTTCTCGACATTAACATGTCTGCGATTAGACTATGTCGACATACAACAGGTTTCTGGCAGAAATAAACGAACCGTTGTCCGGAGTGCCGTTTTAGCCGACCAGCACGTCGGCGATGTTTTTGGTTTCTTTGCTGAAGCTGATGCCTAGGCGGACGATTTGCTGGCCGTCCAGGGCGAAGGGGAGGGGATAGTTCTTGTTGGAAATCTGTTCCATGGCCTGCTGGGCGGTGCCGTTGAGTTTGAATTCCATCACGTAGCAGTATTTTGGGGTTTTGACTACCAGGTCGATGCGGCCGTCGCTGGTGTGGTATTCGGCTTGGGTGTAGAAACCCATCAGCTTGAAGAGAATCCACAGCACGTTCTGGTAGTGGTTTTCCAGGTCGCGAATCAGTTCGTAGGGGGTGTCGGCGAACAGGGAGCGGAGGCGCTTGACGAAATCTTCGGTGTTGCCGGCCTCGACATCCTCGACGAAACTGTCAATGGCAAATGGGGAACGTTTTTCCGGACGTGGTTCCAGATAGAAGGGCATTAGGAAATTCACAAAACCTTCCTCCACCTCTTCGTTTGGAAAGCCGAGGGTGTATGTCTTGAAACGTGGGTCAAAGCCTTGAATGGTCAGGTAACCGCTCTGGTAGATGACCGGTATCGGATTCATTGATTCGGTGTCTATTGAATTGAGCATGTCGCCCTTGACTTTTGTATGAGTCAGATCCTCCAGGCGGTACGAATGGCGTTGTAGAAGTGTCACGAGATAGGTAGGAGTGCCAGTCTCGAACCAGTAGCTGCCGAATTTGTTGTGGAAGAAAGTCAGCAGGACACTGAACGGGTTGTACATC
>DCHH01000033.1:0-3579 GCA_002315625.1 Bacteroidales bacterium UBA1757
CACCCTGATCGACCCAGTCCCAGATAAAGCCGCCTAACATTCTGGGGTGTGAATAAATCTCGTCCCAATACTCGCGGAAATTGCCCATTGCATTGCCCATTGCGTGAGCATACTCACTGGTCATGACCGGACGGTCACCGTTCGACTCATCACGGGCCATCGACAGCAGACGATCCCAGCGGGCATTTTCGTAACGCTCAACATCGTCCCCCTCTGGAATACCGGGATTGACATACTCGTCCTGTGTACGGGGATAGAAACGGGCAATCACGTCCACCTCACGCGGGTCGAGAGGAGTGTCCTGCGCCCCTTCATAATGGATGAAGCGGGTCGGGTCAAAATCCTTGAGCCACGCAGCCGTAGCAGCAAAATTGAACCCCCAGCCCGACTCGTTGCCCAGTGACCATCCAATAATACAAGGTTGGTTACGGTCACGCATGGCCATGCGGATAGTCCGGTCAAGGAAAGCCTGCGCCCAAGTCGGGTCAGAAGCAAGCAGTCCGCGCACTCCGTGCGACTCGATATTTGCCTCGTCAAGCACATACAGGCCATATTCGTTGCACAGTTCGTACCAGCGGACGGCATTTGGATAGTGCGAAGTGCGGACGGCATTGACATTGGCCTGCTTCATCAAGCAGATGTCGCGAACCATCATCTCTTCGGTCATTACCTTACCCAGTTGCGGGTCGTGTTCGTGACGGTTCACTCCGCGCAGACGCACCGGACTACCATTCACAAAAAGCTGTCCGTCAGCGATATGGATTTCGCGGAAACCGACCTGTTGTGTAAAAGTTTCTAGAATCCGGCCGCTTAGAGTGTCGGTTAATGAGAGTTCCAGCCGGTAAAGATTCGGCATTTCAGCACTCCACAGAAGTGGATTCTGCACCGTTCCTTTCAGCCAGCCAAATGTCCTTGGCCCACGCTGAGGGCTACGCTCATTCAGGGTCGATGACTTGAATGTGGGATTCAAAATATTATTGGCATCCTGTGACAATGGCATTTCGAAGAGTTCATTTCCCTGAGCATCATAGAGTTGTGCATGAACAACCAAGTTTTCTACAGAGGCATTCCCATAAACCTGAATCTTCGGTTCAACCAGCAATGTACCCTCATCATAACTACTATTTAAAGAAGTGCGTACTCCGAAATCATAAATCCGCACTTTTTCGGTAGCATATAGGGTCACATCGCGCTCAATACCTGCAAAGCGCCACATATCCTGGTCTTCAAGGTAGCTGCCGTCGCTATATTTATAGACCCGGACTGCTATCAGGTTGTCGCCTTCATGTACAAAACCCGTCACATCAAACTCTGAAAGTTCGGTTGCACCCTGACTGTATCCAACCTGCAAACCGTTGACATACACATAGAAAGCGCTTCGCACACCATCGAAACGGAGAAAGATTTCCTTGCCGTTCCATTCTTTCGGTATGGTAAAGTGGCGGCGGTACGAACCGGTTGGGTTCCGCTCCGTCATGGTGGTGTTGACAGGCTTGTCAGGCGCTCCCATAACGAATGGGGGATTGATTTTAAATGAATACCCTGCACTTATATAAACAGGAGTACCGTATGTTTTCAAATCATTTACCTCCCAGTTGGCCGGCACTTTGAAGTCATCCCATGCGCTGTCGTCAAAATCTGTCCGGTAAAAGTCGGACGGACACTGCTGCGGAGTCGGCACCCAATTGAATTTCCAGACGCCGTTTAAGGTGATGGTGTTTGAGGTTGCATCGTTTATAGTGGGACTGTTTATGGCAGCACTGTTTATGGTGATGCTGTTTAAGGCAGTGCCGCTTATGGTTGTGGCGTTTTTGGTGGTGCCATTTAAGAGAGCGCCGTTTTCAGGCATAACGCCGCAACGGGCTGGTAACCGGTTTATTTCCAACACCCGCTGGTCCTCCCAGTCATGGTGTTGTGCCTCAACAGAAACCGCCAAAAACAAAAAACCAACAATCGTACCAATAAATCTTCTCATTACCTTCCAGTCAATATTAATATCCATTTATTCTCAACCCATCCGTCATCCCGGGCTTGACACCTCCGTCATCCCAGGCCTGACCCCTCCGTCATCCCGGGCCTGACCCCTCCGTCATCCCGGGCCTGACCCGGGATCCCTTGTTTTCGAAGGGATGCTGAATCAAGTTCAGCATGACGCTATTCAGCACGACGGTTGCGAAAAATCACTTCGGCTCCGGTGCCGGGAAATGGACCTCAGACCTTCCAAGGTCGCAAGACGTAGCCACGGCTATCCCCCGCTGCTGAGCCTTATCGACAGCGCAGTAGAAATGATAAACCACACCTTTATTTTTTATAAGGAATGATTTATGCGCATACTCATCATCGAATCCTTCTGTAGGATAAATCAGGTCATCCCCACTCCACTCAGTCCAGTGCACGAGGTCATACGAACAGGCAAAAGTATTGAAAGCATGGTACGGTCGGTTTTTCCAGTATGCACCGAAAAAGAACATAACGTAAAGGTCGCCCATCTGCTGGATATGTGCATCGCCAGTAATCATGCCGTTCTCGTGGCCGAAAACCGGATTGCCTTCGTATCGGCTCCAGTGCACCATATCATCAGAAAAGGCCATTCCGATACGCTCAGCCTTGACACCATTAGACGGATTAATGCCGGCCGCATTGTAAAACAGCATAAAATCGCCGCCGAACGTCCCGCGGAACTTCTCTGGAGTTCGATAGACCAGGCTCTTGTACTGGGTAATGGTCTCCCACCACTGCGCCAGAGAATCTGACGGCGAAAGAATCGGCTGCTCAAAACCGTTCCACTCATGGGCAGCAGTCAGGCCACCGTCTGTCCATGCCGCCCCAATGCTGAGCGGAGTTGTCTCATAACCGCGCTTGTCACCGCCAATATAAGTAATCCAATATTTGCCGTCGTACTGTCCGACCTCGTAGGAACCACCCCACTCAATGTCTTCCAAATCAACATATCCGCCCCGCTGGTTGGCATCCCAGCCTTCATCGCGGAACGACAGCAACCTGCCGAGCGTCTTCCAATGCAGCAGGTCGTCGCTTTCAGCCAGCCATGTTTCATATCCTCGCCCGTCCTTGTTCTTGCGCCCGTCGTAGCAAAGGTAACTCATGTACCATTTTCCATCAGCACGAAAAACCGTTGGACAGTCATACTTATGGAAATTATCGGCTGGAGCCAACACCAGACCATACTTGAACGAAGTCTGCACCTCGTCATACACCTGTTGCATCACAGCCTGCGACACCGTGTCGCACCCCTCCACAGGGGCCGTCACCTTCAAAGCCGCGCTCCGTCCCGTGCACGACGCCATCATAGCCAAAGCCATCACCGAGACAAAAAAAACATTAATCTTCATAACTTGTAAAGTCAATAAGCAAACTATTCCAGCCAAATCGCAAAGTCAAATCGCTGAACGCATCAAAGGTAACCTTTTTTCCCCGATTTCTAACCCTTTTTCCCTCGATTTTCAACCCTTTTCACCTCGGTTTTCAAGACAAAAGTCCCAATCATCCACCCCACAAAAAAGGAAATACTAAACAATTTGTCATTTAGTTATCGAGGAGGTAGGGCAGCGGGTATGCGCG
>DCHH01000033.1:3628-4044 GCA_002315625.1 Bacteroidales bacterium UBA1757
CGCGGCAGAGGGCTGTGGCGGCTGGCGGTTGCCCTACCTCTGCCGTTGTTTGCGGAAATGCACGAGAATGCCGGGGAGATAGGGCAGCAGGTATGCGCGGCAGAGGCCTGTAGCGACTGGTGGTTGCCCTACCTCTGTCGTGGTTTGCGGAAATGCACGAGGATGCCGGGGAGGTAGGGCAGCATGTATGCGCGGCACAGGACTGTGGCGGCAGGTGGTTGCCCTACCTCTGCCGTGGTTTGCGGAAATGATCGGGGAGGTAGGGCAGCAAGTATGCGCGGCACAGGACTGTGGCGGCAGGTGGTTGCCCTACCTCTGCCGTTGTTTGCGGAAATGCACGAGAATGCCGGGGAGGTAGGGCAGCAAGTATGCGCGGCAGAGGCCTGTAGCGACTGGTGGTTGCCCTACCTCTGCCG
>DCHH01000017.1:0-122 GCA_002315625.1 Bacteroidales bacterium UBA1757
GGTATTAGATATAAAGAAGGAGAAAAATGGGCTTTGAAGATGTTTTTTTTCATTTTTGGCAGAAATTTTTCGCAAAGATATTGCATAATCCGAAAAAGACCACTACTTTTGCAGCGCTTTTG
>DCHH01000017.1:149-16369 GCA_002315625.1 Bacteroidales bacterium UBA1757
AGAGCACCTGACTGTTAATCAGGGGGTCGTAGGTTCAAGTCCTTCTTGAAGCGCCCAGAGAATCAAGCACTTACGGAAACGTAGGTGCTTTTCTTTTTTCGGTTGGACTAACAAAGTGCAAACATTTTAATTTGTGTGCATGTAGCGGGAGACGGAGAGGGAGCCGTCGGAGTAGAGGGTGCGTTTTAGGAGGATGCCGTGGTAATCGGGGGTGGCCGGTTGGCCTAGGAGATTGTAGTATTCTTCCGCAATTGCTGTTTTGGGAGTGGTCTGGAGGGGTTCCAGGGCATCGGTTTTGTCGATTTGTCCGCCGATTATGATGTTGGCCAGAGCGATGGCTTTGCTGTCGCCAAGGTTATAGAGGTATAGGGTCATTGTCCCTTTTGTTGCGGTTTTCGAGAGCCCCTCTTCGCTTAGGTCGAAAACGCTATGGGTATATTCGTCGTTTCTGGCTGGATTCAGCTGTTTACAGACGGTTTCAGATGACCCTTCTGACGTTTCCCATACGGCATCTATGTAGCCGCCGTCTGTTCCTAAGCGTGAAGCGTCGAAAGATAGATATGAGGGGGTAAAGGCTGTATTTTCTTTGGGTGTCAAGCTGAAACATACATAGTAGCCATCCTGCCTGGCATTGCCCAACTTGACTCCAGGGCAGAATGTTGTGAAAGCAATGCTGCCCATGGTTCTGGTGGAAACGGTCTTGTAGCCGGCGTAGGATGATTCTGTGGCGTAAAAGGAGGCGGCGGGTTCTTGTGTGCCGCTTCCCGAGCAGGACGCCTTGCCAAGTTTCCAGGTTACTTTTGCATCTGTACGGACCACTTGCGTACTGTCTTCTTCGGGAGTGGTACCCGGTACTGGCCTGTCTCCGTAGGGGGCCGCCGTAATCTTTTCAACTAGTTTGTTGAGATAGACCTCCAGCATTGTGTAGCCGACTTCATCGGTCAGAAAGGCATCATTGGGGTCGTTGGGGTCAAGGTCCAGCTTGTATTCCCACTCGTTAGGGATGCCGTCGCCGTCGGTGTCGGTCATATCGCGGCTCAGGTCGGTGGGTATGCTGACCCACGGGGAGTCTTCCCCGGGCAAGATTACGTCTTTCTGAGTATTGATGTTGCCAGGATTCAGCCACCCCCCGTCACGGTCGATGGTGTAGGTGGTTTTGCCGTCATAGTCCTTACCCGAATAATGGTATGGTTGGGTGTATGAGGTATATGAGGCCTTGCGGTCGCGGGTGTCGGTCACCATCACTGAGTCCAGACGGTCGCGGTAGTTGCAGGCACCGACATAATCAATCACCTGATTATAAGCTTCCTGAGCCGTGAAAGTGATTATTCCTCCGTCATCGTATGGAACATTCTTTCTTGCTGCTTTCTTCTGGGCTTCGGTGCCGGACATCTGAGCCCAAATGCCCTTTGTCCAGTTGTCCTTGGTTATGTCGGCGTGTCCGTCAACATAGTTGCCGTCGGCATATATTCCAAGAGGATCGGCATCGGCTGCGAAGATGCGACCGTGACGGTCGGAGGTCTTGCCGTATGCTGCGTCCGTTGCAGGACCGGGCTTTATGTAGTTGTTGACCATGTTGATACGCATGTTCGAACCGCCGTAGCAGCCGACGCCTGACCAGTTATAGAAGACATTGTTGCGGCAGTCGGTCAGGTCGGTCAGCTCGCGCTCGGCCATTGTGTAGCGTGAACCGAAACGGGGAGTACGGCTCACAGCGTGCGCAATCAGATTGTGGTGGAAAGAAGCGTGGTCACCGCCCCAAACACCTCCGTAGCCGTGGGGCTTTCCGTCGGCCCATTTGGTCTTGGGGTGGACGGAGTAGTTTAGAGGTTGGGAAGCAATGCACCACTGGACTGTAGTGTTCTCGTTAGCGTAAACCGAAATGACTTCATCGACACTCCAGCTTACCGAGCAGTGGTCGATGATGAAATCACCTCCATCCATTCCGCCAAAGCCGTCGCATTCCGTGTTGCAGACATCGCCAGGGCGTATGCGCAGGTAGCGGACAATCACATTCCGGGCACCGATACTGAATGGATATTCGGCAATGCAGATGCCACCGGGCGAGGTCTGTCCGGCAATAGTGACATTGCCATTGGATATGCGCAGGCTGGATTTCAGATGGATGGTTCCCGCAACGTCAAATACGATGGTCCGTGCACCGCTCTGGTTTATGGCGTACCGGAAAGTGCCGGGCTTGACGTTCTTGGGGTCATCCTCAAGAGTCGTTACATGATAGACCTTGCCGCCGCGTCCGCCTGAAACATACCGGCCGAAACCCTCAGCGCCTGGAAAAGCGGGAACAATTTTCTTGGCTTCTGCCGTCAGTCCGCATAGCAGTAATGAAATTAACAGTAGCCACAGTTTGCCGATTTTTTTCATGGGGGTAGCAATGAATGTTTATCGGTATAAGAATCGTTTGATGGAGGCTTTTGGAGTCTTCTGGAAGGGGTCTTCCACAACTTCAATGCCACAAAGCTGGCTGTATTTGGGCATCCTGGCATTTGTTGCCTGAATGATTTCGTCTTTCAGGGCTTCAAGCACACGTTTTTCTTTTTTGAGCGCATCCTTGTCGAAATAGACCAGGGCAATGAGCTTGAAATCACGCTGCACTACGAGCGATTCGATGACGCATGGCTGGCTGTTGATGACCGACTCAATCTCTTCCGGGTAGATATTCTGGCCGTTCGAAGAGAGAAGCATGCTCTTGCTGCGCCCTTTTATGAACACGTTGCCTTTTGAGTCGATGATGCCCAAATCGCCGGTGTTGAACCAGCCGTCGGCAGTGAATGCAGCCTTTGTGGCCTTTTCATTCTTGAAATAGCCGCTCATAATATTCACTCCCTTGGCCTGTATTTCGCCGTCAATCCTGCGGGGGTCTTCCGAGTCAATCCTGAGCTGCACGCAGTCGATTGCCTTGCCGCAGCTTCTGAGAACGAACTTGTCCCAGTCTTCGTATGTGAGAAGAGGGGCGGCTTCTGTCATGCCGTAGCCGACGGTAAAGTGAAACCCTATTTTATGCAGGAAAGCTTCGACATCCGCATTGACCGCGGCACCGCCCATAATGTACATGCGGACTCTTCCGCCGAATGCATCGTCCAGCCCTTTGCGCATCCTATTATATATAATGTGTCTGAAACCGGGAACCGACATGAGGAATCGGACCGACTTCTTTTCCATCATAGGCTTGAGCTTGCTCCGGTATATTTTCTCGAATACCATTGGAACGGCAATCACCAGATAGGGACGGACATCCCTCATGGCTTTCAGAAGAAGGGTCGGTGACGGGGCCTTTCCTAGAAAATATACTGTTGAACCGCCGCACAGGGGGTAAATCAGTTCAATGACCATTCCGAACATGTGGGCCAGCGGCAGTATGGAAAGCAGATTGTCTTCCGGATAGGAGGGGATACGTTTGTGGCTGTATTCGACATTGGCCGAGAAACATTCGTAGCGGAGCATCACCCCCTTCGGGTCGCCGGTTGAGCCGGACGTGTAGTTTATGACGGCAAGGTCTTTATCGTTGCCGGTCGGAAGGTGCAGGTCTTCAGCTGTGAAACCGTTCGGATATGCTTGTATGAAACGCTCTTCCAGGGAATCAAAGGCTGAGCGGTCTTCGTCACGCCCCCAAAGAAGGCTGAAATCATTTACCGAAATGGCATATTTGAGCTGGGGCATTCTGGAGAGGTCCAGCTTGTTCCAAATTTCCGGGTCGGCAAACAGGGCTACACTTTCAGAGTGATCCACTATAGACGAAATATTGTCCGGGTGGAAATCTGCCAGCAGAGGAACCACGACAGCCTCGTATGTGTTGATTGAAAGGAATGTTATTCCCCAGCGGGCCTGATTTTTGGCGCATATTGCTATGCGGTCTCCCTTTTTTATCCCTAAGGCCTTGAAAAGGAGATGCATCTTGGCTATTTGAGTGGCCAGGTTGCCGAAAGTATAGCATTCGCCACCGTAGTCGCACAAGGCGTTTTTGTCCCAGTGAGCTGTAATCTGACTCTGGAGCCTTTCGAAGTAGTGTGTCATTTCCTCTATATTTAACTCCGCAAAGATATACAAAGTCTGCCCTTTGCGGAAAAAAGTGTCATTTTAGGTACAAAAATGGTATTTTGTATCTATTTTGGCGGAAAATTTATACTTTTGTGGGATAAAAATACAGCAATTCCATTTTCATCCCACCGTCAATATTTCGTCCCAACCCGTCATGGACAATAAGTTCAAAATAAAGGAAAGCCAGTTGCAGGTGTTTGCATACGCTCTGATTGTACCAGCTTTTTTCCTGGTATTTTCTTTGGCCTACAACCCTTTTGACATTCATGGTTTCTATACCTTTGGTACACATACCATCGGCACTCATCTTGTCCTGATGACAGCCATCATGATAGCCGTGCTACTCATTACGCGCAATATCTTCGTGGCGATACAAAAGAAGACCGTGGTCACCTGGACACACTATATATTGTGGTGTCTGTCGGAGCTTGTGCTTATGACTGCGTTCGTTTCTTTGTACACGATGCTGTCAAAAGGAATAAGAGGTGAATACTTTTCTGTCTTTGCCGATTGCGGAAAGTTTGTCATTTTTTCTCTCTGTTATCCTTACGGTTTCCTGATATGTCTGAAAACAATAAGGCTTAAGGATGAGGAACTTTCACGACGTGAAAAGGAGGACGACCGGTCGCTTGTCAAGTTCTACGATGAACACAAGAGGTTAAAATTGAGTATAGCTCCTTCTTCTATCTTGTATGTTCAGTCGGAGTTCAATTATGTCAAGATTATTTATCTCGACGGTGTGAAGGTGAAGGAATTCCTTCTGCGTGCTTCCATGAAAAGTATAGAGGAAATGGGTAACCGGCGCTGTCTGGCAAGGTGTCAGCGCTCATACTTTGTCAACCCTGAGCATGTATCGGTTCTGAGGAAGGATAAGGAGGGCTTTATCTTTGCGGAAATGAACATACCAGGGGTTCCGCCGGTGCCTGTCAGCAAGCCCTATTTTGAGGCTTTGTCGGCCTTGTTGTAAAGTAGGCTTATTCAAATTGGAAGCTGAGTACAATCAGCCGGGCTGTCATTTTGTCGAATGCCTGGGTGTAATGGATGAAGGGAAGGCTTCCCTCGTCAAGGCGGTCGTGTTCGAAGGCATCATTAAGTCCTAAACAGAACTTTAATTCGGGGACAAGTCGGAAATAGGGGAGGTACAGGTCGCAGCCGACTCCGAATTCAAGGAAATAGTTGAGCCTTTTGAGAACGATGGGCTCCTGCTTGCGTGAGCCGACGTCAATGCCTATGCTGAAGCCGGTCATCAGATATGGTCGGAAGTTGTTTGTCCGGGCACCACGGTAGCGAATGGAGAGTGGTACCATTACGTAGTTTGAGCGAACATTAGTCGATACAGGCTCGTCGCCAATTGCGTCAGAGATAAGGGAGAAATTCTTGGCTCCGAAGTTGATTGACGGGCTGAGTCTGAGGCTCAGGAAATCGGCCAGACGAAGGTCACCCAGCACGCCGACTGTAAAGCCCGGAGTGTAAGAGGGGATAGAGCCGTACCAGATGTTGCCACTTTCATCGACAAAGCCTGAGTGCTCGATGTGCATATCCTGAACATGGGTACCGATGAAAAAACCGAAGTGGTAGCGCCTCATGTCCTCGTACTGCAGGTACTGTATCTTGTTGCCATGCTGGTTTTTAGCTGCCGTTCCGAGCGGCAGCGTCAGCAGGAGCAGCAGGGCAAATAGCAGTCGGCAGTTTCTCATGTGGCGGTTCGTAGCGATGTGCAAAAGTATCTCTTATCAAAAAGCAATAACGGAAAAGGGCTTAATTTATTGCAGAAATTTTCATGGAAGAGAAAAAACTCTTACTTTTGCCATGAATTATTAACCGGAGTTCATGCTCCATAAAATTACTTACTATGGCATACGTTATTGGTAACGATTGCGTCGCATGTGGAACCTGTATTGACGAATGTCCCGTAGGTGCTATTTCAGAAGGTGATATTTACAAGATAGATCCGGAAATGTGCACCGAATGTGGTACATGTGCGGATGCATGCCCCTCAGAGGCCATCAAACTGGGCTAAATCTTTTTGCTCAGGGTGAAAGCCTGCTGTCAGGCGCAAGAAAAGCAACCTTGTTTCCTACGGGGTTGCTTCTTCTTTTACTGAAAATACGAGATGAAACGGACACTACAATACATTCTTCTGGCAGGATTGCTCTTGCCGTCCTGTAATGGGAGCGACTCGGAAGAGCCGCAAAAGGAGCTGTCGCCGTATATCTCGAAGGTTTATGCCTATTGTCCGGCACCGGGCCAGTTCGTGAATGAACTTGTTTCCGCCACAAATGAGAGCGAAGCTCTGGCAATGATCTCAGAGACACTTGTAGGAGTGGTCAACAAAGGGTTGGTGACTCTGGGTGCCTGGGGCGGCTATGTCATTGTCGGCTTTGACCATCCAATAGAAAATATGTCCGGCCAGTACGATTTCAAGGTCTATGGAAATGCCTCTTCCGGCAGCAGTGAGCCGGGAATTGTCTATGTCAGCTCGGATGTCAACGGCAACGGCCAGCCAGATGATGCCTGGTACGAACTGGCTGGTTCAGAATACCACTCCGATAGTACTGTGCACAGTTATCGCTGTGTCTATTATCGTCCGGATCCAGCAGATGGGGATGTTTTATGGAAGGATAATTCAGGTATGACCGGTTATGTGGAACGGAATGCTTACCATGTTCAGTCGTCATATTATCCTATTTGGGCAAAAGCTGACAGCCTGATTTTTGAAGGGTCCCGTCTGCTTTCAAATGCTGAACTGAAAGGATCGATTTATGTGCTAAATGGATTTGACTGGGGTTATGCCGACAATAAACCCAATAATACCGATGGAGCCTGTTTCGATATTGATTGGGCTGTAGACGCCAATGGCAAATCCGTTAGCCTGAAATCCATCGATTTTGTGAAAATCCAGACCGCCCAGCAGCAGTGTCTTCCCAATATCGGTGAAACCTCTACGGAAGTTGCCGGGGTGGAAATTCTCCATTAGAAAAATTGGCACATAGACGAGAGACTCGTATATGTGCCATTTTCACGTACGGAGGTGAATCGGCTGGGATTCGAACCCAGGACCTACAGCTTAGAAGGCTGTTGCTCTATCCAGCTGAGCTACCGATCCGTCAAAAGGAGCTTTCAAAATTCCTCCGTTTTTCTAAGCGGCCGCAAAGGTATGTAAAAGGCTGCAAATAGCAAAATTATTTCAAAGTTGCTTCTTGAATTGTAGCTATCATCCACCAGAGGTAGAGGCCGTAGAGGATTAGAAGCAGAGCTCCTTGCCATCGGTTGATACTATGACGTCTGCCTAGAGCGAAGAGGAAAATCAGCGCTGCTCCGAGAAGGGCGAATGACGTATCGGGCAGGAGGTTGGGGTAGGTCTCAAGTGGTCGGATTATAGAACTTATACCAAGAATACAGAACACGTTGAATATGTTCGAGCCGATGACATTGCCAACGGCCAGATCGACGTTTTTCTTGGCGGCTGCTACTACCGAGGTTGCCAGTTCGGGCAGTGAGGTGCCTAAGGCTACGATTGTTACCCCGATAATGGAATCGCTGACACCCCAGTGGCGGGCGATGCTCGTGGCGTTGTCAACTATTAGTTTTCCACTGATTACCAATCCGATAAGACTACATACGACAAGCAGAACAGCCTTCCATGCAGCCATGATTTTGGTATTGTCTTCAACCGCGCTTCCGTCAGAGTTGGTGACTGGGGTATCTTCCCGGGCATTCATTAGTGAGTGCCACATAAAGAGCGCAAATACGGTTAACAGGATGAGCCCGTCCCAGCGCGACAGCCCGGTCGGAATGTCCCGGACGAAGAAATCCAGACTCAATAGCAGGGCCATGGCCGAGGCCAGTATGCAGAGGGGCATATCGAATCGACGGGTTGACCGATGGGTGGTCAGCGGATAGGCAATAGCTGCGCATCCGAGTACGATGAAAGTGTTGATGCTATTGCTTCCGACTATGTTTGTAATGGCGATTTCACTGCTTCCTTCAATGGCGGCTACTATGTTGACTATCAGTTCGGGGGCTGATGTTCCGAAAGCTACTACGGTAAGACCTACTACGAGATCGGAAACGTGAAGCCTTTTGGCAATGGCAGAAGCACCGTCAACCAGAAAATCGGCCGATACGGTTACGAGTGCGAAACCTATAATAATAAGGAGGAAATTGAGCAGGATATTCATTATTTGCCAAAGAGGTTTTTAAGGTTTTGTGTATTGTGAAGCGCGTCAAGGTTGAAGCAGACTGTCAGCTGCTGCTGGTGGTTCAGCCGTTTGGCGGAGGAGAGAAAATGGAAATTCCATGAAAAGTAACAACTCACGGCCGGGTGTCTCACTATACAGAAATATATGTCAAGACGGTCGTGGAACGGGTCCTGGTAAAGCGGGTCGCCCTGGTAGAGCAGCGCTCCGACCGAGTTGTACAGCGGCATAATGTTCTTGCCGGCATAGAGGGTGTTGTGCAGTCCAAGCCGTTTCCAGCGGGCAGTCAGATCGACGTGGATTCCACCGGGGAAGGAGGGATTCTCTTCGCGGACGCGGTCCCAGGCGTAGGCCAGAATATATCCGACTTGCAGTGAGAGCGAATCCAGAGGGAGCAGGCGGGTAAAGTCGAGTCCGACAAACGGATTGACCATTATATCATCGCATACACCTTGTTTTATTATTGTAGTGCTGGCCAGATGATTTATCTGCAAATTGCCGCCAAAATAGAACATTCCTGGGTGATACTGGGCCATGAGCACAATGCGGAAAGCCTCTCTCTGGGTTTCGGTCTGGATTGAGCGCCAGTCGCAGAAAACCTCGCCGGTGAATTTCGGGGCCTGATACTGGATAAGGGCTCCCTGAATATTCGGACGCATGTAGGTGAGCGAGTCGTACTGCAGATAATCGGGCAGCGACTGCTTCATGTGTGTGAACGGAACGGCTCCGAGACTCATTGTCAGTCGTTTCCGTGCATATTCGTAGTAGATTGTGGGGGTGAAATAAGCTGACTTCAGATTGTTTCCGATAGGCTGGTTGTAATGTACACCACCCATTAGCCTGTGATGCCCGTCCGCCTTGTCGGAAAATCCTACGCCAACTTCGGGTGACAGCCGAAAACCGAAGAGGGTACGTGAATGGACGTATTCGTTTTTGTATTCGCGGTTGTCAAAGTAGGAGAGAGCCTCAACATTGTACAGGAATGTCTGAGCAGAGACTGCTGAACTGCATACAAGCAGCAATAGCGCGACAACGTACAGTTTGACGGATGTATTCATAATCATAGCGGATCGACATCAAAAAACAAGACGACACCTCTGAAGGAGGACGACTTGAGAAGATTTGTCCGAGCCTCGCAAAGGTACGCCTTTATTTGCTTTAAAGGAACCGACGGCAAAATTTTCAGAGTAATTTTCCTGAGATACAGGTTGTTTACCCTCGCCACTGGGGGTGCGTACGGCCCTGCGGCAGTTGCCCCTTGAGGCAGTTTCTCCAGCCACGAAGCGAAAAGTGTCGAGGCCGAATCAACAGTTTTTTCATCGCGATGTCTGAACCAGATATCAATCAGATAGGCGTATGGAGGGTATGAGAAAAGGGAACGCTCCTGCATTTCTTCCAAGTACAGCCCTTTATAGTCATTGGCCTTGACGTGCTGAAGAAGAGGATTTTCCGGGTCGCCTGTCTGAATGACAACCACACCTTGTCCGTCTTTGCGCCCGCAACGTCCGCTGACCTGTGTAAGCATCTGATATGAACGCTCATGGGCACGGAAATCGGGCAGGTTCATCATCGAATCGGCCTGAAGTATGCCGACAAGCCTCACATGGCCGAAGTCCAGACCTTTGGCAAGCATCTGTGTACCGACCAGCAGGTCAATTTCGCGGTTGGCAAACGCTTCGACCAAAGATTCATACTGGCTTTTGTTGTGCAGAATGTCGGTGTCCATGCGTGCGACCCGAACTGTTGGGAATAGTTTGCTGACCTCCTCTTCAATCTTTTCGGTACCGAATCCCTGAACCTCCAGAGTTCCGCCGCAATGGGGGCAGCATTCCGGCAGGCGGTAGGGCTTTCCGCAGTAGTGACACCGCAGTTTTCCGCTTTGCCGGTGGAAATTGAGTGGAACGTCACACCGTTTGCATTTGGGCACCCATCCGCACTGGCGGCATGTGACGATAGGGGCGTATCCCCTCCGGTTCTGGAACAGCATGACCTGGCAGCCCATGTCGAAGGTCTCCTTCATCTTCTCAATTAGCAATGGGGAGAAAACCCCTTTCATGGCTTTCCGGCGTTTCAGGTCGCGTATGTTTTCGTATAGGATTTCAGGAAGGCCGACATCGCCGTAGCGCGAAGAGATTTCCACAAGACCGTATTTCCCTTCACATGCTTTGGTATAGGATTCGTAGCTTGGGGTCGCGGTTCCAAGAAGAGATTTAGCATGGTGCATGCGGGCCAGGACAAGAGCCGTGTTGCGGGCCTGGTAGCGGGGTGCCGGTTCCTGCTGCTTGTAGCTGGTTTCATGCTCTTCATCGACTATGACAAGAGAGAGATTTGTGAACGGAAGAAATACCGCCGAGCGGGCCCCGACAATAATCCGGTAGCCGTCGCCTGAGAGAAGGTTGTTCCATATTTCTACCCGTTCGGCTTCGGAATATGCCGAATGATATACCCCCAGGCGGTCGCCGAAGAAACTTTTCAGTCTTTGGGTTATCTGGGTGGTCAGGGCTATTTCCGGCAGAAGAAAAAGAACCTGTCCTCCTTTTTCTATACATTCCTGCATCAGGTGGATATAGATTTCAGTCTTTCCGGACGAGGTGACGCCGTGCAACAGGCATATATCCTTCTCCTTCCATACCAACTCTATTTCTGCCAATGCCTTTTCCTGAGGTTTGCTTAACGGGTGAAGGGGAAGCAACGAGTCCGTGCAGCTGACAAGCCGTGAAACGGTTTCGTGATGGAGACGGACGGCTTCACGGGCTGTCAGGGCAGCGATGTGGGCTTCCGTACCAGGATGGAGGCCGAGGAATGTTTTCCGTTCCACCGGACCGGATATTGAATCTTGCTGGAGAAGCAGGAATGTCTCCAGCTGTTTTTTTGCCCGGGAGAGAGTATCAATGGGAAAGTCTGGGACAGTTTCAAGAAAAGTACGGGTTTTTGGCCGGTATGCGTCTATATCTTTCAGCCCTGAAGGAAGGGCTGCACACATCACTTCCCCGAGTGTACACATGTAATAGTCGGCCATCCATTGCCAGAGATTCAACTGTTGCTGTGTGAGAATTGGTGTCTCATCAAGCAGTGTTTCAATTGCTTTCAGGGCAAATCCCTGGGGCTGCCGTTCATGGACGCGAACCACGACCCCTGTATAGTGACGTTGTGCACCTAACGGTACATTTACCCTGCATCCCGGGCGGATGGCTTCACACATATCCTCCGGAACAGAATATGTCAGGGTGTCGCCGAATGCAAGGGGCAACACTACGTCTGCATAAATCAGTCGGGTGTCATTCTGAAGGTTGTCCATAGGGGGTAATGGTCTGAGCCTTTTACCTTGTCAATCCGGCTGTCGGCCGAATGGAGCAAGGGAGAATGAAACATATAGTCGATGCGAAAGCGAATGAATTTCTCATGAAATGTAATGCCAAGACCGCTCCGGTGTGCTTTCCAACTGTCGGTAAGTCCTTTGGACAGAGTGCGGTAGGTATAGGAACAGGGGATGTCGTTGCAGTCTCCGCACACGATGACGGGATATGGTGACTCGCTGATAAATTTTGCTACGGCATCAGCCTGTTGTGCACGAAGCGAGGCGGCCGGGCCAAGTTTGTCGTTAATCTGACGGGCAGCCTGGCTGACGCTTTCCTTGTCGTGCTGGCTGATGACGGCCTTGTAGAGTTCCTTGTCGCTGATCGTCAGTTTGTTGGATTCCAAATGGTTGTTGATGATACGAAGTCGTGTTCCATCTACATTCACATCACAATAACATGAACCGTTGGCGCGGGTTTTATAGCTAATCCGGCCATGACTGACAATGGGGTAGCGGGAAAATATCCACAAGTTGGAGGAACCCATATAGGGGTACTTGACCTTGTACCGGTAAGACTTCATGGCACTTAGTACATCTTTCTCACTGATGTATTTTGAATTCACCGAAGTGGTAGCTTCCTGCAGGCAGATGATATCCGCATCGGAGGCAGTCAGATAGGCGAGGACCGGATTTGGGGTGCCTTTGGTCGGCTTTTGTCTGCCCGAGAACCGCATTGTGTTATAGGTAAGCACTTTGAGCTGCTTTCCAATTACCTGCTCTGATTTGTCACCAAAATGGACTGGAAACCAGGTGGCAAGCTCATTCATGCAAATGGCCAGGCAGACTATTGGAATAAGAGCCCTGAAACTTGGCCTTGTTACCCAGTAAATGAAAAATAAAAGATTCAGCAGTGCAAGCGGGAGGAAAAGGTAGTTCGGATAGGCGCATAAAAGGACCTTTTCCGGACTGAGAACGGATGCTTTGGCCGATATGAGGAGCAGAACGGCAAAGGCAATGGTCAGAAGGAGCATCAGGGCATTACTGACCCATTTGAAGAAACCTTTCCCTTCGGATGGATTCTTCGTGGTCTGGCGAGTTGTCTTGGAACCCCGTTTTCCCTTTGATGCCCTCTTTGACTGGCTCATTTCTTTCCCTGTTCAAAAAGGAACCGCTTCTCTTCGACTGTAAGGCTGTCGTAGCCCGACTGTTTGATTTTGTCGAGGATGGCATCGCAGCGGTCGTTGTCTGCCTTGCGCTGGTCGCGGTATGCCTGGTCGGAATTTGTCCTCTCGGAGCTTGAACGATGGAAATCCTTCTTTTTCCCACCGGATTGCCATTTGCTTTGCAAATCCTTGAACCAGCGCTTGATACGCTCTATTACCCCGGGTTTGTCACCGTATTGCCAATTGTCTGAAAAGCCTCCTCCTATTCCCTTCTTTCTCCAATATATAATAAGGAAGTAGCCGAATAGCATACCTCCCAAATGGGCGAAGTGGGCGACATTGTCGAAAGCGAAGTTCGATACGCCGGCAAAAAGTTCAAGCACACCATATCCGATTACCATCCATTTGGCCTTGATGGGAATGGGGATGAACATGATGAACAGAGGGGTGTCGGGGAACAGCATACCGAAACCCAACAGGATTCCGAACACGGCGCCGGAGGCTCCGATTGTCACCATGCGGTTGAGCAGCTGGTCGCGTGCGGTCATGATGGCCTCATCGGTGTAGAGTTCGCCAGGACGGATGCTCCAATATTTGCCCAGATTGCCCACCTCGCCGGTGAGGAGGTAGCGGTTCACATCGTCAAGGAACGGCTTCATGTCGATGTACCAGGTCAGTTCCTGAATCAGGGCAGCACCTATGCCTGTCACCATATAGAATATAAGGAACCGTTTCGGACCCCATGTCTGTTCCAGTACGCGGCCGAACATCAGAACAGCGAACATGTTGAAGAACACGTGGTCAAAGCGTGTACTGTGCATGAACATGTAGGTGACGACCTGGTGTATCTTAAAGTCGCTGGCCAGGAAAAAATGGAGGCCGAGCCAGTCTGTCATGACTGTGAACTTGAGAGAGGCAAGCCACAATAGCAGATTGATGATGATTATGTTCTTGGTGACGGTAGGAATCGTTGAAAGGAAGCCCCCTGACTGGTTGTATAGCATGGCATCGGTTGTTTTTATCGGAAGGGCAAAGTTAGACTTTTTTTTTCCTCCTTACTAAAATATCGTACTTTTGTACCCAAAATCAAGACATCAATTATAGGATATGGATATTACAGCCTTACTAGCCAAGCAAGTACAAGAGTGTCTGAAAGCTCTTTACCAGTTAGATGCCGAAGCCTCGGCCATTCAGTTGCAGAAAACAAAGAAAGAATTCGAAGGCGACCTTACGCTGGTGGTCTTCCCGTTCGTTAAGGCCGCCCGAAAGAAACCGGCCGACTGTGCACAGGAAATCGGAGAGTGGCTAGTGGAGCATACCCTTGAGCTCAAATCGTTCAATGTCATCCAGGGCTTTCTGAATCTTAGCATCTCGCCGGCCTATTGGATGGGCTGCCTGGAGGCCATCTCCAAGGAAGAGCATTATGGCTACAAAAAAGCCGCGAATGATGCTAAACTGGTAATGGTTGAATATTCTTCGCCCAATACAAACAAGCCGCTCCATTTGGGACATGTACGTAATAACTTGTTGGGTTTCAGCTTGGCACGTATTTTGGAAGCCAATGGATACAAGGTTGTAAAGACAAATATCGTCAACGACCGCGGAATTCATATCTGCAAGTCGATGTTGGCCTGGCAGAAGTGGTTCGACGGGGCTACTCCTGAGTCGTCGGGCAAGAAAGGCGACCATTTGGTTGGCGACTGCTATGTGGCTTTCGACAAGCACTACAAGGCTGAGGTCAAGAGTCTGCTGCCCGCAAATTTTGATGAACTTGACGACAAGGTAAAGGAAGAAGCCACAGCTAGGGCAGAGGCCGCTTCACCCCTGATGGCTGAGGCCCATGCAATGCTGCGTGCGTGGGAGGCCGGTGACGAAAAGGTGCGTGCCCTCTGGAAAATGATGAACGAATGGGTTTATGCCGGTTTCGACGAGACATACCGCGCTCTTGGGGTTGGCTTCGACAAGATTTATTATGAATCCAATACATATCTGCTCGGTAAGGACAAGGTTCTGGAAGGACTTGAAAAAGGGCTGTTTTTCCGCAAGGAGGACGGCTCGGTCTGGGCTGACCTTACAGGCGAAGGACTTGACCAGAAAGTGCTGCTTCGTAGCGACGGAACATCGGTCTATATGACTCAGGACATCGGTACTGCCAATCTCCGCTTCTCGGAATATCCCATTGACAAGATGATATATGTGGTTGGTAATGAGCAGAATTACCATTTCAAGGTTCTCTCCATACTCCTTGACCGGCTTGGTTTTGCATGGGGCAAGGGGCTTGTACACTTCTCGTACGGAATGGTAGAGCTTCCCGAAGGAAAGATGAAGTCGCGTGAGGGAACGGTAGTTGATGCCGACGACTTGATTGAAGAGATGGTTGCCACTTCCCGCGAGACTTCCGAGGAACTTGGCAAGCTCGACAGCTGCACACCTGAAGAGGCTGAAAATATTGTCCGCATGGTTGGCCTCGGCGCCCTCAAGTACTTTATTCTGAAGGTCGATCCGCGCAAGAATATGACGTTCAACCCCAAGGAATCTATCGATTTCAATGGAAACACCGGTCCGTTCATCCAGTATGCTTACGCCCGTATCCAGTCGGTGTTGCGGAAGGCTACGGAGCAGGGCATCTCGTACGACACCCTTGCAAACTGCCATAACGACCTGAATGACAAGGAGCTTTCGCTTATCCAGCACGCTGCCGAATTTGCAGCAGTCGTGGAGCAGGCAGGAGAAGAATACAGTCCGGCTCTTATTGCCAACTATGTGTATGATTTGGTTAAGGAATACAACCAGTTCTATCACGACTACTCCATATTGCGCGAGGAAAACGGCGACCTGAAGCGTTTCCGTCTCTTCCTTTCGGCCGAAATAGGCAAGATAATCCGCGACGGCATGTACCTGCTCGGCATCGATGTGCCTGATAGGATGTAGTCCTGAAAACCGGACTTTGTCATTTTGTACATGATTGCTCACAGATTTTCGAACTTTCTGTGGTGATTTTTCGTCCCTTCATTGACCTGTAATAATCATCACGGCCTGGTGTGATGATGTAGCTCGGGCTTATCTCGAGTTTCTGCAGGAAGGAACTCCAGTTTGTCTCTTTGTCGAAGCGGGATGCCTTGTAATTGTCAAGTACAGTTGATGGCTGCCACAAGATTGTCCGCAGTGATTCCCTTACCGGATGAATTATCTGGTAGGGAAATACCCGGTACCATGCACTAGAAGCATAAGCACATAATGTTTTGCTGGGTGAGATTCGGCTGCTTCTTTGATGAACCTTGAAAGGATGTCAGGATCATAAACAGGGAAGCTGGTGTCTGAATATTTTCTGGCATTGATGGCCGAACAAACTCGAACCTCACGTGGTTGGCGGAAGCTCTGCCGAGCATCTCACCGCAACGGCCGGTCTTTGGCATGTCGGTGTCGTCAACTATCATGCAGACTGGGAAACGGAGTCCTTGGCATCACTGCGGACGGATTGCTGGTCAGGAGCTTCCTGTTGGC
>DCHH01000054.1:0-11000 GCA_002315625.1 Bacteroidales bacterium UBA1757
CGGCAAAACACTCCGCAAGTTTATTACCAATATACCCTTTTCCTTCTGATGCGGCTCCACGTATTTGAGCCAGAACAGACAAAAGTTATCAACCAGCCTGTAGAATTCGCCAGTCCCTTTCCCGTATGGAGAGCATAATAAAATCGCTTTCCTTCCATACTCATTTTGCTTATATTTTGCCGAAAATATAGCAATTTGCACGCAATCGGCAAAATAAGAGATATCATAATCTGCCGAGGTGACTTTTTTCAGTTTAAGTCAAGGTGGCCAAACCGTGTGTGGTGCTACATCACCACCACCTTGTGGCCGGCAACCATATAGACGCCAGGAGCCTGCATGCTAGTAGAGATTCTTGAGCCTGCGGTAAGATTGAACCGGGCAATCGTCAGGCCGGAAGAGTTGATGATGGTAACCGTGCGGTCATAATCGAGATGCGACTCAACAACAATGTGACCCTTCGAAACCCAGACTTCAATTCCGCCGACGGGATCAAGAGTGCTACCCTTATCAAAAGCAAGGGATGAGAAGACAATCTTCTGTACACCGGGAGCGGGAGAAGCACCAGTCCGAGTGAAGTATGGACGGAACGGAACTGTCTGAACACGTGAGGTGGTTATATCAAATCCGTCGCCGCGAGCATTCAGAAGGAAACTGCCAGCAGGTACAGAACCATTACCATAATTCGGACGGAACACATACCCTTCAGCCGTAACCGTTCCCGCAGAAAGTTCATCGTCGCTGACAGAGATACCTGCACCCAGAGGAGACAACATGGTAACCACCTGTGCATCCAGCTTGCTAATAATAGACCCCGTATTCTTAGGCACGAAACTGCCACTCAAGTCAAACTCATAGAAGATAGAACCAGGCAATCCGAGCAGGTAAGGCGTAGCAGCCTTTGCCAAAGGATAATGGTCGTACGAACGCGATTCATTGTAGTAAGCCTGATACTCATCATTCTGTTTGTCTTGCCCCGAGTAATAATAGTCCCAAAGGAAGGTATTGCCGTCAGTCTTTGTAGCATCAGTACTCACAGACACAGGCAGAGCGAAATCAGCCTCCACAACAGAATCATTGGCCGATACAACACCGTCGAACAGGCGCAACCAGTACTCATGGCCCTTCTGGCTCTTGTCGTAGAAGTGGGTGATTTCACCCTTCTGCTGGGTAGTAAGCATCTCAACTGTGAACGGCAGAGAAACCACTTCCGAACCGGCCGTCATAGAGGCATAATTGTCAGGACGACGCTGGTACCACATCCTGTCAGAGCCGGAGAACTGATATGCAATCGGCGCATTGAAGACCTGACGGTCAACCAGGAAATGGTTATCGTCTGCCTCATACGAACCGGTTCCCGTCTTCGTCACCAAGTGACCGCGAACCGAGCTGACAGACGCATCGTTCACAATATCGACCGTTGTAGAACCATGCGAAGAATTTTCGCCGATAGCAGGTTCGGTAAAGTAAGACGCAAGAATTAACTCATCACCGGCAGATTCGTCATACACAAGCATATTCTGAGTCTGACCGTTGTTATTGAACCCTTCGATTCCAATATAGTCCATAATAGGCGTATAGAAGAACCCGTTGGTCTTTTTCGACGCTGAGTAATCACCATGTCCCGTCAGGTCGAGTGCCGTCATACCAGGATAAGCATCCTTTTCTGTGGCAACGGTAATGGTAGTATCAACAATTCTGGTGTTGAGGTCTTTATTCTCAGTCGTAACGATTACCATTGTCGTAGTAGTACGCCCATCGACAACTGTGTTGGTATTGGTCGTGGTCTTCGTCTCTGTAATGGCCGGAACTACATTCTTTGTCGTATCAGCCTTGTGTGTCGAATTCGTCTTTGTGTAGGCCGACGGCAGTATCGCATTCACATTGAAGTATGCCAGCGACTTATTCTTGTTTCCAAAGTAGGCAGGTGTACGATAGACCCTCGAAGATGATTCAGTAGTGGTCAGAACTCTGTTCGTTGAAGTCTTGACAATAGCCGAAGGATACTCCTGATGCGGATGTCCGCCAACATAATTATAACTCAGCAACTGACCGAAGTAGAGATAGTCGTCGGGATAGATGGGATAGTAAGTGTCGTCAGAGTAGAGACGCTCATCCACTTCCGTCGGTATTGTACCATTGGCGTAGATAAAGTCACCGTCAATGAAACGTGATTCCACATACCCCAACATCTTTGTACCGTCTCCAACCGTCCATGGGAATATTGCATCAGCGTCCTCGTAGTGCGATTCCCTGAAAACAAGTGCGTTCTGTTCAACCGTATAGTAATTGTAAGGATTACGGGAAAGAGTACGTGTGTCGGTATATCGTTTGGTCAGATAATAACGGTTAAGGTTGTATGCCACATCGCCATTGTTGAAAGCATTGAAGGGCTTCTTATAGACTTCCCAGTCACTCAAACCGGTCGGATCCTTATAGTCATTGTAGTAATAACAGTTCGAAATCACACCTGAACCTGACCCCATAAACGGATAGGTGTCCGTATAAGGAGTGCCCGAGGTAAGTATCCAGCAGTTGTATGCATTTCCGCTGCCGTTGTCCGAGAGTCCGGAACCGGCAAATGAGCCGAGGAGTCCAAGATTATAGACATTTCCGCAGAAGTAGTCGAAGAGTGATGCAGTCAGTCCGTCAATGTAATGGCCGTCTCCATGTATGTTGCCCTCGAAACACTTGCCCATAGAACCGATTGGTGTCCAAGCCCCCTTCGGGCGCACATCGTTGCTAAAGATAATGTCAAGATTCTTACAGTCTTTGATGTATGTCGATACAGTTCCGTGCCCGGTTAATCCAGTGGTACAAAGAGTATGCAAATCCATCAGCAGATCAATCTCATTCTTCTCGTCAGGAGCAACCGTTGAGGCTTTGTCGGTAATGTAAATCTTACAGTTGCGTTTAACATTTGAATTGTCAATGTGCAGATGTGAAACACTGTCTTCCAAAACAGCATCGATGGAATGGTAGTTTGCAACCTTGAACTGAACCGCATTACTGTAAGTCTTGCCCAGATAGGTCTTGGCATAGTAGGCCACATAGTAACCGTCCTGGAAGAAGTACATCGGTGTATAGTTGTTGCTGTAGGCAACGCCATTCTCGTGGTTCAAGGCATCTTCTTCCTTTTCATAAACCTCCCAGCCGCCACCGATGATTTCGTAGGCACCCTTGGCAACAACCGGCTGTTTCAGACCAATCGTCGCTCCCGGAAGAACCATACTGGGTGCCGTCAGTTCGCCAATCGTAGGAACACCCGTCTTGAACTGCAAGTGGATATTCAAAACATGACGTTCAGAAACCTCCTCCGTCTCAGTTCCATCCGAGGTTGACTCCTCATACTGATACTGATAGACAAGCGTAATGATACGTTCTTTTGTCTGGTCAAGAATATCAGACATGCGGGGAACATAAAGTGTACTGGTCTCAATCGGTGATTTTCCTGAGATGGTGAAATTCTTTTGGCAGTTCGGAAGTGTGGTATAATCAGTTCCCGAAATAATTATTTCAGCAGGGACAGTATTGCCACTCACATAAGGTGCATTATTCAATACATTGGTAACCCGAACAGCATCGCCGGAAGCCAGACCTTTCTCGCCGGCAACGTAAGTCTCCTTACAGAAATAATAGTCTCCTGCACCTGCCGTACTTGGCAATGTATATGTTCCGATTTTAGCCTTGACAGCATCACTGAATGCCGTATAGGCTTCCTGGCTCACTTTTGCTCCAACCTTGTAATAAGTGCTTCCTATTACAAATTCTTCCTTGACAATATACACTGTTTCGCCGGCAGTTTCGGTTGTAAACTTGGCATAGTGCGCCTTCTCGTTCGGAATATCCTGGAACTGTGTATTGGTTAAAGAAGTACCGGCGGTTATCGTTTGCGAAACCCCACTACCGTCAGTATATGTAAAGGTGGTTTTACTTGTCGCCGTATATTCAATGGCAATCCGCTGGGTATATGTATAGCCATTACTGTTCGTGGTATCATACCCCCTCTTCCAATCACCATCAAGATTGTTGTACAGAAGGTCAAGAGCATCAAAATTATAGACAAATTTATCGCGGTCTGTTGTTATGGCACTATAGGAACCCAGTGCTTCAAAATTCGTTCCGCTCGCATATTTCACACCTCCATAGTAACCGGCCTTCTTACAGTAGTAAGCCTTAGAGAAATTCTTCTTTTTCACCGTACTGAGCGTGTCGTATGTAGTCTTGGAATATATTTCACCACTGAGCACATAGACATCACCGTTCATGAAGGTGGTATTGCAGACGAAGGCCGAGTCAAAGGCATTCTGCTGGGTTGTCTGGCCGGAAGTGCCCAAATAATCGTAGTCAGACTTGGGAATGGTAACACCTTCCTGGATGTCTCTGATCTTTCCTCTTATCTCATAGCTTACAGGCTCGGTTGAAACGAAGGCCGGCTCTACAACAGCCTGTACACGCAATACACCCAGACCGACAGTGTCTGACCCGAGAGCAGAGTATGCGTCATACGTTTCTTTCGGAAGAATACTGCCGGCATCATACCATACCTGGCCATAGACACCATCGTCTTTCACATAATAGGTGGGAGCCTGTGCGTACAGAAGCTTGTCTGCATCCGGCAAAGCCGCATAAGCCGTCTTGCTGATAACGTTGTGATGAGTAGCGTCAGACTTCCGGGTATAACGGTCGTCCCATGCAAGCGGGTTCGTAACATCCGCTGTCAGGACGTAGCCCTTATCGTGAGTGGTTCCGTTGGAAAGACGGACCCATGCCTTTCCAGTGGTCTCATTGCCATTCTTGTCATAGAAAACAGCATCCTTGATTGATTTGTACTGTGCTGCTGACAGAACGGAGTCTTTGGCTATCTGCAAAGAGGTGTGAGCTTCATCCTGATAAAGGTCTTCTTTACACACAAAGGTAGAATCCACAAAGAGCAGCTGTTCCGTCGGAGACAGATTTGAATATTCCCAGTAACTGATAATATCATTCAGTCCGTAGGTTACGTTGTTGGCACGTACAGTCTCACCCGAATTGAGCCTCTGTCCTGCTGCTTTATAAAATGCATAATAGTTGGGCCGGATATCCATGACGCGGATAAGGCCGTTCGAACCGGAAGTGATGGTAAGAGGAATCTGCACTTCTGTCTTGTAGGCGGTAGCCGAACCGCTGTATGCCGATATGTACTGGTCATAGACAAATACCTGTCCTCTCAAATACCAGAAATGGGCCGGAGAGGTAGAATACGTACCATTGTTCGGATAGCAGTCGTCAACAATCTGTTTCAGATAGTGGACAAAGTTGCCCGAAGTCTGCATAAGATCGGCATCTGTTGCCGTAGCATACGTATAACCGGCATTGGTGATAGCTCCATTATTGTAGTCTGACAAGGTCGCCTTTTCATTCAACTCCGGATGGAATGTCGGGGTACCATGTATATTCTGTGCATAGACGTATCCACCACCCATATCTGCCGTTGCATTGATAAGGTCTATCTCAATGATACCCGTGACGGGACCATACACCTTCTCGCCTTCCTGATATGTATAATCGCCGACGGTTTCCGTACCCGTTGCCAAGTGATCCACCAACTCAAGATAAACACCATTTGACATGGCTATCTGGTTGTCTGAAGTTCCGTTATTACGGTGCTGGTCATTGAGATTATCGATCTTGAATTGGTAATATGACCTGTCCGATATGTCCTTGCCTGTGCCTTCTACCACCTGCCAGGTACTTTTCTTTGCATATCGTAGAGTATCGAACTTCACATCACTAGTCAAAGCCCCAAGGAAATTGACGATATTGTACATGCCAAAGTAGTTGCCATGATGATCTTCCCCTTCAATCTCATGCGTGATAAGAGAATTGCGTTTGTTGAGCGAGACCTCATGCACACGGTTGATGGCGTAATTGGTATAGTCCATCACATCCACCACACGGTCTTGTGCACCCTGAAGCACGATACGGCTGCCATGCACACCGCAGAAGTCGGCCCTCTGGATGGTGTTCAGAATACGGCCTGAGTAGATTGAACAGAAACCGGCCTGCGCCCAATTGACCTTATCTCCCTCCGGTAGTGCTTTATACACGTCACTTGAGATGACCTGACCGAGAGTATATGTGCTATAGGCATTTATGCATTTGTACTTCAACTCAAAGTAAGCCCGTTCACGGTCACTAAGAAGGTTATATTCCTCAACCGTGATTTCCGACTGAAGGTTGTAGTAGTCAGTACCGTAGTTGATGATGGCGATTTCACGGTAACCGTCAACCATTGTGAGGTTTCCGTCGCCATACAGACCGCCGACAAAATCGGAGCCGACCGAAATAAGATCCTTATGATAGATATCGTTCAGCGCTGCCGTAACATTACCATAGACCGTAGTGGTATTGGCATAGAGTTTATCACTGCCTCGTGTCACGTTACCTCCCGCAAACACGGCATTCATAATAGTGACACCCGTTCTCCAGTCAATGGAATCCCAGGCAGTGCTCGCCTTTGGAAGGTAGTTGAGATACTCCGTTTCTACATAGTCGCATTTCTGGAACTGATGGCCATTGATTTTAACACCCTGTGGGCCAGTCACCTTGCAATAAGGAGAAATGACGACCCGGCAATCTTCGGTAAGATGATTTGATGAATCGTAATAATAGCCAACGGTTTTACCTCCTGAGGTTGATGTTGCTTTCGTACCGGTAGTTGAATAGACAAAACCGACGTTACCGCCGCCGAATACGTTACCGTAGCCTTCCTCTATGCCTGCGACAGTTCCGATGATACCGCCGTGAATTTTAACTTCCGTTGAACCGAAAACATAACCATCGGTATAGAACTTGTCACCGGTAAGTTCATTACCTGAAAGGTCATAGCTGTAACCGCGGCCGCCGCCGAATACATCGCGTAGAATCTCACCGCCGTAAATGGTCAGATGGGTATCGCCGGAAGAAATCACTCTGTCCAGAATACGGCTGACAGAGCCGTCACCAGCCTCCTTGGTCGTACCCTGTCCTATCGAAGCGATTTCACCACCGCCATATATGCTGTTACGGACGATACCGTCATACATGTTCACCCTCGTTGCAGTGGTATAGGCACCTTCACCGTAACCTCCACCGAAAACGTTTCCGTTCTGGTAGAGCAGGCTGTCATTCTTGCCGGTCTGGGCAAATGACTTCAAGTTCAAATTTTCGTAATAGAGGCCCGTGTTGGCATCGTATGCATAACCGACATGGCCGTTATACATTTCAAGGTAGGCAGTTCCGGAAACCGCACCCTTCTGGCCGCCTCCGTACAGACTGCGTCCGATAGCAGGGTCGCCGTCGAGGAATGTGACAGCACTACCATTGCAACTTTCGCGTCCGACAAAAGTATAGGCATTGCCAAAGACAGAGCCCTCATAGCCGCCACCGTAGGAATTGGTGGTTGTGCCTCCCAAGAGATTGACATTCGTGGCATACCAGTCTGAGCCGGCTGTCGTGAGAGCAAGCGCCTTTTTCACATCACCGCCATAGCCGCCGCCATAGATATCACCTATTACAGTTCCTCCTGCGAGTTCAACATCCGTCTGACCGGCTACCGTTGCGTTGGCACCATAGCCGCCGCCGTATGCGTTCTCCTTGACCGAAACACCTTGAGGAATCATGACAATGGTATTCATCCGCAAGCCGGAAGAAGGGGTATCAGCACTGGTCGAGTCAAGTGCAATGTCAGGAATCGTATTATAAGCTAAGCCTCCATCGTAAAGAAGACTGGAAGTTCTGGCGTTTTTCCAAGCATTGAAACCTCCCGCTTCAACATCGGTCAGATAAGTGGTTGTATTGTCGCCGTCCTTAGCATAATAGTCTTCTTTTAAGAGGAACTTGGCCACGGTCGGTGCGTTATATACCGAGCCGTTGCGGCCGCCGCCATAGACATTCTTCACCTCGGCAGAATCGCCGGCAGCAGTACCCTTCAGGTTCACATAAGTATAACCCGCAAACGTATTTGCACCATATCCTGCTCCATATATATCTATCAGATTCCCCTGTTCATTGGTTACAGGAACAGAAATATTGAGGTAGGAATTGCGCGTCATACGGCAGCTGTCGTTACCGCCGTAAATAGCTTCCTTCACACTGGCAAAGGGAGCCTTGAAGTCAATGACAGAAATATAGGTGTCGCAGGCATTTGGAACGGAAAGTCCCTTTCCGCCGCCGAAAATTGCATTGACATTTGCAGTTGAGGTATAGGGAACCTCCACATTCGACTGATAGGTGATACCCTCTTCGTATGTGGAGCCATAGACATTATGGACAGTACCTCCATAGAGATTGACAAATGTCTCCTTTGTACCGGAAAGGGCTCCGGAACCGAAGACATCCATTTCTGGGGATCTGAGCGTCGGATAAAGGTTCACCAAAGCCGTATCACCCATATAGGTCAGTGACTGGTTCTTGTCATTCGAACCATGGCATCCTCCGAAAATATACTCGGCATAACCGCTGTAGGCATCCAGTAGCGAAACATTCGTACGGGAGCAGTTACCGCCCGCATAGACATATTTAGCAATGTAGTTTCCGCTCGAACCACGGTCGGCAGCATTCTTCGTATTGAAAAGGACATACGTCTTATAGGTATCGGCAACACCCATTGCCCCCTCTTTTCCTTCACCTCCGCCATAGACGTTGAAAATCTTGTCAAGGATGTCGGATGAAGTGGTTGAAATGTTCACAAAACTGTTGTATGCTGTCGTATCGTTTCCGGCTTTCAGCCTTGTAAGCATATTTGGCTTGGTGACAAACCTGGAACTGTGTATGGCAGCAGTGTAATCATAATTACCGTTGGCGGCACCGAAAATACCGTAGTTGGCATCAGGCACATTGACGGTGTTGAGCTCACCCTTTCCGTAACCGATTTCACCACTGATATAATTGATATAGGTATTCGAACGAATCTTCTTGGTCACCGTCGCGAGCCCTTCAACAACCGATGCATTATGGGTAAGCGTTCCAATAATCTGTCCGCCAAAGTCGTTACCGCCATAGACGGCCTGAGTCACATACGGCCTGCCGCTCTGGCCGATAATAACCTGTGCGGCACCATAGATATCAGCATTGGAAGCTCCGCCGAAGACATTGTAGGCACATCCGGTATTCAGATAGACAGTGGAGTTTCCAGTAACAACACCTTCATAACCACCACCGCAGATATCGCCGATGTTAGTGATGACTCTGCCGTCATGATCCAGAACATTACCGTCGCTTGTCAGCAGTTTGGCACTCATGGTAACCGTCGTGTTGTAGGCCTTGACAACCTTTTTCAGTTGTATGTCCGTTTTTGTGCCGTCAGGATTTATTGCCTTATAAACTGTACTATCGTTAATAGCTCCTGTAACTGCATCGCGGTTCATCTTTCCAATCCATCCCTTCTCACTGCCGCCACGCACCTTGAGGTAACGCGCACTGTCGGTGATATTGATATTCACATCGCCCCAGATTTCGGTTTCGACGCCATATCCGCCGCCGTATGCCGCAAGGGTACTGATACTCTGTTCCTTGCTGTGGTGGTTCCAGTCGTAAGGATGGAATCCGTAAATGGGCACCCCTGCTGAAATGCTTGCAGTCTGAATCTCCTTGTAAGTAGCATCCGACACCAGATTCGACTTGATGTTAATCTGAACGCCTCCGTTCACATAGCCGCTCTGATAGCAGCCTCCGTAGATATTACCCCCCTTCAGGAATCCGTAGCTGGCAGTCCCGGGTACATCGTATCTGTCCCATACGAAGTTGAAAGTACCATGGACAGCATCGTAGGTCAGTTTCTTGGGCTCCATCTTCAAGCCGTCAAGCTCCAGGATAACCTTCGTTGCACTGTAGCTTGTAAGACCGCCCATGTGGTAGGCATTATCGCTGGTCTGAGGTACATTGGCATTGTTGCAGCCGGCCACAAGTTTGTCGAAGATAATCAGTTTGTTCAGGAAGTTGATGTTGAAAGTATTCGAGGCGGTCATACTTCCCACATTACCGCCGCAATAGAACGAACCGATTTTGCTGGAACCGGCCACATACCCCTGGACAAATTCGACTTCGGGACGGACAGCCACTTCAACGCCCCTCATGTATTCGTCGAACTGTGCGGCAACTGTCAGGTTTGCGCTGTGGCCTGAGCCGTTATAGCCCTGAAGCATTGCGCTCTTGACCATATTCTCTCCGTTGCTGCCCATGAATACCTGATTGGCAATCACGTGCGAACCGATTATCAGTTTGGCACCCACATTGTCGTCCAGCCCGCCGTTCGGATTGCGCAACGTGGCACTGTTTCCGCCGCAATAGACGGCACCGCCGATATAGGTGGGGTCGCTTGCGGAAGTGCCCAGCAGCGTAATCAACGCCTTCTGGGAATTTGGACGGTGTGAGTTGAGGGCTTGCAGCGACTGGAGCGGAGTGGCTCCTGTTCCCGGGTCATAATAATACTCGCTGGAAGCATCCTGGTCGGTATAGACATACGAACCGTTGCCTGAACCATAGACATTATTGACGATATCGCTCTCAATCACAACATTGGTACCGAAAGAGACGTTTCCGGAAATATCGTTACCTCCATAGACATTGCCGACAGTACCGCCGGTCACACGGACTCTTGCACTGTAGCCGGCCGGGAAAGTGTAACCGTCAAATACCTCCTGGTTGATGCTTCCGACTGGAACACCGTTCAACTTGGGAAGCACATTCGACATACGGCACCCACCATAGATATTCTCAACATTCATGGCTGCACCGCTCAGCGACAGCAAAATACCGTTCGGATGGGTCATGTCGCCCTTGTTACCGCCCGAGTAGATATTATAGACCTTACCCTCCTGCAAATGCCAGACGGGTCGGATAGACATTTCCGCCAGGTTGTTTCCGCCGAAAAGGTGGTAAAGCTGCTTTTTGAAAGTTATATCGGTCGTGCCCTTGTAGGACTCGGTGTCAAACTCGGGCATCCAGGCTTTGTCGGCATCTGCAAGCGTGGCGGGTGTGTA
>DCHH01000054.1:11073-13676 GCA_002315625.1 Bacteroidales bacterium UBA1757
AAGACATTGTAGAACGTACCGCCGGAAATATCCAGATAAGTACGGGGCAGTTCGGGCTTTTTGCTCACTTTGAAAACTGTAGTACCTTGCGAAGCGTCTCCGCTGGCATTTGGCAACTCTACTATGTAATAATCTCCGCTGGCCGTATATGTATAGTCGCCATTACCGCCGCCGAACACATTCGAAATGAAGAGCGGATAGGCGTCGCCGGAAGCCGCTATTGCATCGCCCGAAGCAGGAGCATCGCCCGCAGCAACCCTAACGAAAGCAAAAGGCATACTGGCGGCTTTATTCAAAGCCGGAATACTTGTGTAAAACGCAGGGCAGTCGCCCGAAGCATTTTTAATCTCGCCGCCGATATCATTACCGCCGAACAGCGAACGTATAAGCGAACGGAAATGGACGTAGGCGTACGCGAAACCGCCAATGTCGGCTGCACGCGCACCTGCATAGACATCCGACTTCAACCTTCCGCCAGCAATCTCAACGGTGGAATTTCCGTTCAGGACAGCCATTTTACCGCCGCCATAGACGTTGTTTGCGACAACTCCGCCCACAACATACACCATAGCATTACCCGACACAGTAGCAGAAGCACCCTCGCCAGCGCCATAGACACCGCCCTTAGCCGTACCTGACAAATCTGCGTCGCCAACCGTACCTCCGATAATATTGACTCTCGTAGAGCCTGACACCTTACCGTTCAGACCGCCGCCGAAAACCGTACGGACAGTAGCACCTTCGTCAATATTCACAACAGGATTGGCCACGTGGGAAGCATCACCCACGTTTCCTTCCTTTCCACCTCCATATACGTCCCCTTCAATGATCTGTGCATGAACATCAACTGAAACGGTAAAGGAAGCCAGGAGGCAGACAGCGCATCCAAGCTTCCGAATAACATCTATGGATATGAAAGGTTTCCGAGTCATACTAGTCAAGATTTATAGTAGGATTATCGAAATCGGGGTTAGACAACTGATACAGATAAGTGGGGGTAACTGTTGCATTGATGGTCTGCGACTGTCCGCGGGAAAGCGAATAGGAAAGCTTGTTCACAACAGTTACATTCCTTCGAACACACTGGCCGCTCCGGTCAAACACATCATATACTGTTTTCAATTCATAACTGGAAGGAGCCCCAGGACAAACGTACGCATGAAGTGTCTTGGGAATCCTTGAAAGTACTGAATCGGAAGGAATCTGAAGGTAGCACCCTCCGCCGTCGGAACCACTTCCCGGGGTGTAAACAATCGTACCGATGGGTGAAGCCCCAGTCGTATTTGCCGAAAGAGGAATCGCAGCACTTAACTCAGCCGAACCGGTAACAGTATTCAGTTGACAAGATTTCAATTTGATGGTTCTCAGTTCATTATATGCCGAATCGACATCCATGACAATGTCAATGTTGGCATACAGATGGTCGAGCAACCCGTACATATACACATCTGTATAAGGAGCAAGATAGCCGAAACTGCCCGGTTGAACCACTTCTGAAGAAGACTCGATGTCTTCCAACAGATTCATGCGGCGCTTGACACCAACCAAGACACAGAGGTCTGTGGGCAATACCGGCTTCAGTCCGTTCAGGGTAAGTGTAGCACCATTTGCAAACTTGCCCGCAGCCGCAACGATGGAACTTGATGAAACCATGGTCGTGGTATCAGGCAGGAAACCGTAAATATAATACTGCACACCTGAATGCACTTCAAAATCGGAAGCCCATTCCTGATGTGCCGCATCGTAATAAAGCTTGCCGTTACGGCACAATCCGGTTTCCTTGTCGGTGGTCAGGAAGAGATGAACTGACGCTTCTCTCACATCGCCCGTCACAAATGCCGGCTCGTACTTTGTATAACCTGAGGGAAGAGAACGAGTACCCTCGGCAGCCATTTTTGGAGCAACATAACCGGAAAGGTGAACTTTGCGAAGATTCTCAGTCCCTCTTGGGTCAATGTCGTCATAACTGCATCCGCTCACAACAAGTGCAAGCAGCGAACAGCAGAAATACAGCAGACTATTATGTAGAGAAGTTCTTGTCATTTCGTTTACCAGGTATAGAAATCGTGTCTGTCTGCCGTGCGGACATCCCACTCTGTTATGCCCATCTGAATTTTGGAAATGTATTCAATTCCGTCGTCCTTAAGCATGAAAACATACGTATAGGCATAGCCGGGCTCCCAGAACATATCACTGCCAGCGACCTTTGCAGTAAAGGTCTTTCCACCCAGAGATGGGACAAAATCCGGAGTGTTGACAGGCCTTACATGCACCTTTACGTCCCAGGCAGTGTTGTAGTTCTTGCAGGACGGTAGCATCCAATAGGCTTCCGGCGCAACAACCTGCGTGGTGCAAGGCTCAGCTATCCGCATATCGGAAAAACGCACAGAGTCCGTCGTCATATCCTCACTGGCAGCAACCAGCTCAGTCTTATATTGGGGTGTATGTTCAAATTCGTATGTTACCTCCAGCTCGCCACGAGTGGCATATTCTCCACCGGTTCTCGGGGTGAAAGTAATGTTATCAATCAACATGTCGGTCTCCTGCTCATTCTCAAAATAAAAAATGAGTATCACCTTGCTCAGGGCATAACGGAAGTTCAT
>DCHH01000054.1:13760-14798 GCA_002315625.1 Bacteroidales bacterium UBA1757
CAGTAAGCGTACTGGCAGTGTCGGCCAAAACTTCAAAACCGTAGTCCAACCCGTAGAGGGTCATAAGGCCATACTGCGGTTCAAAAGACACATTGCTATAGGGAGCCCCTGCTATGAAGCGGTATTCGCGGGCTTCGTAGTCCCAGTACTGGCGCGACTGGTTCGGATAGAGGCTCTGGCGATGGGAAGCATATTCCCAATTGGCATCACCGCTTGCATCACCGCTTGCGCGTACAAATCCATAGTCATCGAAAACGGCTTTAAGCTCACCGCTTACCTTTTTGACACCATACAGACGGAAGTTGTCGAACGGAACTGGAAGAGTGCCGGCCTTGGTCGCAGTTTCGGACATTTCGGAACTGAAATCGATAGACGACCCCAAGGAGGGTTGAACCTCATCGGTCTGCTGGCTGCACGACCACAAAAGCCCTGCTGCCAACCCCATGGCAATATGTCTGATCAATCTCTTCATTCGCCTACGTTGATAATAACTTGTTTTTCTGTCCAGTCAGACAGTTCTGCCGAAACCCTGATGCCGGAGACACCGATAAGGTATATAATTGTGTAAGCCTTTCCCTGCTCAAAGGAGTTGTTCGCCAGACCAAGGTCGCTCATCTTGTGGGTGAAGGTGCGCTTGACACTGTTTGTCTCAACAGGACTCGTCTTAAGGTTGCGGGTGCGTATCTCGTACTCGAGGGTAAAGGCGATATTCTGATTGTTGCAGTTTTGCGGAGCGAGGAACAGGTAGCTGTTTTCCTTGTTCAGACGCTTGTAGGTGGGCTCGGTCCAGGTTGTTGCGTTCCAGTCGGCGTTCGCACCGGCATCGCCTGAAGCCGGAAGTATGGTCGGATTGATGCTGATTACACCCTGCTCGACCATGTTGCCCAGTGCGTCATTCGTAAGTGTTACCGTCTGGCTGCCACTGCCAGTCCATGTATTCTGGAACTGCGGCGTGTTCCCTTTGTTGTATAGGCATGAAACAGAGTAGGTTTCATACACCCGCTCGAGTTTCAGACTCTTGATGACAATGTCGGAGTT
>DCHH01000024.1 GCA_002315625.1 Bacteroidales bacterium UBA1757
TCACTCAAAAAAAATTCGTATTTTACGCGAATGATACGCGTAAAATACGAACTGCAGGTCTAAAACTTTTAGCAGTTTTACAGGTAATATTTGTCGATACCGCCATAGCCTACAATCAGTTTGTGGGCTTTGGTCTTTTCAAGGAAGTTGGACATCCGTCTGGCAAATTCTTCGGGGCGTTTGCGTGCATCGTCGATATAGGCTATACGGATTCGTTTGTACCCTTCTGAACATTGCAGAAAGAATTCCCAGGCATCCGGCTCCGCCTGAATTGCAGCCATAATATCGTCAGGAAAAATGTACGGAGTGTGTATCAGACTGCCAACTTTTTCTTTCACTGTGGGGTGAATCAGATTGTGGGCATCGAGCCATATCAGACGTTCGATATTCGGTCGCGAGTAGGGACTTCCTTTGCGCCGCGGCGTGAAGCGTCTGACTGAATGGGTGCTGTCGAGTGTCCCCGCCCGACCGTCAATCCAGCCGAAACAGAGGGCTTCTTCGACAGCATCGTTGTAGGAGATGCTCTCCTCGCCCGCCGCATTCGAAGGAAAGACGAACCAGACTTCTTTCTCCGTCTCGAAATGCTCAGCAAGCCATTTCCGCCATTCGTCCCTTCTGTTGGTGCGAAAAGTATTCATACACAGGATTGTTCTTCAAGTTTGCAAAAGTACTAAAAGTTCCTGTTTTCAGCCATTCTGTCCGTTTCCGAAAAAATATCCGACACAGGCTGGAAGCCTCTTGGTAATTTCCGGCAGAAATCCGTATCTTCGCAACGTCGGACTGCCACAACAGCAGCCTGTTTTTGGCAAATCATTATTTACCACTGAATTATGCGCATACCCATTGGAGCCACAGCAGCACTGTTGCTGATGCTGTCACAGGCAGCATTCTCCGAGACCAACGACTGGGAGAACCCACAGATTTTAGGAATAAACAAGGAGCCGTATCACGCCACGCTCACATTGCCGTCAAAGCGGTATGAGTGCGGAGAATGCCAGTCGCTCGACGGAATGTGGAAATTCCGCTGGTATCCGCGGCCCGAACAGAGGGAAGCAACTTTCTTTGAAGCCAACTATGACGTATCCGCCTGGGACGAGATAGCCGTTCCGGGCGAATGGCAGATGCAGGGCTACGGCATACCAATCTACACCAACTGGACCATGCCGTTCAAAAAGGACCAGCCACGCGTTATGTCCGAACCGCCGGCCCACTACTACACCTTTATTAATAGAAATCCTGTAGGCCAATACGTTACAACATTCAATACTGACGCTCCCAACGCACCCAACACCCCCAAGACCTATTATCTGCATTTTGCCGGTGTGGAATCAGCCATGTATGTATGGGTAAACGGGCAGAAGGTGGGATACAGCCAGAACTCCATGTCTCCGGCCGAATTCGACATTACGCAGTACGTGAAACCGGGCGAAAACCGCCTGGCCGTCGAGGTATATTCCTATTGTGACGGCAGCTACCTGGAAGACCAGGACATGTGGCGTCTGAACGGCATATTCCGCTCGGTCGATCTGTGGACAAGGCCCGAAGTCCACATTGCCGACTATACCATCACAGCCATCCCCAACGACGATTTTTCCAGCGCCACGGCCCAAATGGAATTCCTCATTGACAACCTGTCAAAGAAGGCCGGGAAGGACATCGGCCTAAAGGTGACCGTCAGAGGCAGAAACAGCCGTGGTGCCAATACGGAATACAGCGCCGAAAAGAGTGTCAGGAAGATGGAAAGCGGCCAGAGGATTTCCCTTGACCTTGACTTCCTTCTGGAAAAGCCCGCCCTCTGGTCTTCCGAAAAGCCCAATCTCTACGACGTGGACATTGTCCTTTCAAGCAAGGGAGTGGAGCTGGAACATTTCGCCAACCATCTGGGTGTAAGGAAAATAGAACATAGTACCGAAGTTATCTACTACAACGGCAAAGCCATCAAGATAAAAGGTGTGAACCGTCATGAGTTCCATCCCAGAACCGGCCGTACAGTTGACCGGGCCACTCTTGAACTCGACCTGAAGCTGATTAAGCAGGCCAACATCAACCTTGTCCGTACCTCGCACTATCCCGACGACCCCCTTTTCTACGAACTGTGTGACATTTACGGCCTCTACGTGATGGACGAGGCCAATCAGGAGAGCCACGACTACGGCCTGAGGAACCGCGAACTGGGCGACAATCCCGACTGGACGGCAGCCCATCTGGACCGCGCCGAATCACTTGTGGCAAGAGACAAGAACCATCCCTCAGTGCTTATCTGGTCACTCGGAAACGAAGGTGGCCGAGGCATCAACTCCATCGCAATGGCTGAAAAAGTCCGCTCCATGGACTCCACACGGCTGGTGTTCAGCGACACCGACCGCGACATCTCAGACTTTTTTGATGACGGTTACATAGCTCCCTCCAGAGTGGAACAGGAGACAAAACAGATTTCTGACCGCCCGTTCTTCATGCGCGAATACGCTTACGCCGGCGGCAATTCTCTTGGCAACTACAAGGACTATGCCGATGTCATCAACGCCGACCCAAGCAATTTTGGTGCGGCCATCTGGGAGTGGTGCGACCACGGAATAGAAAAGAAGATTGGCAGCAATGTCCAGAAATACCCCGCCGACCCCTCATCGCTTAAAATCGGAGCGGACGAATACTTCGCCTACGGAGGTGATTTCGGCGACCAGCCCCATTCTGGCACTACCTGCCTCAACGGCATTGTCCGTGCCGACCGGAAGCCCCATCCGCAATACTACGAGGTACAGAAGGTCAACCAGTTCCTGAATTTCGAACTCGTTTCGTCGAGTAACGTGAAGGTAATTGACACCTACTGTTTTACCGATGCCGACGAGTTCGACTACTTCTATGAGTTCATCGATGACGGCAAGGTGGTGTTCGCCGCCGGCCAGCCCATCAACACCAACAACATTCTTGAAATTCCCACATTTGACGACACAAAAGGCGAAGTTTTCCTGAACGTCTATGCCCGTCTGCGCCGTCCCACCATTTGGGCCGATGCAGGCTTCACAGTGGCAAAGGAACAGTTCCTGCTTGTCGAAAAGGCTCCGCAGAAGATTATTGCAGGCAAATCGCTCCCATTGGTCAAAGAGACAAAGGAGATATATACCATTACAGCCGGTCAGGAAATCGTGTGCATCGAAAAGGCGACGGGCAATCTTGTTTCGTGGAAGCATGAAAACGGTGAACTGCTCAAAGCTCCGCTCCAGCCCTATTTCTGGAAACCGGCCACCGAGAACCAGAAGCACAACAACTACAACCGCCGTCTCGGCCCGTGGAAGAATGCCCACGAGACCATGAAGACCATTTCCGCCAAACTTGGCAAGGAAGACGGACTGCTTGTCCTGACATTCGAAAAGGAGATGGAACTTGGGGCAACCTACACCCTGACCTACAAGTTCAATTCCGATGGCAAGATACTGGTGAATGCAGACTATGTTCCGACAAAGACAAATCTGCCTCTTATGCCAAAGTTCGGCATGAAGATGCTCATAAACCCCGACATGGAGCAGATTTCCTGGTACGGACGCGGAAAGTATGAAAATTATCCCGACCGCAAAAGTTCGGAGTTCATAGGATTGTACAATATGCCGCTCAGCGAATTTGTGGTCAACTATCCCGCACCGCAGGAAAACGGCAACCGGTGTGACATCCGCCGGATAACCTTCTCAAACGGAGAGCTGAGCCTGCACGTGGATGCCCTGCAGCCAATATGTTTCCGTGCATGGCCATGGATGGAGGAAGATATCGAAAAGGCCGCCCATCCGTTCGAGCTCTCCAAGGGTGATTTCATCAACGTAAACCTCGACTTGAACATCCACGGAGTAGGGTGCAACGACGGATGGGGCGCACGCGTCCTGGACAAATACACAATTGACGCTTCCAGGCCATACAGTTACGGATTTGTCCTTTCCTGCGAATAAGGAATTCCCCGGACGTACCGGACAGCAATATTTATAAAAAATGCTTACCTTAGCAACGACATCAACAGACCAAAAATATGAAAGCAAGTATTTGCATAGCCGCTGCACTCGCAGCATTCTGTATGCCGCTTTCGGCAGCAACAAAAGGCAGTGACAAACCAAGTTACCCGACAAGCGGGGTGCCGTTCACCCAAGTCAAGGTCGGTGAAGACAGTTTCTGGGGCAGGCGCATACGCCAGAGCCGCGAAGTGACCATTCCGCTGGCTTTCAGCAAGTGTGAAGAGACCGACCGTTACACCAACTTTGAGCATGCCGCCGCAAAGATGGCCGAAACGGCACGCGGTGACAACAGCAGCAACTACCGCCCCACGCAGTTCCCGTTTGACGACACCGATGTATATAAGACTATTGAAGGTGCCAGCTATCTGCTCCAGACATATCCCGATGCAAAGTTACAGGCATACATAGACAGCGTCCTTGACATTGTGGCTGCAGCCCAGGAGCCGGACGGCTACCTCTACACAGCCCGCACAATGAACCCCAGTCATCCGCATGACTGGTCAGGCAAGACTCGTTGGGCAGGCGAAGAGACCGGAAGTCATGAGCTGTACAATCTCGGGCACATGGTCGAAGGGGCAATTGCCCACTATCAGGCTACCGGCAGCCGCAAATTCCTCGACATTGCCATCCGTTACGCCGACTGCGTGTGCCGCGAAATCGGATACGGTCCGGACCAGAAAGTGCTGGTGCCCGGACATCAGATTGCCGAGATGGCACTTGCCAAGCTATATCTTGTAACCGGTGACAAAAAATACCTAGATGAGGCCAAACTCTTTCTTGACAACAAGGGCAAGACCGCACGCCGCGACAAATACGATCAGTCACATCTGCCAGTCATTGAGCAGACCGAGGCTGTCGGACATGCCGTACGTGCCGGCTACATGTATTCCGGAATGGCAGATGTGGCCGCTCTGACGGGCGACGAGTCATACATACACGCAATCGACAACATCTGGGACAACATGGTAGGCCGCCGCATGTACCTGACCGGCGGAATAGGTTCAACGGGAAGAAATGAGGGTTTCACCGAAGACTACGACCTGCCAAACATGAACGGCTACTGCGAAACCTGCGCTGCCATTGCCAATGTCTATACCAACTACCGCCTGTTCCTGCTGCACGGCGATTCCAAGTACATTGATGTGCTTGAGCGAGCCCTCTACAATGGGGTAATTAGTGGTGTCAGCCTGGACGGTGGCGCGTTCTTCTACCCCAATCCTCTTGAAAGCCACGGACAGCACCAGCGCCAGCCCTGGTTCGGCTGTGCCTGCTGCCCCAGCAACATCTGCCGTTTCATCCCCTCTGTTCCCGGATACGCCTACGCCGTACGTGACAACAAACTGTTTGTCAACCTGTTCCTGACTGGCAGGCTGGACACTAAAGTAGATGGCAAACCATTTGCAATGACCCAGACTACGTCATACCCCGACAACGGTGACATCTGTCTCAAAATCGAAAAATCGTCCGGAAAGGAAATGACCCTGAACATACGCATTCCCGGCTGGGTCAGAAACCAGGTGGTACCGACCGACCTCTACACCTACAGCGACCACCTGAAACCGTCATTCTCTGTCAGCGTGAACGGCGTTCAAATCACTCTTGGGGACGATTCTGAGCAGATTCTTGAGAACGGTTATCTTCCAGTAATGCGCAAATGGAAGAAAGGCGATGTGGTTGAAATCCACTTTGACATGCCTGTCCGAAGGGTCCGCGCGCACCGCCAGGTCGCCGAAGACCGCAATCGTGTCGCCGTTGAACGCGGCCCTATTGTCTATTGTGCCGAATGGATCGACAACGCAGCCAACGTTCTGACCGCCGTACTGCCGGAAAACGCCGTATTCGAAACCCAGTCCATGGATATGGAGGTGGAAGGCCGCCAATATCCAATGACCGCCATCACCACTACCGCTACAGACAACTGGTCCGGCAACCCCTCCAGCAACCGCCCGTTCACCCTCAAACTGATTCCCTACTACGCATGGGCACACCGCGGCAGCGGCAACATGCAGGTATGGCTAAACACCGACCCCCAACCACAACGCCGCAACAGGTAATATGATTGATCTGATAACCCCAGTTTTCGTATTTTACGCGTATCATTCGCGTAAAATACAATACCGCTAAAAGAGTTTGCCGTCCTGACGGAAGAGATTCTTCTCGCTGACGGTGATTACTTTTCCGAACTTTGCTAGTTCCTTCGAGGGGATGTCGCGGGGATTACCGATGATGCCGATTACAATGGGCTTCCCCTTGATATTCTTCTCGTAATACCCGAAAATATCTTCGTATGTAAGCTCCTTGATCCGGGGTACAGCCGTCTTGGCGGGGGTGTCGTCGTAACCCTGTCGCTTCCAGTCGGCTATGAAGGAACTCAGGTCGCGGGCATCCTGACGGGTCAGATAGTTTTGGAGCAGATAATTCTTGATGTTCTGCAAGTTCTCGTGATGGACAGGCATATCAGTAAGAAGCTTCATATAAAGGGCAATGGCATCCAGCGCCTTGTCGTTCTGCGTCCCGACGTAGCCGGTGAATCCCTTCGGCTTTCCCGGGATACGGGTGGTTTTTACGCCGCCGGTAGCCGTATAAGCCATTGAATTATACTCACGTATTTCCTGGAGAATCAGGCCGTTGAAACCTCCTCCGATGTATTCATTGAAGGCCTGCATCGCCACGCGCTCATCCTTTTCGAAATTATCCATAGGCACGTAGAAAAGGATCTGAGCCTGCTGGAACTCCGTACTGGGAAAGAAATAGATTGTATTCTCGTCGTACTTCTTCATATCTCGGACAATGGGCGAAGTCGTTGGCTTCTCCCCTTCCACCAGCGGCAGGTTACTGGCAAGAATCGGATAGACCTGGTCAAAGGGCAACTGGCCCGAATAGTGGATTTCCGCAGCAAAATGGGTAGCTTCAATCACACTTCCCGTCAGCTTGGAAATGTCCATCCCGATAATCTCCTCATCGCTCGGCTCAGACAGATATTCAGACTGGTCTCCGTAGAGCATGTACTCCTGAAGAGCATTCCCAAGGGCATCCACATTCTTCTTCCGAATCATTCTGGTAGTGGCCGCCGAACCGATAACATTTCCCAACTGCTTTTCATCCAGATCAGGCATCAGAAGCAGACGTGTCAGAAGCAGGCAGGCGGGTTGCAGGTTCTGCTCGTAGCCGCGAAGGGTCACATAGAGATAGTCATCATCCGCACTGATTTCGTATGTAGCCCCTAAGCTTGCAAACTCTTCCCTGAGTTTGTCCGACTTTGCGTATGCCATAATACCGGCACTGTTCATCAGCGAAGAACCATACTGAAGGAAGGGAAGGTCTTTGCGGTTGGCACCATATTTCAGTATCAGGGTAAAGACATCGTTCTTCTCGTTCTGCGCATAGTAAATCGTGGAATAGGAATTGATTTTCTTCTCGCTAACATCGCTCCAATCGGCGTATGTCTCGGCAATTGGGGGAACAAACATTCCTTCGATTGAGGAAGCGTAGGCTGAATGGAGTCCCTTGACCGGAGTAATCGGGTCGTACGACGGCTTGACGATTTTCTCCGTCTTGCCAGGCTTGCCGATTTCGTTGTAAATGACAGTCACATTACCATTGAAATATTGTGCGGCCACCCGCTTGATGTCATCGACAGTCACAGCAGCGATACGGTCCTTGTAGCTCAACACCTTGTTCAAATCCAGCCCGTAAATGAATGCATCGCGAATCTGTGAAGACTTTGCCCCGTCCGACTCCATCGAGAGGTCGTAGTCACGGCAAAGGCCCAACTTTATGGCATCCACCTGAGCCGGGTCAAACTCGCCTCGGGCCATTTTTCCAGCGGCTTCCGAAAGGAGTTTTTCCACCTTCTTGGAGGAATCGTATGTTCTCTGTGCCTGGTCATAGTAGGGGACAGCAATCAGAACCACCCTTCCGAGGGTTCCAAGCTGAAGGGCCTCAGCTCCAGCTCCCATCACATCGCCGGAAATCGACATGCGGTCGAGCAGTCCGGTACCGAAACTGTTGGAGAGGAGCTTCAGACAAAGCTCCATGGCAATTTCGTCGTCGCTTCCCCTGGCCGGAGCATTGTAGGCCAAAAGGACTGACGGTGAATCGGAGAGTTTTGAAGTGTATTGCTTACGGCCGGATATTGACTGGTCAACAATAGCCTCATGAGCAGGCGAAGACTTGGCAGGCAGCTTTCCGAAAGTGGCATTGATGGGACGGAGAATCGTCTTTGCCTGGATGTTACCCACCAGAATCAAAGCCATGTTCTCCGGCACATACCAGTCTTCGTAAAATTTGATAAGCTGACTGAGACGCGGGTTCTTGAGGTGTTCTCCAAGCCCGATGACAGGTCGTTCGTACGGTGTCCCCTCAAAAAGTTTCGAGAGCATGAACTCCTGAGTGCGCGACTGCTTATTGTCCTGATATAGATTGTACTCTTCATAGACCGTCTCAAGCTCACTCTGGAATGAACGGAAAACCGGCTGGATAAAACGCTCGGATGCCACCATCAGCCACTTTGAAATCTGGTTGGCTGGGAAGCGGTTGAAATAGACCGTCATGTCGTAAGACGTGCCGGCATTCAGCGACGAGCCGCCAAGCCCCTCAATCAGGTATGCATACTCGTTGGCCACCATGAACTTGCTTTCCTTGACGCTTTGTTCATTGATTTGCCTGGACAGTTCCTGTCTCTCCTCATCCGAAGTGGCAGCCGCCATCTGGTCGTAGAGAGAAACTATTTCTTCGTAAATCGGTTTTTCCCTTTCCCAATCAAGGGTTCCAATCTTGGCAGTGCCCTTGAACATGACATGTTCCAGATAATGAGCCAGTCCCGTGTAGGCTTCAGGGTCATCGACCGAGCCTATACGCACAGCCACCTCGCCATAGACATCAGTCATAGTGGAATCTTCCCAGATATAAACCGTCAGCCCGTTTTTGAGTTGAAACATCTGCAAATCCTGCGCCGCCAAGCGCCGCATCGGCACCATCGCACAAATGGCAACCAATAAAACAACAAAGAGTTTCTTCATGTACAAGTTTATTCAAAATCCAAGTCGCAAAGATAACCCTTTATATTATAATTCCGCCAGCTTATGCGGAATAAGTTTGGCAATCCGGAAAAGACGACTTTCTTTGTACATCATAAAGGAAAAACCAACTATTAGCATTCCTATGTCTATGAGACCTGCCATTACCTTATATCTCCTTCTTTTTGTTTCCTTAATTTCTGTACCAAAGAAGTTATTCCTTCGCAGTCGGATAAATCAACTGTCATTCTCTTTGACAACTATGTGCATTGCAATATTGACGGATATCCTAAAATAGCCGGTCTTCGTGATGCAGTACTCCCACTTTTCAGACCAGCTATGCCTAGTGCCTAAGTCAATATTGTTGTTGTAACCAGTTGCTGGCAAACTGCTTAATTCAGTATCTTCTGTGTGACAATTTACTCAATCGGCCGCTGCCGAGAGCGTTTTGGTGGACTGATGACTG
>DCHH01000042.1:0-1322 GCA_002315625.1 Bacteroidales bacterium UBA1757
ACCATGTACGGCAATGTGCTGGCATCCGGAAAAGTGGCAATCACCGGAACCGACAAGGACATTCATGTCGATGTCAACGCCCGTACTGAGAACCCATCGACATTTACCTTTGCACTTGGCGGCGTGTCGGTCAATGACTACGAATTCATCACATTCACAGACCATACAGTCAAGGACACTATTACCGTCGAGAAAATGGTAATACAGGAAAAGGTCAAGAAGAAAGGTTCGCTTAAACTGAATCTTCAGATTGATGTTACTGACGACACGGAAGTAAACCTCAAGCTTGGCCAAGGAATCGGCGACGGACTGAAAGGAAGAGGCGACGGCAAGATTCGTATTGAGTTTGACCCTGACGGCGACCTTGGTATTTACGGCGATTATGAGCTTCATAGCGGGCTTTTCGAGTTCCAGTACAAGAATCTGCTACGCCGCAACTTCACTATTGAACAAGGAAGTGACATCCGTTTTGCCGGTGACCCGCTGAAGGCTCAGATGGGTGTAACTGCAAATTATCATGTAATAGGTGCAAGTCTGAGTGGGCTGCTGAGCGAAAGCGACCTGAATGCCCTGAACCTTACCCGCCAGACAATTCCCGTCGATTGTATGCTGGGACTGACGGGTGAACTTCAGCAACCTCAGATTAACATGGACCTTGAGTTCCCGAATGCCGACCCGGAGTTGAAACGGAGGATTCTCAGCGTAATCAACACCGAGGAAGCACTCAGCCGTCAACTGGTCTATCTGCTGTTACTCAATAGTTTTGCCCCAACCGAGAACTCCCAGACAGGAAATACTGCCACAAGCAATATGAATGCTGTCTGGGGTGCCACACTCAACGGACTCACATCCCAGTTGAACCAGGTTCTTTTCGATGCCCTCGGGACTGACAAATTCTCGTTCGGCTTCAACTACAACAACGACCTGAATACGGGAACTAATGAGTGGCAGGTCGCCATGACAGGCAATCTGCTCGACAACCGTTTGAGAATCAATGGAAATGTGGGACAGCGCGACAATCTGGTGACCAATGCGACAAACCAGTTCATCGGTGACTTCGATTTAGAGTACAAACTGACGCAGCGTCTTCGCCTGAAGGCTTACAGTCATTCAAACGACAGCCGCTATTTCAAGTCTGCAACAACTACGCAAGGTTTAGGAATAGTAGTAAAAGATTCCTTCAACACCCTAAGCCAGCTATGGAATAACTGGGTGGAATCCTTCCATCGCCAGAAAATCCGCAGCCTCTCCTACTCCGACCTCCTTCCCAAAGAGAATCAATAAGCCCGTGCGATAATAACCCTCTGGTGTGAAGGCTTTCC
>DCHH01000042.1:1442-2368 GCA_002315625.1 Bacteroidales bacterium UBA1757
CTCTCCTTGAATTCGTCATACGAATCCACCTTATATATATGGGCGTCGCGGTAGCTCTCAGCCTTCTTGAAGATATTGGCCTGAATCTCATCAAGCAATGTCTTGATATAACTGCTAATACCCTGAAGCTCATGAGTCTCCTTGGTTAATGTATCGCGGCGGGCCACCTCAACGGTGCCATTTTCAAGGTCGCGCATACCGATAGCCAGACGTACAGGCACACCCTTGAGCTCATATTCCGAGAACTTCCATCCCGGCTTCTTTGTATCGTTGTTATCAAAGAGGACACGGATACCGGCATCTTCCAGTTCGCGAACCAGTTTTTCAACATGCTCGGCAATCTGTCCACGCTGCTCGTCGTTCTTGTAAATCGGGACAATGACAACCTGATAGGGAGCCAGCATAGGAGGCAGCACCAGTCCGTTATCATCTGAATGAGTCATAATCAAGGCACCCATAAGACGGGTTGAAACGCCCCATGACGTTGCCCATACATATTCGGTCTGATTCTCCTTATTGACGAACTGCACATCGAATGCCTTGGCGAAGTTCTGTCCGAGGAAGTGCGATGTACCGGCCTGCAGGGCCTTTCCGTCCTGCATCATGGCTTCGATGGTATAGGTATCAAGGGCACCGGCAAAGCGCTCGTTAGCACTCTTCACGCCACGGATTACCGGAACAGCCATGTACTTTTCTGCAAAGTCGCCATAGACACCGAGCATCTTGCGGGCTTCGGCCTCGGCCTCTTCGCGGGTTGCATGGGCTGTATGACCCTCCTGCCACAGGAACTCAGCTGTACGGAGGAACAGACGGGTACGCATTTCCCAGCGAACGACGTTTGCCCACTGGTTGCACAGAATAGGCAGGTCGCGATATGAATGAATCCAGTTCTTGTATGTGCTCCAGATAATGGTTTCGGAAGTGGG
>DCHH01000042.1:2522-3066 GCA_002315625.1 Bacteroidales bacterium UBA1757
TGAACAGCGGGAAATATGCGTTCTGGTGACCGGTCTGCTTGAACATTTTGTCGAGCTGGGCCTGCATCTTCTCCCAAATGGAATAACCGTAAGGCTTGATTACCATACAGCCGCGTACGGCCGAATTTTCCGCCAAATCGGCTTTGATAACCAAGTCGTTGTACCACTGTGAATAATCCTCGCTGCGTGAAGTGAGCTCCTTAAGTTCCTTTGCCATTGTTGTATTGTATTTTAGATTTCAGACAGTATGATAAAAACGGCTGCAAAGATACACCTAGTGCGCCAAAAAAGCAAACTGCGTTGGTTTTGTCAATTTTTCATCATACCTTCGCAAAATAAGAAAACGAGACGAAGAAGTGGAAGAGATACTTGATAATCTGAGTGATATCCAACGGCAGGCGGTCACATACAACGACGGTCCGTCGCTCATTATAGCGGGAGCCGGTTCCGGCAAGACCCGTGTACTGACCCGCAAGGTAGCATATCTGTTGCAGCAGGGAATGGCCCCGTGGAACATAATGGCCCTTACATTCACCAACAAGGC
>DCHH01000042.1:3271-4017 GCA_002315625.1 Bacteroidales bacterium UBA1757
ATGGGGCTGGACGAAAAGGTCTATAAGCCGGGCGTTGTATATACCCGTATCTCAAATGCCAAGAACGACTTGGTTTCCCCGAGAGAATACGCCGACGTTGTTGACTACCAGGAGCGCGACCGCGACAGCCGCATGCCCCGCGTCACCCAGATTTATGCCCGTTACAGCGACCGTTGCCGACAGGCACGCGCAATGGACTTCGACGATATTCTCTTCTATACCAATATCCTGTTCAAGGAACATCCCAAGATTCTTGCAGCCTACCAGGACCATTTCAAGTTCATCCTTGTCGATGAATACCAAGACACGAACCTTTCGCAGGACCTCATTGTGCGCCAGCTTTCATCCCATCATCATAAGGTGTGTGTGGTTGGCGACGACTCACAGAGCATCTACTCTTTCCGTGGAGCCAATATCGACAATATCCTCCGATTCCAACAGGTATATCCTGAATGCCGGCTCTTCAAACTGGAACAGAACTACCGTTCCACACAGAACATCGTCAACATCGCCAACAGTCTGATTGGCAAGAACCGCAAGCAGATTCGCAAGCACGTCTTCTCGGAGCGCGAAGCCGGATCGCTTGTAAAGGTTCAGAGTGCCTTTTCTGATGTTGAGGAAGCATATATGATAGCCACAACGGCAGCAGAGCTAAGGATGCGTTGCCGCGACAGCTGGAACGGTTTTGCCGTCCTTTACCGAACTAACGCCCAAAGCCGCCTGATTGAGGAGGCCATGCGAAAGCG
>DCHH01000110.1 GCA_002315625.1 Bacteroidales bacterium UBA1757
TATTTCCCGATGCAGAAGTGGGAGAAGATGTTGCCGAGGATTTCGTCGGTGGTTATGCTGCCGGTCACTTCGCCTATGTGGTTGAGGACATCGTGAAGGTCTATTGCTACAAGATCGCCGCTTAGATTCTCTGACAGGCCTTTCTGGACGCGACGGATAGCGGTCAAAGCGGCTGACAGGGCTTCGTAATGACGAAGATTCGTAATTATGATGTCGTCATTACTTGATTGCTCCACACCGGCCAGACTCAGCAGCATCTGTTCCAGGCGGTCGGTGTTGTCGTGAAGCTTGGCTGAAATGTGAAGACGTTCTGCAGAAATGTGACTGAAAAGATTGTCAATCACAGCGGCTTCTTCTGCTGAGATGCGGTCGCGCTTGTTAAAGACCAGGAGAAGCTGCTTCCCTTCACAGCGTGGTAGAATGCGGGAAGCCATTGTCTCGATATGGTCGCAAATCTGGGTGTCGTCTATTACCCAGAGGACAATAGCGGCCTGTTCGATTTTCTGGTAGGTCCGTTCGATTCCCAACTGCTCGACCGTGTCGGAAGTGTCGCGAAGTCCGGCCGTGTCAATAAAGCGGAACTTGATTCCTTCAATGTCGATACAATCCTCAATGCTGTCACGGGTAGTGCCGTGGACATCGCTGACAATAGCCTTTTCCTCGTGAAGCAACAGATTGAGAAGGGTCGATTTACCGGCATTTGTCTCACCCACAATGGCCACGGGAATACCGTTCTTGATGGCATTGCCCCGGCGGAACGACTCGGTCAGCTGCTGCAACCGGTTCTCTATTCGTGATGCAAGCTCCTTAAGTTCCTCACGGCTTGCAAAAGTCACATCCTCCTCGCTGAAATCCAGTTCCAGCTCCAAAAGAGAGGAAATTTTGAGCAGCTGCTCCCGCAGACTCTTCAAATCATTTGATATACCACCACGCAATTGCTTAAGGGCCAGACGGCGTGAAGCCTCTGAATCTGAAGCGATAAGGTCAGCCACAGCCTCAGCCTGGCTTAAATCCATCTTTCCATGCAGGAATGCCCGCTGAGTGAACTCCCCACGTCGCGCCAACCTGCAACCGGCATCAGTAAGCGTCTCAATGACACGGTTCTGGATATAGACGCTGCCATGACACGAAACCTCCACTGTATCCTCCCCTGTATAGGAATGGGGGGCACGGAATATGGTATAAACCACATCGTCTAGCACCTGCCCGTCCGCTTGCAGGAAACGGCCATAGCGGGCAGTGTTTGGAGAAACACTGTCAAGCGATAGCCCCGACAGACGACTGCAAATATCTATGGCTGAAGGGCCGCTGACTCGAATTACTGCAACGCCGCCACACCCGGCAGGTGTGGCGACAGCACAGATGGTATCATCAAACATGTAATGTTATTTCTTAGGGGCAGCAGCCGGCTTGGCGATGCTGTCACGCATATTGGTATCAGCCTCCATATTCTTCATACGGTAGTAGTCCATGATGCCGAGATTACCGTTGCGGAAAGCCTCAGCCATGGCTCTGGGCACATCGGCCTCAGCCTCGATAACCTTGGCACGGGCCTCCTGAGCCTTGGCCTTCATCTCCTGCTCAAGGGCGATAGCCATGGCACGACGCTCCTCGGCCTTTGCCTGAGCGATGTTCTTGTCGGCCTGAGCCTGATCCATTTGCAGCACGGCTCCGATATTCTTACCCACATCGATGTCGGCAATGTCAATAGAAAGAATCTCAAAGGCAGTACCGGCATCCAAGCCCTTGCGAAGCACGAGCTTTGAAATGGAATCGGGATTCTCCAGCACCTGCTTATGACTTTCCGACGAACCGATTGAAGAGACGATACCTTCGCCTACGCGGGCCAGAATAGTGTCCTCCCCTGCTCCACCGACCAGTTGCTTGATGTTGGCACGGACCGTAACACGGGCCTTTGCAATAAGCTGAATACCGTCCTTGGCGACTGCAGCCACGGGGGGAGTATCGATAACCTTGGGGTTGACCGACATCTGAACAGCATTGAACACATCACGACCGGCAAGGTCAATTGCGGTAGCCATCTGGAAGCTCAGGTCAATGTTAGCTTTAGACGCAGAGACAAGAGCATGAACCACCTTCTGCACATGTCCACCGGCGAGGTAATGCGCTTCAAGGTCGTCACGACGCAAATCTTTCAGACCTGCCTTATGTCCCTCAATAAGGGCGTTGGCAATAATGGCTGGCGGAACCTTGCGGATACGCATCAGGAAGAGTTGGATGAGAGAAATACTCACCCCCGAGACCTTTGCCGACAACCAGAGGAAGAACGGCACATAGTAGAAAAACAATATAAGCAGAATTATTGCCAATATTGCTACGATTACTGTAAATACTGTCATATTAGTTAATTAGAGATTTGTACGTTTAACAATGACGCGGTAGCTTTCTATTCGTATTACTTCGATTTCAGAGCCCTCGTCAATCATTCCGGTTTCGCTGTGCCCTTCAAGGGTCACTCCGTTGACAAGAATCTTTCCCGAAGGGGCAAGCCGTGAAAGGCAGATACCTTTGTCACCCGGGGCAACCTTTCCATCGCTTCCGTTCTGTGAGACGACCTTTGAGTCGATTTCACTATCCAACGCCATTTTGTCCAGGGTTCTGGAATGAAAGAACCACCAGATAGCCGCAATAGTGGCTACCAGGGCAAGAATCAGGGTGATGTTCCCGGCTGTAGGGCCAATGTTCTTGTACGCCAGAATGACTGCAGCAACCAGACATCCGACACCGCCAAGGCTGGCTATCGTAACACCAGGGATAAAGAACAGCTCCAGCAGGATGAAAACTATTCCGATAACAATAAGGGTAATGATAATTGCAAGTTCCATAGGCTTACTTTTTCAGGAATTCAATTTCTAGTCTTCTGGCCTCATTTGCAGCCTGCTGCAACGCCTCTGAAAGGTCCGCACAATGCGGTTCCTCCTCTAAAATGGTCTTCACCAATGCGGCACGCTCCTTTTCCACAGCCGCTCCAGTGGAAGCCTCTATCTCGGTATATCGTTTCCGCGCATCAGAGAGTTTCTTTTCGGCCGTTTCACTTTCACGCAAAATCCTCTGCCATGCCGCATATTGAACCTTTGCCTCTGGACATTTAAAATCGCTTGCCGAAGTATAGACAATACCGTCACGGATCACAAAACCTTCGGTCTGAGAAGCCTCAACTTGTTCAACCACTGGGGCTACATACGCCTCAGCATCCTTATATGCAGCCTCCTGGGCTGAGCGGATTGAATCGACGTTCACCCCCTTTTGGGTAGCCGCAACAGAGGCAATACGGGCATAGAGAGCCGTTTCGGCAGCACTCTTTCCCTTGAGAATCCTCCGCTGGTCGTTGGGCAGGAATGTATATACCGTCAGACTGTCCTGATAACCGTTACGGTCTGTGACCAGATAACCACGGCCGACCTCCTCGTCAATAATGTACATCAGGTCGTTGGCGGTTGAATTGAAGGGCATCGGGAGCAGTTCCGGATGATAATAGGTACCCGTATAATCGTTGTAGCGGCTTACATACAGGTCGTACCCGCCGATGCCACCCTCCTCGTTTGAAGCGAAATATACAGTGATACCATCACTGAGCAGGTAGGGATTTGTCTGGTCGCTTCCCTCCTTGTTTATATTATCATCAAGCTGTGCACGTTCCCAGCTCCCCAACATCTTTGTAAACAAGTACAAGTCAAGGTCTTTACTCACCAGAGAATCGGAGACGGCCTCACGCGTGACGACTTCGGAACTGTAATATCTGTCACCCTTTTCAGTATGATAGCTTCCCGGCTCCAAATGACCGCAGGCAGGATGAAGACGTATGACACTCAACACTTTGTCTTTTGGGATAGTGACACTGTCAAGAAAGACAACATCCTCCACATTCTCAAGCATTTTCTTGACTTTCTCGGTGACTCTGAGCATATTGGCCAGTTCGGCCTTATGACTGCCGGTATTGTAGAGGATGTACTGGTCGATATGCTTGATGCACTGCTCGTAGTCGCGGGCCTCAAAGGAGCAGTCTGCCAGCAGGAAACTGGCCTCCTTGATACGTCCTTTCTCACCCACCTTCAGATAGGGAACTGCCTCCTGCTTTCTGCCGGTGTGATAAAGGCAACTTCCATACCAATAATTTATCGACGCATCTTTCTTTGCATACTTCAGCTCCCGCTTGAACACGGGAAGTGCCTGCTCGTACTCGCCTTGGGAATAGAGTTTCCGGGCTTGTTCAAGAGTTTGTGCCTGAACCGGCATCAACGCAGATGCCAGCAAATATATTGCGATTATGTATAGTATCCGTTTCATTACCCCAAAAGTAGTTATAATTTATGTAATACCGCACATAGAGCCATATTTTTCGGCCTATTCAAATTTCGGTTGTAACTTTGTCGCGGGTAAAACAGTGACAGAAACCGATGGGTAAATATTCAGAAAGAGAGCAGTTGCGCTATCATCTTGAGGTTGACATAAAGCACGCCATGCGCGACTACAGCCTGATTTCCGACGGCGACCACCTGCTGGTCGGTCTCTCAGGTGGCAAGGATTCACTGGCGCTTGTTCAGATTCTGGGGGATATGTCACAGGTATTCCGTCCCGACTTCCGCGTTTCAGCCCTTCACGTGCAGATGAAGGGCATTCCGTACCAGGCCGACACCGAATTTTTGCAAAAGCATTGTGAGGCCCACCATGTGGAATTTCACGTAAAAGAGGTTTCGATGGCTTCTGAGGAGGTTCACCGGAAAGAGAAATCCACCTGCTTTCTGTGCTCCTGGAACCGCCGGAAAGCCCTTTTCGAGACGGCCCAGGCTTTAGGCTGCAACAAAATCGCCTTGGGACACCACCGCGACGACTTTCTGGAGACATTGCTGCTGAACATGTTTTTTCAGGGCAGCATCCAGTCGATTGCCCCGAACCTGCAGATGGACAAGTTCCCGATACAGGTAATCCGTCCCCTTTGCCTGATTTCCGAACGGGATTTGGAGGCGTTTGCCGCAGCAGAAGGATACCCTGCCCAACAGCGCAACTGCCCCTTCGAGCACGACACACACCGGAGCGAAGTGCGCGCCCTTATTGAAGAACTGGAAAGTAAGCACCCAGGGCTGAAAGACAGCCTATGGGCCTCCATGAAACATGTCTATCCCAAGTATCTCCCTTAGCGATTACTTCTTTTCGCTTTTTGTAAACAGATAGACTAATACCGTCGGAATAATAACCAGCAGTATTAGTATTGTCTCTGTTATTGGATAGGATCCGCCGAAAAAGGCCAGAATATTCTCAAACTTGTGAAGTCCGTCAATAAAGAAGACCAACAGGGCGAACCAGCACACAAGAAAAATCAGACTGAACTTAATCTTACGTTTGCTTAGTTTCATAACTACAAATTTGACAGTTAACGATAGAGCCAGAGGATTCCCTCGGATGGCAGGACGATGTTCTTGCCGCCCTTGACGGTGAAGGGCTCGGAGACGGGCTCACCACCTCTCAGGCTAAGCCATTGAGCCGTGTATGTGGTTTTGTCTTTTGACAGGTCAAGGGTAACCTCCCCTTTCAGAGGATAGGCCACATATCCCGTGCCGGGTTTTCCCATAATCCAGCAGCGGTCGGTGCTTTCCATCGGGTGCATCTCAGATACGGTTTCCAAAAAGTGCTCCGGAAGGCGCGACGGAAGGCTGCAAAGCGATGCTCCGGCCATAAACGGAGCCCACTGATTGCCACTCATTGCAGAATAGAGAATCGCTTTCTCAGGGAAACGGTTATGGTAGTCGGCCACGGTTTCATATACAAAGTCACCCTTTCCGGTCACCGTGCTTTCACTCTTGACCACAAACGGGTTACCCCTCAAACGCTGATACTGACGGGGAGCAAGTGACACACCACCCGGTGGAGCGTAATACATCCCGTTCCCAGACGGATTCCAATACTTTATATCAATAATGTCAACAACCGCAGCACGGGCAGGGTCGGCCAAAATTGCATCCTGTACATCCTTGGTCGTACTCAGGGCTATCAACGGATGACGTCCGGTCTCAGCCTCCCACTCGGCAATTACATCTAACCAGAACTGCACGAAATGGAGCGGTCCGGTGAACTCCTCACCAATGAAATGAATCACCGAGCCGTTGTCTGCAAACTCTTCCAATGACTTACGGATATAGTTGCGGTACAGGCGAAAGCGGGTTGTGTCGGTGACGTCGTAGAACTGTTCGGCCATATAGACCCTCTTGTCGTTGGCGTACGGAACCGGCTCGGGGAAACCGGTCTCATTGATGTTGTTGGCACTACGCCAGGGACAGTCGGCCCAATGAGCTCCAGCCTCGATTATGTTGTGCTGGAAATAATGCTGATGGTAAAGCACCAGCCCCTTCTGGTCGGCCAGATCGGCATATTTTTTCAATCTGTTCCAATACCAGACATTCCAGCGGGTCAAATCGTACTTGCTCAATCCGTCAAAGGCCGAACCTTCGCCGCTGCGGGCAAATGGCTGCTCATAGAAAGGAGGCCACACACAGCCATCCATGCGACGGATACGCTCATGGTCATCACGGCGCCGGTCGTACCAAAGACCGTAATGATGGTTGGTCACAAGTGTGTGAGAAGCAACCATGTTGTCTGTCATCTCGTCCAGGTCGTCGGTAAAGCCGTTGCCCACACGCCCAGGAGCATATCGGGTAATGCACGAGCCGGCCGTAACAGTGTAGCGTTCACGAAGCGAACCGTTCCACCATGTAATTCCACGACTGCGTCCCGTCAGGATTTTTCCGTCACGCACAAGGACTCCGTCCTGAAGATGCATCTTTTGCGGAATCACCTGAATCTGACTTTTGAGCATTCCCTCCCAAATGGTGTACATATCGGCGGTGATGCCATCGGCCGTCATATTGTCCGAAGCGTCGGCCATGGCCTCAGCCTGCAGCAATCCGTGACCGGTCCGCTGTTTCAGCTGCGACTCGAAAAGACCATAATCCTTGGCAGGCTGAAACTCTACGTTTCCTACAGTCTGCCCTTTCGCTCCATAGGCCCAGTTAGGGGCTGTCGGGGTAAGGGTGCAGGCAATCATCTCCGCCTGACAGTTCCAAAGGGTGGAATAAGCAGCGGTATATCCGGCTCCCATGCCATCCTGGCCACGGTTCGACATAGCCAATACACCATCCGTCCGGAAATCCTCAAAAAGGACACCGGTAGCCCATGAGTCGATAGTGCCACTGATGTGATTCGGCCGAACGGCCTGACATTGCACAAAAGCGGTCGGGCCCGGAGTATTTCGTCCGGTTGAAAAATCGTGCATACCCTCTTCACTGTAGCAGCGAAGGAAGAGCGTCTGTCCGCCCATAGTGAAGAATGCGTTTCGACGCTGGCCTCCAAGTTCGGAAACTGGAGAGAGATTCCTGCACCCCTCCACCGTTACGCGGGAAGCATTGTCGGCAATAATAACCGACGAACCGGCAAAATGCTCGGAAATGACACGAGTCACCCATCCGTCACGCATATTGTCAATCTCAATTGCCATCCACCTGTGATTCTCATCCTTTGGATAGCGCTCGTCATACAACGAGACAAGGTGCAAGTCTTCCACACCAACATCCGTGATTCGGCCAGGCCATTCGTATGAAGAAATACTGCCTTCATTTACAGCAATATCACAAGTCAGGGGAGCATCCAATGTCAGTACATCACCCTCGACGGCGGTAACCGTTCTGTCCCAATGTACATCCACATCGCCCGGCCGGCCATGGTCGTCACCGGGCTTCCAGCCGATGTATTTCGACTCTCCGCCGAAATCGTTCATATCCATACGGTCTATCCACTCCTGTGTGCCTCGGCGTGTGATTCGAAGGCAATCACCAGGTTTGAATGGATGGCCCTGTATTTTCAATTGAATGGCCCCGGCAGGAAGTGAATCTGCAAGTTTCCATACCGGACCTGCTTTCCTATCAAGCCGACCTGCAATCCGAATCATCGTAGTACGGTCATCACCCGTACCCAAAAGAATGGTTTTTTCGCCACATCCGCGCAAAACCACACCCGATGCCGCTATTTTCAGGCCGCCGCTCATCACGTACGTACCCTTTTCCAATAACACTGCACCACGCAGTCCGTCCTCGCCGACAGGCAACGATGAAACATAATCAATAGCAGCCTGGATAGAGAGGGTGGCATCACCAAAGACCGGTTGCACGACAGCCTTTACCCCAGCATGGGGAATAGGCTCCTCAGATGCCTTGTAGCCACAATATGAGTAATTAATGGTCTGCGCATTCAGGCCCGACACGAGCATCAGGACCTGCATAAAAACAAGAAACCGTTTCATAAAAAAGCTGTTATTGTTGTTTGGCGGCTGCAATACGGGCATTCCAGTCTTCACGTTCCTTTTTCAGGTCGTAGCCGCGACTTGCCAGATAGTTGTTTATCCGCCCTTTGTACTTGCCGAACCATGCATGCTTGGCTTTCGAGTCACTGCAGTCCATGGCATATTCACGGGCCTCGGTCAGGGCTGCAAGTATGTATGCCTTCTCCTCTTCAGTCAATGATGGAACCATATCGAGATGCGCCTGATATGTTTTTGGCAGCACCCCCATAGTCATGCCATCCTTCACGGTTTCCACCTGCTGTGCAGTCAGATTTGCATAGAGTTGTGCAACAAAAGCATAATGGAGCTTCGACAACTGACACTGCTGCCAGGTCTTCAACGCTTCAAGTTCTTCACCCTTCAAATCCTTGGAGCGTTCTGCAAATTCGTCGTTGACACGGCCAAGGGCAATGTACTGCTGCGCAATGGTCTCCAACATAAAATGCTGAAGCGCTGTGTCTGCCACCTCCAACTGAGAGACTATCTTCGCTGAGCGGTCATAGATGACCTTTCGATACTCCTCATCGCTCTGAGCCGCAAATAGAGACGACACCAGAGACAATGCTGTCAAAAAGAGAAATAACTTTTTCATTCTTTATTGAGTTTGGCCGCACGTGAGCGACTCGCGATTGAACCGAATAAGAAACCTACCACGAAAATGGCTGTCGTACCAAAGACGATAGTCAGATTGCCGTTCCAAGTGCACTTCCACGGGTCTGGCAACAGATACGGACTCAAGCTCATCCATGCAATTACCAGCAAGCCTACTATCACCCCGGCTATTGCCCCGGCACGGGATGCGTTCTTGCAGATGAAACCAAGCAGGAACAGGCCGAGCATACCTCCGCTGAAGATTGAAGCAAGTTTCCACCATGTGTCAAGTACTCCATCGACATTCATCATAAGCAGGGCAACAATCACCCCAAGGACACCAAGCACGACACTTGAACCGTAGAGCACCCTCATTCCTCTCCGTTCACTCAGATTCGGATGAAAATGTTTCACGAAATCGGTCAGGATGATGGTTGATGCCGAATTGAGGCTGGTCGAAACCGTGCTCATTCCCGCTGCGAGAATCGATGCAATCATCAGGCCGGTCACGCCGGTGGGCAGGCTGTGGACTATGAAATATGGGAAAACCTTGTCGCCCGCCACATCGGCAGGAAGGGTTCCGGCCGTGCGGTAATAGACGAACAACGCCGTACCGATATAGACAAAAATCAGTGATACAGGGACATACAGCAGGCCTCCAAGCAGAGTGGAATTTTTTGCACCGCGTTCATCCTTGGCCGTCATATAGCGCTGAATGTAATTCTGGTCAATGCCGTAGTTCTGCAAATTTGTAAACAGGCCATAGATTAACAAAACCCAGAAGGTCTTCTCACTCAGACTTGAGGAGAGGCTTCCCATGCTGAATTTGTTGTACTGCGAACCGACATCAATCAGCCCGCCCAGTCCGCCGGGAATCTTGCAAGTCAGAAGTACAGCACAAGCCAGCGCACCGACTATCAGCAGAATACCCTGTATTGCATCGGTCCAGACCACCGCCTTGATGCCGCCCATCGAAGAGAACAGCAATACGGCCACACCCGCAATAATGATTATTGACGGGACGCTCCACCCCAGCATGTAGTTGAGAGGAAGAGCAAGCAGGAATAGAATCGAACCCATACGGGCCAATTGTGTAAGCAGGTAGCACACAGCCACGTATGCCCGCGCCCAATAGCCGAAACGGACCTCCAGGTAATGGTAGGCCGATACACTGTTCATGCTGCGGTAGAGCGGCACGAAAAGCTTTGCCGCCAACCAGGCTGCAACGGGTATGGAAAGGCTGAAAACAAACGGATTCCAGTTGTTGGCATACGCCTCGCCGGGGTATCCGAGGAAACTGATACTGCTCACAAACGTGGCGAAGATGCTCATTCCCACCACCCATGACGGCATACTGCTGTTGGCCATAGTGAAAGAGCCAGTGCTCTGTGTCCTTGCCCGTTTCTCACGAAAATAAAACGAGCAGCCAAAAAGTACTATTCCGACCAGAAAGGCCAGAAAAACGATGTAGTCGAGAGCGGTGATATCAGTTATCATGCAGATTTTCAGTTATTACGGATTGACCACATCAACCCCTAGTCCTTCAAGAATATTCTTCAGTTTTGCCCGTTCCGGGGCATTGAATTTCTGGAACGGCAGGGCCATGAAATCGTTGCAGATACCAAGCAGGGAGCAAGTGCACTTCACCCCCTTCAAATAGCTGGAACCGTAGCGGCCAACCTTATAGACGCTGTTGCTTATTGCCATGATGCGGTCCTGAAGCGAACGTACCTCGTCAATATCCTGAGCCACAGCGGCATTATACATATCCACATACAGTTTCGGGAACATATTGGCTCCACCGTTCACTCCGCCGTCACCGCCCATAAGCACAGACTCGGCCGTCAGTTCCTCCGGCCCCATCAGAAGCGAAAAGCCGGGGTGGCTCTTCATAGCCTGGATGAGCGAGTGGAAATAGACAAGATTAGCGGAGCTGTCTTTCAGACCTATTACGTTGGGGTGCTGGGCGATAGCCTTGACGGTGTCGGGCTCAAAAACCACCTTCACATGCGAAGGCATGTTGTACAGGAACAGAGGCAACGGCAGCATGTCGGCCAGTCCGAGATAGAAATCTATCAGTTCCTGCTGGGCGGGTGCATAATAATAAGGTGGAGCCGACACCACCGCCGACGCGCCGCACTTGTATGCACGGTCAGCCATCTGCACGCTCTCGTACAATGATGTATCGGTGATACCCACCAGTACGGGCACCCGTCCGGCCACCTGGTCGCACACCCGTTCAATGAGTTCATAACGAAGGTCATAGCTGAGACTCTGCGCCTCGCCCGTAGTACCGAGAATAAACAATCCGTGGACACCGCCGTCCAAAATATGCTCAATAAGACGTTCCAACCCCTCGACATCGAGACGGTTCATACTCTCCAGCGGAGTAATCATTGGCGGGATGATACCCTTGATGCGAATCTTTTCCATAGTTCAGAAACAACCCCTTTCCAGGGATAAACGATAAATTTCCTCTTGCGTGGCAAAGATACACCTAAATCGTTTAAAATAAAAACTCGTTCCCTTTTTATCTTACAGGTTCAAGATACTTCTGATACTGTCCATAAG
>DCHH01000107.1 GCA_002315625.1 Bacteroidales bacterium UBA1757
GGACTCAAGGTTCTCAAGACCAACACCTCCATCCAGCGCGACATGCGCAACATTCTGGAGTTCGACACCGACAAACCCGTCACACTTTGGATTGGCTACTATGCCCCAATCAGTCCGAGCAACCGCTACCTGAACGCTCCGAAACTTGAGACCGACGCTTCTGCAAACGATTATGGACAAGCGGACATAAAGATAACCAATGCCATTGAAATCAGCGGAATGCCCGCCGTCAACGTACACAGTTTCAACTTCACGGCCGGCCACCATCGCCTTGACATAGGAAAAGGAATGTGCCTGATTCTCGGTTTCTCCGAGCCTGCCAAGGACTTCCAGCCCCACGATGCCGGACTCAAGGAGAGCTCATCCATCGACTGGCTGTTCTACTAATTCTGTAATTACACAATCCATATACAATGCGCAAATACATTTCAATTCTTGCTTGCCTGAGCTGTCTGACAATGGCCGCCCAGCAGCCACAGAGGGTTGCCGCCGTCACCGCAGCGGCTCCCGAAACTTACGTCCAATACATCTCCGGGACCGATGCGGCCAGCGCCGTTGACTGGGAATTCTTCTGCACCGATGGACGCAACAGCGGCAAATGGACCACAATCAAGGTCCCTTCATGCTGGGAACTGCAAGGGTTCGGCACCTATCAGTACGGTATGCCGTTCTACGGCAAGGCCAATCCTCCGGGAATTGCAAAAGAGCAGGGATTCTACAAAACCCGCTTCAAACTGCCTTCAACCTGGGAAGGAAGGCAAATCCGCATTGTCTTTGACGGTGTCATGACCGACTGCTCTGTCAACATCAACAGCCGTCGTGCAATCAAACTGCACCAGGGTTCATTCTACCGTTTTTCGGCCGACATTACCGACCGCGTCTTTTTCGGAGAGCAGGAGAACCTGCTGGAAGTGACCGTCAGCAAGGAGTCGGCAAACGAGAGCGTCAACCTGGCCGAGCGCCGTGCCGACTACTGGAATTTCGGCGGCATCTACCGTCCCGTCTATATCGAAGCCGTTCCTGTGAACCACATCGAGCGGACTGCCATTGATGCCCGCAGCGGCGGCGACTTCAGGGCTGAAGTCTATCTCGGCAACGGCGAGGACGATGGTGACTGGTACATACTGACTACCATAACCGACGTCGCAACAGGCAAGCGTATGGGCAGCATGACCAACACACGCTTCACCGGCGACAAGGCCCTGGTAGAGGTACAGGTCAAAAACGCATCCGACTGGACGGCAGAAACTCCCAACCTCTACAAGGCCGAGTTTTGCCTGATGCACAACGGAACCCCATTACATAAGGTGTATCAAAAGTTCGGTTTCCGCACTATCGAGGTGCGTGACCACGACGGTCTGTACATCAACGGCAACAAGGTGCTGGCCAAGGGTGTGAACCGTCACAGTTTCCGCCCCGAGACCGGCCGTGCCCTGAGCCGCGAAGACTGCTATGCCGATGTTCGTCTCATCAAGGAGATGAATATGAACGCCGTACGTATGTCGCACTATCCGCCGGACGAAGCCTTCCTTGAGGCGTGCGACGAACTGGGTCTCTATGTTATGGACGAACTGGGCGGCTGGCACGGAAAGTACGACACCGAAGTTGGCAGCAAACTCGTTCCCGAGATGATTACCCGAGACGTTAACCACCCCTCAATCATCTGGTGGAGTAACGGTAACGAAGGGGGCTTCAACTACGAACTGGAACCCCTATTCTACCAATACGACCCGCAGAAGCGTACCGTTATCTATCCTTGGGAGAACCGTAACAAGTTTGAGACCAAGCACTACCGTTCATACGGCGAGAGCCAGGAATACATGCGCAAGCCCGAAATCTTCATGCCCACCGAATTCCTCCACGGACTGTACGATGGCGGTCACGGAGCCGGTCTGTGGGACTACTGGGAGATGATGCGCCTACATCCCCGTAGCGCCGGAGGCTTCCTCTGGGTCTTTGCCGATGAGGGAGTAATGCGTACCGATCAGAACGGCCGCATCGACAATGTGGGCAACTACGGAGCCGATGGAATCGTCGGTCCCCACCACGAAAAGGAAGGGAGTTTCAACACTATCCGCCAGGTGTGGAGCCCAATCCATATCGCTCCTGCCGGCAATGTCGTGAAGGCTTTCCGCGAAGAGGCATCATGGGCCGACCAGAATAGTTTTATTGCTGACACAAAAGCATTTGCAGGTAAGTTCGACATTGAGAACCGCTACGATTTCATCAACCTGAAGTCGTGCACATTCTCTTTTGAACTGGCCCGCATGAACCGTCCGTCTGACGACAAAGCAGGTCACACAGTGATTGCAAAAGGCAGCATCGCATCACCCGACGTTGCCCCCCACTCTCAAGGGACTCTGTCGCTCAATCTTCCTGCAACCTGGAATGATGCCGATGTCCTTTATGTGACTGCCTACAATCCCGAAAAAGAGCCCGTCTATACTTGGGGCTTCTACTGGAAGGATGACAAGGAGTTCTGCCAGACAGCCACGCAAGCCGGGAAAGTGACTTGCAAGGAGAACAAGGAGGAGCATACCCTGACCGTCACCACCGGCAAGACCGATGTGGTGTTCGATACACAGACTGGCTATCTGAAACGCATAGGCGACATGAGCCTGAGCAACGGACCGCGCTTTATCGCCGCCCGCCGCGGAGACCGTTCGATGGATGTCTTCTACAACCACGACGACAAGCAGGCACGCAGCAAAGAGCGCATCTATCAGAATATTTCCGGCACATCGGAACTGACCGGATTCACATACGAGGAGTATTCTGACCATATCACTATCAAGGCCACATACTTCGGCAATCTACAGGAGGTTGAATGGACTATCGACGGTAACGGCAACCTGACCGCAAACTACACCTATCAATACGAAGGCAACGTGGAGCTTTGCGGCGTCTGCTTCGACTATCCTGAGAGCAAGGTTCAGGGAGCCCGCTTCCTGGCAAAGGGACCTTACCGCGTATGGCAAAACCGTCTGCACGGCACTGTGATGGATGTCTGGGAAACCGATTACAACGACCCGATTCCCGGCGAGACCTTCACCTACCCCGAATTCAAGGGTTACTACAACGACTGGAAATGGTGCGAGTTCAAGACCACGGAAGGCAAACTGGTTTTAAACAACGGCACACGGGGCAGTTACCTTGGCATCTTCACTCCTCGTGACGGGCGTGATGTCCTGCTCTACACCCTGCCCCAAAGCGGTATCGCCATACTTGATGTCATCCCCGGCGTCCGAAACAAGGTCAACTCGACCGATCTCGTAGGCCCGTCATCTGGTGCCCGCTGGCTCACCGGTCCGCAGAAGGGAAGCTTCACCTTTTATATAAGGTAACCTTTTTAGACTTACTAATTTCATCTGGCAGCCCTAAGCTTCGGTTTGGGGCTGTTTTTTTAATTTTCCTTCACGAGCCTTGAATGGTTCGCATGATTCACTATATGTTAAATTTTCATTTTTAACATAGAAACATTTTGTTTACATCGAAATTTCACCTTACATTTGCAGCAGATTAATCTTGGCGAAAAGCTGAAAAGCCAAAAGAGAGTAAGCGATAACAATTTCATTAAACAAAACTATGAAGAAAATTGAACTTACGATGCGCGTCATCGAAGACCGTTCGGCACCTATGCTGCTGACAGAAAAGAACTTACCTGGTGCATGCTGCTGCTCATGCTGCTGCTGTTTCTCCGTCGGAGATGGAGTTGGAGGTAACGCCAACCTTCCAGAGCTTACTGACACAAGGGAATTAAGTATCCTCGAATAGAAGGTTCATCAACTGGCAGTTTTGGCAGTCTTTTCGTTTTGACGGAAAGGCTGCCATCACCAACATTCAGACAATGAAAGCAGAAGTAGAAAACTTAGACATCTGGCGTATTGAAGACAGCCTTTACTGCAAGCGCTCCGACGGCCATCTGACCCGTATTCAAAGCGACAGGACTGACATTCTCGTAAAGATTCTTGCGAACATAAGGGAGTGCGGCGAGATTCTTCCTCCTGACGACGAGGACATATCACCCGCGGTATTTTCTCAGATAGTCAGATTCTTCCTTGACAATGGGATAATCCGCGAAGCAAAAGAATCGCCTGATGGCGGTCATACACGAATCATTGGTTTTTTCGGGCAGGACGACGTATTTAAAGAACTGCCGGTCATGCTTAAATCACAAGGCATTATCCTGAAGTTTAAAAAAGTGTCGAAGGCCAGCCAGTTGAACGGAATTCATCTGCTGCTGGTCATTGCTCCGGTGTTCGACAATTTCAGGCAACTGAAAGAGTTGTCCGACTCCTGTTACAGAAAAGGTCTTCCGCTACTCTACAGTTCATTCGGGCCTACGACATTCACAATCGGTCCGCTTTGCATCAAGTCAATAGACACCCCTTCCCTTAACTGCTATATCAAACGGAGGGCTGTTAACCTGAAGGCTCCAGGAGAATATGCGGAATTCATCCGCTCTGACAACAAAGAGCAAATTGAAACCGCCCGGATGACAGCATTCCCCTACTTTGAAGCCGGCATGAACATTCTTCGCCGTGAAATAAACCGGTTCTTTCTCCATCACGGCAAACTCTCGTATCCCCTTACAGGTAAGAGTTATACATACGATTTCACACGGTTCAGCGTAGAGGAGAGTCTTGTCCTCAAAGACCCTCTCTCCCCTCTTTTCACACCAAATGCGCCATTCACCCCATTCAACGGATAGAGATGAACACATACACACCATTATTTCACACAAGCGCCGGACTGCTGAGTGAATGTCAGCTTAAGATTCCAAACCGGCACTTTATCCCATCCAATCTCGTGCAGACAGTCACCACGGGCAAGAACCTAGGACTGATGGGCTGCAAACTTCCCGAAATCCGTGGCAGCAGCATAGCCTTCGACCTTAACCAAAGCCTCAAAGGGGCAATAGGTGAGTTTGCAGAACGGTATGCCTCTTCTGTATATAACAGCGAACAATTCGTGATTGGATCGTTTTCACAACTGTATTGCAAAGACAGGCTGTTGCCGCTCGACTACTTCCGTTACTATTCCATCCCCCAGTACGAACTTCTTAAGCAATTGAATGTCTATCCTCTTGATAGAGACGATGTTATTGAATGGACTGACGGCTACGACCACCTGACAAAGGAGCGCTATCTGATACCTGCTTTCAGCGTCTATATGCCATACGTCAGCCGCATTAAGATGGCGCACAACTACATGGTCGGCTCCACTACGACTGGGATTGCCGCCGGGCCCACACTTACCCAGGCACTGAAGTCGGGATTCTGCGAATGTGCTGAGCGACACGCCTTTGCAAAGTTCTGGTACCTTCAGAACGAAATTCCGTACAGACAATATACCCGTAAAACCATTCTCAGGAACTTTTCCTCTAACCGACAGATTCGCATTCTATTCCAGAATCCCTTTGTGAGGCTTAAAGCGTTCGACCTTTCCCCATTTTCGCCCTTAGAAACGATGGTGGTCTTCCTTTTCTTCGACTACAAGGGGGTCACCTATCAGTCGCTGGGTTGCGCCGCCCGTTTTGACAAGCCCTCGGCACTGCTCAAGGCCACTCTGGAGGCATACCAGGGTGTGGAATATGCCATCAACCTTATGGAAAAGGATCCCTACAAAGGGAGTGAGCCCGACTTTACCGCAATCAACTCTTTCGATGCCCATTTTCATTTCTACAACAAGCATCCGGAATTGAGAGAAAAGTCGGTTATTCTCCATGAGGCCGCACTGACCGATGACGGCGACAAAAAGATTTTCGAGCAGAACCCGAAGTGTATTTGCCACGGATTCAGTCGCGACGAACTGCACAAGACTCACCTTTCCCATCTGATTTACAAGGATATAACCCCGCCCGACATTGCATCAATCGGCTACAGTGTCGTAAGAGTAATCACCCCGGGATGGTCTCTTCTGACAGGCAATCACGAGTGGCCGTTCCTTGGACACGAGCTGGCCGGACGCAGCAATCTTTTCATCTATTATCCACATCCGTTTCCCTGATAAATATCTCTTTATGAAGCATTTTCTATTTTCATTTTTACTGATTCTTACGCTTCCGACTACAATAGCCCAGACTCAGACAATCGAAAGCGATATCCACTCATCGTACAACTACATTTACCAACACGCCACAATGTGCAAAATCGACAGCATTATCGGTGAACTCGAAAAGCAGGCGGCGGGAAAGGACAACCGCTACCTCACCTACTGGCTCGCCTACGCCCGCTACGAACGGGCCATCGCCTCACTTGAGTACTACAACTACAATCGCGAGAAATATGCCTCATTAAAGGATGTCGGTTTGTCGCTTCTTGAACAGTCAATCAAAGAGACAGAGGCAATCCATGAGAAAACCTCGGAAGACTACGCCCTGCTGGCCATTATGAAGAACGCCTCGCTCCCATTCTGCAATGCGCTGCGCGTACCGTTTCTCAGTCGCGAAGTGAAAAAATATGCTTCCATGGCCGTGGAAATGGACAATCTCAACCTTCGCGGATGGTTGGCCCTGGCCATTCTCGACCGTTATACACCAGAGCGTTACGGCGGTGGAAAGCGGTTCGAGGAGCTGTTTCTGCGGGTCATCGCCCTGAAGGACAAGAGCAGTGATTTCCCGTACGACCCGTCGTGGGGAAAGGACGAGGCTTACATTCACCTTATTTCCTATTACAAAGGGAGCAATCCGTCAAAAGCCGCCTCGCTGCTTGACGAAGCAATACAACTCTACCCCGACAATCACCGCCTTCAAGCGTTGCAAAAGAATCGCTAAATAATGGATACCTATAACCTGTGCTTTGAACAAGGGCTGAGTTCGTACGCACTCGATTTTTTAGAGAGTTCGTCACTGACGCCGTACAATGCAATCGACACGAGCCGGCGCATCATGGCCCTGATGGGTTCTCCCTACTACTCTTCCCAGGTCGTGAACAGTACGATGGAACTTGGAGTTACTGAAAAAGTGCCCCTCGCTGCAGAGTTCAACAACGAGACCCGTCAGTTGCGGGAGATTCAGTGTAAGCGCCATAGTACCAGGCAGTTCAATGCTTTCATCTCCATCAGGGAACTCTCTTCCTGCCTCCTCTCCTCCTATTTTATCACAGAGCGGTTTGAGACGCACAGCCACCATCTTGCACGTAGAAGTATCGCTTCAGGAGGAGCCCTCTATCCAATTGATTTATACTATATTTCACTTCACACGAAAGGCCTTAATCAAGGAGTTTATGCCTACAATCCCCACAAAGAGCATCTTGAGGTGATTCGCAAGTTCGGTTCAAGACCGACGTTGAGCAGCGAGGTGGAAAAGGCCCTGCCCGACGACATGCGCGGCAACTGGGACATGAAAACAGTTTCAGGGATTATCGTTTTCGGTGCAGCATTGAACCGGGTTGCTTGCAAGTACGGCGACCGCGGACTTCGCTTTGCCCTGATGGATGTAGGGGCCATCTGCCAAAACCTGCATCTCGCAGCCGCCACTACCGGTATTTCCTGCTGTGCCATAGGAGGTTATCTCGACCACCAGACAAATCGCCTGATGGGTTTCACCGAGCCTGACGAGACGACGCTGCTCACCATGTTCGTTGGGAAGAATGTCAAACGTAGAAAACGCACTCAATGATGGAAACTTCTGACAGACAGTGGCAATGGAACCCGGCATTTTTCGTGGAGAGCAGCAACGACGACAATCTGGTGCTTCGGAACGACATGACCGGGACACTCGTCGTACTCTCGCGTGCGGAATACGACCTGCTGCAGGCATTTTCGACCAACAACCGTTACGACTTCGTATCCAAGGCCATGACGGAATACGAAATCAGTGAACACCTCTTTCAGTCGGTAGTACGGAAGGCTCAGCAAATTGACATCCTGATTCTCTCTGCTTTAGCCGCTCAGGACAGGAAGCGTCGGCAGTCCTTGCTGAAACTAAAGCTTATTTATCTTGCCAACCTGTTTGTCTCTCTGTTGCAGCATTTTACCAGACGGCCACTGAGAGCGGAATGTACCGGCAACCTGCGTTTTTTCAAGCTTTGCAGTATCGATTTGAAAGGGGGACTTCTTTACCATTTGGCCACTAACCGACGTTTTCAGAAGGCTCTTCCATTCGTTTATTTTACTTGTTTAGCAGGGCTTATTGTGTTGGTAATCTGTAGTTTCGACACTTTTCAGTTTGCCGGTTTCGCTGTGGAGCATATCTCTGTCTATGGACTGTTTTTCGCATTGTTATTTTCCATTTGTCTTTGCCTGTTTTGGCATGAATGCGGCCACTACATTATTTATAAACGGTATGGCGGCGACTGCGACCGGATGGGGTTGGGTACTTTGTTCTGTTTTTTCCCGGTTTTTTATACTCAGGTCGGCCAGATTAATTTGTGGACCGACCGTCGCAAACGTCTGCTGCTTACCGCTGCCGGCATCATGGCCGACATCATGGTGCTTCTTGCCTTGTCGGCCGTGCTGTCGGTCTGGCACCGGGCATGCTTTTTCAACCTGCTGCTTGACTGCCTGTTCTTTTACTACATAGTCCAGATTATCACAAACTTGAATGTGCTGATACCGGGCACTGACGGATATTATCTGTTCGAGGAACTGCTCGGTTGTGAACGGCTTTATGGTAGGGCTTTCGAAACTTTCAAATCTTTATGGAGGGGGATAATTGGTGCTGAGAAGACACAATTTTCGCTACGGCAGTTTGGGCTTTTGGTCTATTTCATCCTTTGCTGTATCAATATTACCGGATACTGGGTTTTCGTTGTTCTTTGGCTCACTTTTCCTTCATGGGCTGCTTATTACTTTTGATTTGAGGGAATCGATTATGGAAAATACGGGGATGTTTCGATTGCTGTTTCGGTTTGGGTTTAGGTGGCGGTTCAGGTGTCGGGGGGGCGTATTCATGATTCTGCTTCTTGCGGGCAGCCTCAATGTTTCTGCTTCTCAGACCTTGCGCGGGCGGGTCGTTGACCGGCACGGCGAAGGAATTTTTGCCGCGAATGTCTTTCTCAAACCAACGCTTCGCATTGCTACCGCGACTGGTATGGACGGGGAATTTGAGCTATTCATCCCTGATGCATCTCTTTCCGATACACTGGTTGTCTCCTTTGTGGGATATTGTACGCAATTCATTCCTTTGACGGAGCTTGACACGACACTACTGACAGTGGTCATGAAGGATGACAACCGCCTTCTCAATGCCGTTCTGGTGGAAAGCCAGCCCGAGACAACCGAGGAGTTTTCGATTGAGAAGCTTGACCGGATGGATATCTACCTCTCTCCAGTCTCAAATGGAGATGCATTGAATGCCCTGACGATTCTACCGGCCTCGACCAACACCGACGAGAGTGCGAATCCAGCATTTAGAGGAAGTAGCGCAAGCTCTTCGCAGGTGCTGTTAAACGGCATACCCATCGTCAGACCGGTGCGAAACACCGAAATCAACGGTATGGGCAACTTCAGTCTGTTCAACACATCGCTCATCGATAATATGACCGTTTATGCCGGCAATCCGCCCCTTTCAAAGAGCAACGCGACTGCCGGTGTCACCGATATTCACACTGCCAAGCATATTGATTTTAACCAGACAGAATGTTCGCTGTCGTTGGCGAACATCGGGGTCTTGCGCTCACAAATGCTTGACAAGCAAGGCAACAGTTTTGTTCAAGTCTATACCAACTGGCAGTTTCATGAACCATACATTTCAATCAACAATGCCTCCGGACAGATTGAGTCGTTCCGCACAAACGACGTCGGCCTGAACCTCCATCTCGGGAAAGACAAAAAGGCCGAAGCCAACCTCTACGCCTACTTCATCGACGAAACCTTCAAAGGGACCTCGTACATTGACCAGACAAAGACAGGCACAACGGCTGCTAACCGTCGCGGTTTTGCCGTGGCAAATCTTAAGGGCTTCACCGGCCGGACGGCTTACGATTTAAGCCTTGGAGTGGATATTAGTGACGGCAGCTATTCCTCTGATACTCTGTCGTCAAACCGAATTGACGGGCAGGAGACGGACCACAGGTATCATCTCAATGCCGCCATTAAGCACTATTTCAGCAACAGGCTGTGGATAGAAGGGGGCATCTCCACAGACTTCACAAAGGTTGATATGGTATGTTCCAGGCCTGTTAATCCATACGACCGGAGCGACTTTGCACCTGTGCTGCACACAGATACTACACTTAATAAGTTCACGCCGGAAGTGTTTTTGTATGCCAGATATGAGATTACGGACGGACTGGTGGCAGGCATCGGACTGCGCGGCGACCTTTCGGGGATTACTGGGGGCAGTTTGGGTTCTGGTTTTACTGAATCGGGGAATGGTATAGAGTCGGGTAACGTTGAAACCGGGAGCGGTTCGGTTTCGGATACTACGGGAACGGGGAGTGGTTCGGTTTCGGATACTACGGGAACGGGGAGTGGTGCGATTTCGGAAATCACAGGGCCAGTGACCAGTACACTTTCGTGGCAGGCGAACCTTCGCTACAGCAATGGTTGTCATTCCCTGCTAATTTCGGGCGGCATGTACCACGGCCACCTTCCTCCTACTCTCTATATTCCTTATTTCACATCAACCAAGTCGCTCCAGGCCGCCATAGAATACAGTTTCCTGACGGCTGACACCCATATCGAAGCATCTCTTTACGGCAAGCGCGAGATTGGCATAGAATACATCAGCCACCTTTGCAGGGCCGTAAAGGATGAGCGCCACATTGCCGGAGCCGAAGTCTCTTGTAGTCAGACAATCAACCATTTACGTCTAGGTTTGTCATACACATGTCTGCTTTCTTACACTTTCATAGACGGCGAACAGTACAAGTCGTACAACCACCTTCCCTGGTGGCTGAAAGGTAGCATCCAATATGCCGCCGACGACGGCTTCACCATAGCCCTCAATGCACAAGGTCGCCCCGGCACGCTATATACTCCTGTAACAGAGGGTATATGGGACGAGACAACACATCAATTCCTTCCAGTCTTCGGCGATTACAACTCTGAACGCCTTGGCTATTATTGCCGCCTGGACCTGTCTCTAAACAAAGTTTTTGATATCGGCAAACGCTCCCAAGGAGTGATATTCGCAACCTTTTCCAACATTTTCAACCGCCAGAACGAAGCCGGCCCAATCTACTCCCCAACCTACTCCGACAAAATAGCCACATACAACTACCAACCCTACACCCTCTATTTCGGCACCCAAGTAGTATTCTGACATTAATTCGAGACTCGGGAATCATGATGCAAAACAATACTCTCGCCCACCTCTAACCAACACAATTCCTTCGCGAACACAATTTCTTCGCGAAATGACCGTGAGACCCCGTTCGGTCATTTCACAATAACC
>DCHH01000073.1 GCA_002315625.1 Bacteroidales bacterium UBA1757
TCGGTGAACAGACTCTGCCACTCCTCCTCGCTGGTCATCACACCTGCATAAACGCCAACGCTCTTGCCCAGACGGTAATCCTTCAGTATATACTCATCTTTATGTCTCTTGGCATCCTCCCATACCTCGCGCGTACTATTGTTATATAAATAAGGTCGAATGGTATGCTGACGAAGGAAGGAGGTTTCTTCCTCTGTCAGGCAACGGCTCGTGAACTCGTCCTCGAAGATAAGCCCAAACATGCGCTTGTCATGAGCCAGCAGGATGGTGCGGAAATCATTCCTCATACCGGCATCCACCAAGGCGCGAAGTGTGTCCATCGTGTAGGACATCAGGTCTGTCTGGTTCAGCGCACTGATTACGGTTGCATCGTGCGACCACAGAGCTTTGTTCTTCTCCACCTCGGCAGCCTCCAGCACCATCACCTCATGACCAAAATGTTCATAGAACGCTTTGTAAAGTGGTATCTCCACCGTTCGGTCCGCGCTTTTCAGCACGACAATCTTCTGACCGTCCGGCACCATATCGCGGAAGGCTTCCAACTGTTGATAGTACCCATCCTTGTCCCAGACTTCATCCGGATAGTCCTGCATGAAGTTCTCCGTAAAAGCCTGGGCTGGGTAGGAGGTCCAGATATAATATAACCTGTATTTCAGACCATTTAGTTGGAGTATAACTTTATAATACTTTTGTGACAAGATGGAAAAAAGAACAAGCGCGAACGCTACAGCGCAGCCTTCAAGGCTAAAGTGGCGATCGATGCCATCAGGGAAACCTTTGACGACAGGCGGTCATGTGCGTTTCATAAAAATTGAATACCCCGTCCAATATCAAAAGGAACAAGATGTTCAATACTTGTTCCTTCATGTGTGAACACCTTGACAATTGTTTTCAGCAATATCTTAATGTCCAATTGAGATAACCAGATACTCCATGGCTTCGCCGGTACCTGTCTATTTAGTCATTTGATTCCATGCCTCAATACTGTGGAGGTCGGTTCCAGTCATATCATACCACCCTTTTTTCTGCAGATATAGTGCTTTCTTGTATGACAATCTGCCATACATTCCATACAGAGACGGCAAATCCAACTGAAACAGAATCCCCATACGCTTCAAGCGCGCATAGTATGCATTATCCATATACATGTACCGCTCGGGATGTGCCAGAACCGGGATGAGGCCAATGGCCTGAATCTCCCTCAAAACAGCTTCGAAATTCATTGGAGCTGAATAGTATGATGTCTCCACCAACAACCGTCCTTCGCCCAGAGGAAGCAGCTCGCGTTTTTCCAGACGGTTTAGAAAAAGATTGTCAATCATATTCTCAGCAGACAGATTCAAATTGAGACAGCAAAAGCCGGCATTCCTTGACAAATTGTCCTGAAAATAGGCTTCCTTAAAAGAGACAAACTTTTCCTGAAGTTCAAAAACAGTATTCGGATAATCTTCCATAATGTGCGGTGTCAACCATACAGACACCACTCCAGCCTGTTCATATGCCCTCAAGGCATCAAGACTGTTCTCGAGTGTGGAAAATCCGTCATCCACATCTGGAAGAATATGACTGTGCCAGTCAGTGAAACCCTTGAAACAGCCGGCCCCTAGTCCTGACTGTTTTTTATGCTTGAATAACGAACCGAACATCAACATAATGTATTTTTGCTGTAGTATCCATATGAATTGTAACCATAGTGGCAACCATAATAGCCGAATGAGTCAGTTCCGTTGAGAACTATGGAAATGCTCTTCAGCTCCTGTCTCTCTGCAATCTGCTCAAGTTGTCCAACCCCGTTTTTTTCCATCACACCGGGAACCTCTTCCCATATTCTGCCAGACTGATTCTATTCAAAAGCTCCGCTGTTGCCTGTCACATCGACAGGCACTCCAGCAGTTTTTGAAAGGGAATCTCCTAAGAAAATAACAACTTGAACATCTGATACACGGTTCAACTTATTATTCCATCATTGCCAACTGCATTTATTCAAAAAAATAAAAAACGCCCGCCAACACCGGACAAGGTATGGCGAGCGAGTATGGGTATATCGCAAAAATGGGAAGGATAGTTTACCCCCCCCATATAGATAATTATCTGATTTTCAGCACTATATGGCATGGTTGGAATTATATGCGCTCTTCAATCGCAAATATAGGACTTTTTTCTTTCAAACTGGTACTGACAGCACCAATGAATTTTCAATACACCACTGACGGGCAAACATCCTCCTGTTTTTTGGGCTCAAATGAGACTGCAAAGCCGCCGCCGGGCTTCATGGTCACGGGCAGGGTGGTCTGAGGGGTGACTTCAATGGTCGAAATTGTGTATGCCTGCGGGTTCTTGTAGCAGTCGGCATCGGGGGCATCGGCATATATGGTGGCTGTATATGTGCCGGGTTCAAGGAAGTCGAGCGATATGTTGAACGAACGTTCCTGCTCGTCTGTCACACCGCCTAAGAACCATTGGCCGTCCTTTTTGGCTTTGCGTGCAATGATAAGATAATCAGCAGGTTCGGCATAGATATACTTGCTGCATGACCAGTCAATGGCCACGTCCTTGATGAACTGGAAGGCGTCCATAAACTGCTTGTAGTGCTCTGGGATGTCGGCCGCCATCTGCAGGGGCGAGTACATTGTCACATAGAGGGCCAGCTGGCCGCAGATTGTCGAGTTGACGTGGCTGTCGTTGCCGCACCACTCCTTGAGGTTCATTTCGAAGATGCCGGGGGTGTAGTCCATCGGGCCGCCGTTCAGACGTGTGAAGGGGAGGATTGCGGTGTGGCCAGGGTTGATGCCGCCGAAAGCCTGGTACTCAGTACCCATTGCGCTTTCGTTGCCAATCAGATTTGGGTAGGTGCGGCAAAGACCGGTTGGGCGAACCGCCTCGTGAGCGTTTACCATGATGTGGTGGCGTGCAGCCTCGGTTACGCAATATAAGTAGTGGTTGACCATCCACTGGCTGTAGTGGTGAAGCCCTTCGGGAAGGATGTCACCTACATACCCTGATTTTACAGCATCGTAGCCATACTGGTTCATTAGCGAGTAGGCGGCTTCCATGTGACGCTCGTAGTTGCGGACTGAACTGGAAGTTTCGTGGTGCATGACAAGACGGATGCCTTTTGAATGGGCATAGTCGTTGAGTGCCTGGATGTCGAAGTCGGGGTAGGGGGTAAGGAAGTCGAAAACATAATCCTTGTCGCAGTTGGCCCAGTCTTCCCAGCCTATGTTCCAACCCTCGACCAGAAGTGCGTCAAAGCCGTTCTCGGCGGCAAAGTCGATGTATTCGCGCACCTTATTATTATTCCCGGCATGGCGGCCGTTGGGCTTGGCATTGTTGAAATCGGTTTCGCCGAGCTTGACACTCTGGAAATCGTCGGTGTAGTTCCAGCTGCCGGCACCGGCAATCATCTCCCACCATACGCCCATGTACTTGACGGGGTGAATCCAGCTTACGTCCTCGTAGGCGCAGGGTTCGTTCAGGTTAAGTACCAGACGGCTGGCAAGCATTTCAGTGGCACTTTCAGCCACCTGAATGGTGCGCCACGGGGTCTTGGCCGGGGTCTGAAGGCTTCCTTTCCACCCCTCTGCGTCCGGGGTGAGCCAGGTGCGGATACCGGAGGTCTTGCCATCGACAAGCAGGTGCATGCAGGGATAATCGACCAGAGCGGCCTCGTGAATGGTAACATACAGGCCTTCAGTGGTTTTCATAATCAGCGCACTCTGTACACCATGACGGTCGAATGGGGTGCGGCTGGAGTTGCCGCGCATGAAATCGTCGAAATGGGAGGCAATCTGCGAGAGGCGGGTATGGCTGTACTCGTATTCCTGAGTGTCATAATCGCCTGGAATCCACCACGATTCGTTGTCGCCTGCCATGTTGAACTCTGTCAGTTCTTCCTTGATTTTGAAATAGACGAGAGGCTGTCCTGAGGGAAACTCGTAGCGGAATCCCAGGCCGTCGTCAAACAGACGGAAGCGGACGTTCATCAGTTTGTCGGATGCTGTGTGCTTAAGGCAGACCAACAGTTCGTTGTAATGGTTTCGGATTTCCGATTCCTCTCCCCAGACGGGATTCCACGTTTCATCGAATGAGCTGTTCCTGAACCCGGTAACTTCAAAGCCCCTGTCGAAGAGATAGCAGGGGTCGTTGTCGCTCATCACGGGCCTGTTGCCCTCGTAGTCAAGCGATTCGGACTTGACATTGCCGCGAAGCTCAAACCCAAGCGTGCTGGGGAGCACAACCTTCTGCCCATCGTGGCTGAGGCTGTACTGCAACTGCCCTTCCTCAGTGATGGAGATTTCAACAACATTCTTTCCGTCAGGCGACTGAAGGCTTGAAATGTTGGTAACTGTGGTCGTGGTCTTAGAACAGCCCGTAATCAAAACGATGCCCAACACCGTCAAAAATAATTTAGTGCTCATATCTCTATTATAAATATCCGCTCGCAAAGATATAACACCCCTCCCAAATTTTCGTATTTTACGCGTATCATTCGCGCAAAATACGAAAATGGTCCTGTCTTTGAGGTAGTTAGATTGACTTGCAAATTTATTTCAGGTTGGAGCGTATCCACTCCATGTGGCCGGTTTCGACCTCGGTGGTTGTCCAGTGCTCGTTGATTGGGGTGATGACCGACTCTTTGGGGCAGGTAAGGATGTTCCAGACGGCGTAGGATGTGGTTGGGGGGCAGGTATTGTCGTTATAGCCCCACGTCATATGTACCGGACAAGTGATATGGCGTGCGAAATTGACGACATCATAGTATGCCAGCGTTTTGATATTGTTGGGTGTGAGCAGCTCGCCCTTTATGTGCGGATAACCGCCCGTACGTCCCTTTTCGGCATACCCCGCCATATCGGCAAGGGCCGGATGGTTCAGTGCGCACTGCGTTACACGCGGGTCAAGTCCAGCCGCGACAAGCGAAAGTCCGCCTCCCTGGCTTCCACCCTGCACGGCCACATTCTTGCCGTCCCATTCTGGAAGCGAAGTGAGGAAGTCGATGGCCTTGGTCAGGGCCACATAGACATGGCGCATGTAGTAGCGCTCGCGGCTGTCAATGCCATTCTCAAGGTATCCGTTTCCGGAACTGTTGAACGCTGCGGTCATTTCGCTGAATGCCTTTTCGCTGGTTCTCGGGTCGAGTCCGTGGATTTCCATCTCCATACGGACGAATCCGTGCTCCGCATAAAAGGTCTTAACGTTCTTGATGGTCTTGACGCCTGCTCCCGGAGGGGCGAGAACTACGGGCATCGACCCGGGCTTGGCATCGACAGGAATAAGGAGGTAACCATAAACGCTGTGTCTCTGGTCAACCTTAATCTTGACGATGTCGCAGTTGTACTTGTCGGTGCACATCGCCTCATAGCGTTCGCGGGTGTAGGAGAGGGGAGTCTTGGCCGCAGCTGCCAGGGTTCCGTTCCAGAACTCCATAAAGTCCGCAGGTTCCTGGGTATAAGGTTTGATTTCCGTCACTGAGAATCCGACCTTGATATGGTGGGTATATTTCTGACCGTCAAGGGAGAACGAGAGTCTGAGGTCGCGGAAGCCGGGGGTCTTGCGGGTGCCCATGTTGATGGTCGCACAGCCGTTCACAAGGGTTACTTTGCCGTTCTTGTCGGAGGGAAGCATGTCATCGCTAATGGAATACTCGACGACTCCGTCGCGTGGTATGCCCCACTTGTAGAATTCCACCTTGATTTTGGCATTCTGGCCGGTCTCATAGAGCCAGTCGGAATGGTCGGGCACGGTAACCCAAAGGTAGTCACTGCGGTAAGGGTAGTTTTCTGCGTATGCCAGCGTGGCAACAGCTGCAACTAGGGTAACAATTAAAAGTTTCAGTTTCATATTTATGTCATTTTCTGGTGATTGGGTAGTAACGTTTTATGATTCCAATTACAAAAAAAAGACTGACAGGCCGCAATCTTTCGGTTTTCTGTTCAACTTATTTTTTTCTCATTGCTAAATTAATAAGTACACCAGTGAGTGTGTGGGTCATCATCCTTTTCGACCTTTTCTGCGGCGGAAAGACTCCGGTTGAAGCCTTTGACGAAAACGGTAATCCGATTGATGCCGCCGTCCCGGAGGTGAACGAGACCACTCCTGAGTTCCGCGACATCTACATTTCCAATGTGGTTCGCGACGGCGCAGGCCAGGCCTTATCCTAACAACTTAGGCTGCTTTCCCCAATTGATAGAGATACTCAGGGGCGAAGTCCGCTCCGTTTTCCCATTCAATAGTGTTGAACTTGATTGAGAACCGTTTGAAATACTCGATGTCCTTAAGTGGGGCAAACACTTCCCCTTTGAGGGACGAGCATAAATCAACAATGAGTATCTCACCGTTGTTGAAATGGATGCGCAACTTGTAGCCATCCAAATACTCTGCGCGTGTTACTTCCAAAAACATGGTTCTCTTACTTTAATGGTTCAATCCTTCCAAGAGGAGCGCCGCTCTGTGCCAACATCCATTTTGCCGTCAATTCATCACGATGCAAGTCTAGCCACTCGAGAATCATACGAAGCGCACGATCTGGCATTTCTCCCTTGACCACTCCATCATTTATATTGATGGTGCAACGATACTCACCGTACCATGCATGGAAATGTGGTGGCATGTGGTCATTATAGTTCATCCAAATCAGGATGCCGTAAAATTCACTTATTTGTGGCATGAAATTTCTTCCTTAATCAATTCTGCAACGGTGGGCTTTTCTATAGGGAAATGCTCTTTTTCGTATTCAATGACGATTAGCTTTCTGTGCGATACAATTCTCATGCGACAAAGATACTGATAATTCTACAATACAAAACATTAATAAACAATCCGTATAGGAGAAATTTCGTTTTTTGAGGAAAAGTGTCTATTATTGCGGAAGATTACATTTTTCCAATATGAAGACCAAAAACCGTTTTGTTGCAGTTATCGCCTCTGCGGTAATTCTGCCGACTGCCATTTTTGCCTCTTTGGCGATTGCCGGCAGCACCCCCGACAATTCCGCACGGCCGGAAGGGCCATGCGATGTATATGCGAAGAACGGAGCGCCCTGCGTTGCCGCCCACAGCAGCACCAGAGCCCTCTATGCCTCCTACAACGGCCCGCTCTACCAGGTGGTCCGTGCCTCTGACGGACAGACCCTCGACATTGGAGTTGTCCAGCCCTCTGACGGCGACCCCGGCGGATATGCCGATGCTGCCGCTCAGGATGAATTCTGTGCCAATACAACCTGCTGGGTCAGCATTCTGTATGACCAGTCGGGCAAAGGCAATCACCTGCAGCAGGCACCCCGTGGAGGTTTCTCGGGTCATGCCATGGGTGGATTCAACAATGTTCCCATCGCCGACATGGCACCTGTTACCATCATGAATCATAAGGTGTATGGCCTTGCCATCCTCCCGGGAATGGGACTGAGATGGAACGATGCTACGGGAACTGCTGTTGACGACCAGGCTGAAGGACAGTACTGGGTCATTAGCGGACACCATTACAACACCGGATGCTGCTTTGATTACGGCAATGCCGAGACCGACAGCCGCGACGACGGCGACGGAACGATGGAGACCACCTATTTCGGCAACGGAAGGGCATGGTACCAGGGAACCGGAACCGGTCCATGGATTGAGACCGACCAGGAGAACAATCTGGTGGGATGTGTCAATCCTGACCCCAATGACAAGTTCTGTCCCGACCTGCCCACCATCAACTGGAGGTTTGTCACAGCTACTGCCGACGGTGAACCTCACCACTGGCGTTCGATGGGTGGAAATGCCCAGGGTGGAGAGCTTGCCATCATGTACGACGGACAGCGCATTCAGAATCCTCGCAACAGTTACGACCCTATGCGCAAGCAGGGTGCCATCCTTCTTGGAAACGGAGGCGACAACAGCGTGGGCTCAGCCGGTACTTTCTATGAGGCTGCCATGACTGCTGCCGGGACTTTCCCCACAATCGAGTGCAACCAGGCTGTACAGGCTAACGTGGTTGCCGCCGGCTATGATGTGCAGAGACTTGCCGTCAACGCCGCCGACAAGAACCAGGCCCCCAACGGACTTCAGACCTTCACCCCGAAAAGCACCGAATATACATCAGTTACTTTTGTCAACACCACGGGCAAGGAAATCACTGACCTTTCTTTGAGCATCAAGGCTCCCAGAGGCTGGAAGGCCAACGTGATGGGCGGCAAGGGTGCTGTCCGGAAAATCGGCTACAAAGTGGCTCCCGGCCAGAAGGTGGTTGTCAACTTTGCTGTCAGGTCCGGACGGAAGGAATTTAATGGAGACCTCGTTGCCAATGCCTCATGGACGGATAACGGAAAATCTTTCTCTGAAAAGGCCGTTGAAAAGGTGCGCAATGTCAAACCAATCAAAATCAATGAGTTTGCAAGCGGAAACGCCGACAATGTAACCAATGCTTTCATCGAGCTTTACAACGATTCCGACAAGCCTGTCAACATTTCGGGCTATTCCATCACTACGCATGCTATCAATATTCCTTATTTCTCATCCATCAGAATTCCCAGAGGTACAAAGATTGCTCCCAAAGGATTCTATCTGCTCGGTCTTGCAACGTCGGGCCTTTCGGTTGACGCAGCAAAGGGTGATGATGTCCTCTATCTGCGAAGTGTGAAGGGAATCAAAGTGGGAGACAAGGTTATCGTAGGCACAGGCAAGAATGCAGAAGAGCGCATTGTGGCCGAAGTCACAGAGGCTCAGTTGCCCCCGCCTGCCCAGGGAATGCCAATGTTCCGCATGCCAGCACCCCTTGGAACGCCCACCACCCTGTGGCAGCCGCTTCCGGAGGGTCCCGTCATCACAATCCCTGCCGGTTCTACCAATATCCCCGTCACCAGCGTAACCGGTTTCAAGGTAGGAGACAAGATGGCCATAGGTTATGGTGCGCAGTATCCCGCTGTGTCGAATTCTCTTGAAAAATATGAGGTTGTCACGGTTACCGAGGTGGGCAAGCCCGGCACACAGGCATGGCTCGCATACGAAGCCCTTCCCGGAGAGACCAATATCAAGGTTTCGTCGGTCGAGAATATTTCTGTCGGCGACAGGATTCGTCTGGACATCGCCAGTGAGGGTCACGGAATTGAAACCGTTACCGTAAAGAGTGTGGGCACGGCTTCCAGCCTGAATCCCAACAACAATCGCCTGACACTCGAGGAGGCCGGCACAGGTCTTGAGCTCGAAGCTCCGCTCAAATATGCCCATTCCGCCAACATTCCTTTCAGCGTGAACGGAACTGGTATCAGCTTCGAGCCGGCAAGCAAGTTCGACCACTCCAGCAACGAACCCGTCCTTGCCCTTGTTTTCAGCATAAAGCTCGACAAACCGCTTGCAAAGAACCATCCGATTGACGATGCTGTTGTTTGTGAGAATTGTACCGAAGCGGGTTATGTGGGCGAAGTCCCTGCAGACCAGCTCTTTGGCGGTCCCGCCCTTTCAGGCAGAGGCAACATCACGCTTCGCAATGCAAAGGGACTGGTGGTTGACGCACTCAACTACGGTCTGGTGGTCGATCCGTGGCTCGGAGAAGGTTACCAGTTGGGCGGAAGTTCCGTCGGTAGCTATGCTCCCTCGCCTGTGGCACAAGCCAGGCGCTTCGGTGCGCAGCCCAGTGTTGCCGCACCCCGTTCCAGCGGACGTTTCCCCGACGGTCACGACACCGACGACAATATGCTCGATTTCCGTGTCCAGTCTTCATCAAGCGTTTTCCAGGCGGCTGAGGCCGGCGCTGATGTCCTTGTCATGAATGCCTGCGACGGAATCAAGCCCGGCCAGACTGTCATGGTTATGACTGCTGAAGGAATGGTTCCCGTAAAGATAGGAACCATAGGTGATAAACGGACAGAGGTTACCTTGGTACCTTGGATACCTGGCAGACCCCCAAGAGAAGTGCGTGTCGATGTTCAGGACCTCTATCTTGCTGAACCTCCTACGGCGGCATTCGATGCGGGGCTGCCCATTGTTGTCAGCCTTCCTACTCCTGGAATGCCTAATATTTATTGAGCAACTGTTTTTATTGGGCAGCAGTTTTATTGAGCAACAATTTTCAAATAGCACAAAGGAAATGGGGCCCGGCTCTACTTGGAGTCGTGGCCCTTCTCCTCTGTGTAGTCATGTCGTGGCACTCGCTTGTACATGGCGGACTTCCCGGCTGTACTGCTGGTTCCGCCTGTGACGGCGTTCTTGGCAGTTCCTGGTCCCTTGTGTATGGCATCCTCCCTGTGAGTGTTCTTGCGGCAGGAATCTATGTGAGTTTCATTATATGCCTGTTTCTGATTGACCAGGCTGAGGAATCGCTGCGCCCGCTGGTCTGGAAGGTGGAACTTGCTATCTGCGGGGCGGTTGCGGGGAGTGCGGTGTGGTTCACTGCGCTGCAAATCTTCGTATTGGAAAGCTTCTGCAAATATTGCATGACGGAACATGGCCTTGGTCTTGTCCTGGCTGTATGGATGCTGAGACTGTCCAAGGGTATGCGATTCCGTTGGCCTTCATTTGTTGCCGGACTTTGCCTGGCGGGTGCGTTGGCCGGTTTCCAGATGCTTACGGTAGATGAAAACGCCTATTATGGAGGGACTTCCGATGCTGAACTCCCGGTGCTATCTGAAGAGGAATTTCCGGTGCTTGGCGGCGGTCCGAAAACGGTTTTTGATGGCGGTCCGAAAACGGTGGTGCTGATGTTTGACTATCAGTGCCCCCATTGTAAGAAGGTTCATGCCGCAGTCAGGGAAATCGTGGAAAGCCATG
>DCHH01000038.1 GCA_002315625.1 Bacteroidales bacterium UBA1757
TTAACAGGTAAACAAAGAACATTGTACACCTCTTCATCAAAATGTCTGAACGAATCGTATTGTGTGCAATCTTTCATCAATCGTTCACAACATGCCACAGATATTTGTCCACTGACAACAGGGTATACCTTATTATCATATTGAATATCATCGACCTTATAGACTTTACGAGATCCGTCAAGAAAATACCGGAACAAAGGCTCTCCTTTAAAACAACTCTCTGCCAATGAACGCATATCTCTCGAATTCGGATCATGCACATTCTCTGCAAACTTATTCAGATTGTGGTATGTACTTTCCTGCTCATCATAAAGAAGGTGGGGCATCTGCATTGAATCGAAGCAATACTTATATGATGCGAAGCACTGCCCGTGAGTTTCTTTTGCTATGTAATCCAGTATTTTTGCCATACTTCTCTCCTTTCCCTATTCCCCCATCAACTTCAACAGCTCCTCCTTAGGCGGCAGCAGCTTCAAAATCTCGGGCTCCATCTCGTCAGCCGTCTTATAAGTCGCCACCCCCATCGGCTGCCGGAAATCCTGCATAATATAATTCACATACTCCTTATCCATATTCTTGCACAAGATAATCCCCACAGGCGGATTCTCCCCCTCCCTGCGGTCATCATCATTCAAAATACGCAGATAGCTGCTCAACTGAGCCAGATACCCCACCTTAAAATCGCCACTCTTCAGCTCAAACACCACCAGCCTGCGCAAATCCCTATTGAAAAACAGCAGGTCAATCCAATGGTCATGCCCCAACTTATCATAATGCACCTGATTCCCAATAAACGAAAACCCCTTCCCGAACGCCATGATAAAATTCTTGACGTTGTGGACAATGCTGTTCTCAATCACCCGCTCATCCACCTCCTCATCGCGCATCCCCAGCTCCTCCACATTGATAAAATCCAGCAGATATTCATCCTTGAACATCTGAATGCTGCGGAACGCCTGCTTATAATCCGGAATCGTCTGCATGAAATTATTAGGCAGAGCACCCTGATGGTGAAACAAATCCTGCCTCTTGATAATCTGAGACAAATCATCAGTCGTCGGCTTATAATTGTGGCAATAGCGGATGTAGAAAAGCCGTTCCTCTACATCCTTTACATTCTCAATAATGCGTATATGATGCGTAAAACTGATACTCAGAAACTCAACCAAAGGAAAATCAGGATAATTCGCCAGTTGCAACTGACGAATTACATCTTCTTCGATATCAATCTTTTCTGTTAATTCGGCAATTGCGATTGCCGAATTAGTTCCAGAATCGGCAATTGCGATTGCCGAATTAGTTTCAAGCTCGCTCCAAGCCTCATAGAAGGAACGCATATTTTTCAGATGGCGCAATCCAAACCCCCTCAACCCAGGCAGTTCCTGACGAAGTTGTTGGCTAATCCCCTCAATAATACCCTTCCCCCAATTCCGATTCCTGGTATTAACCGAAATAAAACGCCCAATACCAAAATATAGCGCCAGTTGCTCCTGATTGACAGCCTTCACGGCACGCTCCTGACTCTTCAGGATAGCCACACGAATCTGGCTTACCGCTGATGCCACAATCTCCTTTATGCTATTACCACCTTCTTCTTTCATATAAGTTAGAATAGTTTATACGTGGTTTTCAACACTTTGAACTCGCAGCGGCGGTTCAGTTGGTCGGCAGTTTCCTGCTGCTTCTCGTTCAACTTTTCAACAAACGGTTCATCCAGCACATCGCCCTCCTTTAGGAAGCGGTATTTCTCGGCCATTGCCGGAGTGACTTTTGTCGGGCGGGTCTTTGCATAACCGTGGGCCGTCAGACGATCCGGTTCTATACCCATATCTATCAGATAATCAACCACCGACTGTGCCCGCTTTCCCGACAGCCGCTCGTTGTATTCGTCCGTTCCCTTCCGATCGGTATGGGCACTGATTTCTATTGTCACGTGCGGATTGTCCATCAGCAGTTTATACAGTTCGTCGAGAGCCGGCTTCGATTCCGGCATGAGGTTCCACTTGTCAAACTCAAAGAAGATATTCTCGATACGGACCGGAAGATGCAGCGAAGTCAGGACAAAGTCCATTATGTACGCCGTATCTTTGTCCAAAGAATAGAATCTGTTTGAATAGTTCAGATAGCCACGGCAAGTACCAAGCATCACATAGTCAGCACCCTTTTCAACCTGATACTCGTACGTTCCGTCCTTCTTAACCTGAAGTTTCGTATTGGTTCCGTTGTCGCTCACAATGCGGACCGTTGCCTCTGGAACAGGTTCACCATTTCGGTCGGTCACGACACCTGACACCTGTGACATGCGCGAAGCCTCACCGAACTCATAAATCTTGTCAATACCCTTGGCCTCCTTCCTGTTTGAGGAGAAGAAGCCCCGGTCTTCCTTTCCAAAGAAAGTGATTCCGAAATCGTCGCCAGAAGAATTCAGCCCTATAAGGTTCTCAACCTGCCACACACTGTCTTCCTTATTATATATGGCCTTGAAAATATCAAGTCCGCCCAGACCCGGCAAACCGTTTGATGAGAAGAACAGGTCTCCTTCGGAATTGAATACCGGAAACATCTCATCGCCGGAGGTATTGATTTCCTTTCCCAAATTTACAGGAGCACCGACTGTTCCACCGGCAATTTCTGCCCGCCATATATCCTTGCCACCCTCGCCGCCAGGAAGTTCCGACACAAAATATAGATACATGCCGTCGGGTGACAAAGCCGGATGGGCAAAGTAAAGGCTTGAGTCTTTGCTGATTACAATCTCAGTAGGGTCGCTCCACTGATCGCCGCTACGGGTCGATTTGTAGATGCTGGGGCGGGCTGTTGCCCCCTCCTCACCAGCGACAGTCACGCACCGGGTGAAATAGAATTCCTTGCCGTCAGTATCGAAACTACCTCCTCCCTCATCAAACTCGCTGCAGATAGCACCTTCAATCAGCACCGGCTTCTCCCACTTTCCAAACTGGTCCAGCTTGGACATGTAAAAATCATTGTCGGGCAGTCCGGTAACCTTGCTCGGCTTTGCATTCTCCTTGAGAAGCGCCGAAGATGTAAAGATAATTGTCTGATATTCAGACGGAATAAGAATAGGGCAGTAGTTACCTCGCTTGAGATTAAAGACAGCCGACTTCTTCACATTGTACATCTTCGCCTTAGACTTCCATGCCTCAACCTGCATACACGCCTCCAAACCGTTGCGGGCCTGAACGTTCTCGGGAAAAGAATCCAGAAATCGCTGGTAGTTTGTGATAGCAGGCTTGTACTTTCCGTTCTTGTGAAGAGTCAGCGCATAGTTCAAATAGACCGTATCACTGGGATATTTGAAGCGGATAGCCTTCATGTAAGCGTTCTCAGCCTTTACCGACTGGTTGGAAAGGCGGCAGCACTCCCCCTGCTTGAACGACACCTCTGCACGGAGTGGCTTGTCACTTGATGGTATGCGCCTATAAACCTGCCCATAAAGCTTTGCCGCCTCGGTATATTCCCCATACCCGAATCGCTGGTCAGCCACCTTGATGTCACGCGACACAGAGCACCCTGCCAGCAGCAGAGTGAGAATGACCAACAGAAAATAACGGTTTGACTGCATGAACGAAGCTTTTCGCAAAAGTAAGCATTTTTCCCATATCGGGAGATAAAAAAAGAGCACCCGAAACGAGTGCTCTTTCATTATTGTCATTATTTGAGTTTCGCATGAGCGAGACTCAAATAAGGCCGCATCAGCGGCCCGCCGGTAGGCGCGGGGTTTAGGGGCAGAGCCCCTAAAAAATAAGGAATAATTTATGGGGCAAAGCTCCATAAATTATTAGAGGGCTTTGCCGTCGCTGCCGAGAACATTCACGATTTTGTGGATGTACAGCTTCTTCATGCTGTCGCGGGCAGGGGTAAGATACTTGCGGGGGTCGAACTCGGCGGGCTTCTCAGCCATAGCCTTGCGGATGGCAGCAGTCATAGCCAGACGTGAGTCAGAGTCGATGTTGATCTT